>JAUVKW010000188.1 GCA_030596025.1 Bacteroidota bacterium | reverse complement strand
TTATTTGCCCTGACAGGGCAATATTTGAATAACCCTCCTGTTCCCGGGGTACCGGGATCAGGGGGGGGTAGACTTCTTTCCTTACTCTATAGTTTTTTCATCAACTGGAAATAGCTCAAAAATTCTTACATGATCAAGCTGCCCGATTTGAGCCCCCAGGAATGGCTCAAAATTTTCAAGTAACTTTTCGGTTTCATCATAATAGATGAGATATTTGGCACCCATATTTATCCTGTCAGATATTTTCAGACTATCACTCAATGTGTTTCCAAAACTGGTCCAGCCATGCTGGTCTATAAGGTACAGAGTTATATTAATACTTAGATCAGGAACGCACAATACTTTATCATCTTTTTTTATGCCTATGGAATCAAGGTAAGGAGCAAGATTTTCAAAGACATATGTGTGTTTTGTCCGGTTTTCATTCATCCAGAAATGTTCACTATAACGCTCTTCAATACGGTTGTTTGTAAGACCTATATTGTGTATTATAAATATTAGGAATGCCAGGCGTAGCAGTGGAGAGTGGAAGAACCGAACATAGTTTTTCTTTATTATAAGGAAAAGTGTTAAGAGGATAAATGGAACCAGAATGAGCATATTGATAATGTAGTAATCATGGTGTTCCAGGGCTCCTGTAAATAATGTGACGAAGCATATCAAGCCTATAGATAAAAGAATAATAATGGCAAGTAAAAATTTATTGATTTTTTTATAGTGAAACAGAACAAAGAGATATGATAGAAACAAGAAAATATTCATTCCATGACTAAAATAATTTCCTTTTAGATGAAGACGGACTGCCGTGTAAATCCTTTCCAGGTCTTCGTTCAATATCCCAAATGCCGGAAGTGTTCCGATCAGGAAAAAGCCTTCTATGTATTCCTTGTTGTATGATTGAGCATAGATGTACCAGGGGACTATCAGAACTAAAGGTATCAGAAAGGGAATGAACTGTTTGAAGGGTGTTTTAAAAATCTTTTTACCTTCCTTGAATTGGTAAATATTCAGCCATTCCAGAAGAAAAACTCCCGATATGGCAATATAACTAATTGTTGAAGGTGTTTTCAGCAATCCACCGATTCCAAAGAGTATCATTGAGAAATACAAATATTTATTTTGTTCTTTCTGGTAAAAAAGCAGAAAGAAATACCAGCCTCCAAGTGCAAACGCGAAAGCCGGAACATTCATCAGGAAATTGTTGGTGTAATAAACCAGGGTGGAGGATGTGAATAAGATAAAGACGATGCTTAAGGCCCAAAGTGAGTCTTTTAGAATTCTCTCTGTGGATTTAAAGAGAGCAAACAGACCTGTGAAAGACAGGATTATCACAAGTAGTCTGTACATATACTCTCCCGGACCAAAAATTTTCCATAATTGTCCAACCATGTAATAAATCAGCGGAAAATCACTTGCTGTTTTTCCCGAACCATCATCACCAAGGTTATGTACGGAGGGTTGAAAAAATGAATTTCCATGGTAGTAGTTGGTGGTAAAAGAAAGGCAATCGGTCTGTCTCCACTGGTGAATGCTCTGGGGACGTAATGAAATAATTTCGTGGTAATTATAGAAAACAGACAGAGCAAGCATTAGCAGAATAAACAGCAGGTAGGAGTACCTTGGGAAATATGTAAATTTGCCGGGTGTAAGAGTATTACCTGTGAAAATATTTTTTATTCTACTTAGTTTATCTTTGTAATACATTGTAGGTATGAGGGTTGTGTAGATTTTACTACGTAGTATACTACGTAGTTGCATTTGATTCAAAATTATATTTTATGTTATAGGCAACTAATATTTCGTCCCCATGGGACTATTTTTTTGTTACTAACTATTCTATAAATATGGTATTGCTTCGCAATAATCTAACGGGACAGAGGATATTCATTTATTTGATTTGCGTAAATTTTCTGGACTTCAACCTTCATCTTTCAACCTTCAACCTTCATCTTCACCCATTTGCCATGATTTTTGGCTGACTCAAGAACTGTATTAATAAATGCCATTCCCCTTAGGCCATCGTATACATCAGGGAAGTCCTTTTTTGCATGGTCCGGTATTTTTCCATCCATTCTTATTCTTAAGCAGCGGGCAAAGTTTCTATACAGATTTGCAAAAGCCTCAATAAATCCTTCCGGGTGTCCCCCTGGCAGCCTGCAGTTGGCCCTGGCAATTTCTGACAATCCTGGCATATTATTTCCAGCTCTTAAAATCTCCACAGGCTTGTCGGACCACATTACTTTAAGAGAATTAGGTTCCATCTGTGCCCATTCTATTCCTGCCTTTTCTCCGTATATTTTAATTCTAAGATTGTTTTCTTCACCTGTACTTGCCTGACTGATAACAAAAACACCTCTTACACCATTATCATAACGCAGAAGTATATTTACATCGTCATCTAACTTCCGGCCGGGAACAATAGCACCCAGCTCTGCCAGCACTTCTTCTGGCTTAAGGCCGGTGATGTACTCTGCCAGGTTTTCAGCATGAGTGCCAATATCTCCCATGGTAAGGGTGTCTCCTCCTTTTTCCGGGTCTGCTCTCCAGAAGGATTTTCCATTTTCAATAAGCTCGTAAAGAAAACCCTGGGAGTATTCCACTACAATTTTCCGGATCTTCCCAAGTGATTCGCTACTTACCATCTCCCTGGCTTGTTTTACCATTGGATAGCCTGTGTAATTATGGGTGAGAGCAAACTCCAGACCGGTTTGTTCTACTATCCTCACAAGTTCTTTTGCTTCCCTGAGGTTCATAGTCATTGGTTTATCACAAATCACATGAAAGCCGTTTTCAAGGGCAAGTTTAGCCTGGGGGAAGTGCAAATAGTTAGGGGTTACAATAGCCACAAAATCCATTCTTGTTTCAGGATCCAGTATTTTTTCAGCAGCAATCATTTCCTCATAGCTGGCATAAATCCTGTTTTCAGGTAAGTACAGGTCCTTGCCAGTTGCTATTGATTTTTCGGGAGAACTACTGAAGGCACCACATACCAATTCTATTTCTCCATCCATCAGTGCAGCATTCCTGTGGATGGCGCCAATAAATGCATCAGTAGATCCACCAAGCATACCCATTCTAAGTTTTCTGTTTGTTTGCATCATTTCTTTTTTCAATGGCTAGTAAAGATAGGAAAATCATCTTAGTCTAAATGCAATAAAGTTTCTCTCTGATTTTAATCTAAACGAACAATTTATTACTTTAGCCCGACGCATTCATAGAATGAATTTTTCAGGGTAGGTGATTCTCTGATTACTGAAATTGTTTCTTGGATTCATAAAAACAAAAACATATAATAATGAGCAAAAACACTTCAAAAAAAAGCATCTCCCGTAGGAACTTTATGGGAAGAACAGCCACAGCTGCTGCTGGCTTCACTATTCTTCCGTCTTATGTTATAGGTGGATTAGGGCATAAGGCCCCAAGCGATAAGCTAAATATTGCCGGTATCGGAATAGGGGGAGTGGGAAGATCAAACTTGAAAAATTCTGCTTCAGAAAATATTGTTGCCCTTTGTGACGTTGACTGGAAATATGCCGGAACGACTTTTGAAGATTACCCCGGAGCCAAAAAATATTATGACTGGAGGAAGATGTTTGATGAGATGAAAGACTCTATAGATGCAGTAGTAATAGCCACTACTGATCATACTCATGCTATTATTGCTTCCAATGCCATAACAATGGGCAAGCATGTATATCTGCAGAAACCTCTTACCCACTCGGTTTATGAATCAAGATTGCTTACCAAACTGGCTCAAAAATATAAGGTGGCTACCCAGATGGGGAACCAGGGGAATTCAGGAGAAGGCATACGCCAGGTTACAGAATGGATACAGGCCGGAGCCATTGGGGATGTACATCAGGCATATGCCTGGACTAATCGTCCGATTTGGCCCCAGGGTCTTGAGCGCCCGACAGATGTATATCCGGTTCCTGAAACTTTGAAATGGGATCTTTTCCTGGGACCAGCTCCGGAGCGACCTTATAATCCTATTTATCATCCATGGAACTGGCGTGGATGGTGGGACTATGGAACAGGTGCACTTGGTGATATGGCCTGTCATATAATGGATCCTGTTTTTAAAGCTCTTGAGCTTCAGTATCCTGATAAAGTGCAGGGTTCTTCCACACAGGTAAATACTGAATGTGCTCCACATGCTGAAGTAGTGCATTATACTTTTCCTGCCCGGGAAAAAATGCCGGAGGTGAAAGTTTCCTGGTACGATGGCGGATTATTGCCCCCAAGACCTGAAGAGTTGCCCGATGGAGAGACCCTGGGTCGCGATGGAAATGGAGGTTGTATTTTTGAGGGAAGTGAAGGCAAATTGATGTGTGGTTGTTATGGCTTAAATCCCATTTTATTGCCCTATAGTAAAATGGATACTTTTAAACAGCCCAAAAAGAAATTGAGAAGACCTGAAGAAGAAACCGGAAAGATATGGAGCAGAGGTGCACATGAGCAGGATTGGATCAGGGCCTGTAAGGAAAATCCGGAGAACAGAGTTCAGCCATCTTCGAATTTTGATTATTCCGGACCTCTTAATGAAATGGTAGTCATGGGTGTAGTTGCTGTGCGTTTGCAGGATCTTAAGAGAGAGCTGATGTGGGATGGCAAGAATATGAAGTTTACAAACATCAGCGATACAGATGAAATTAGGGTAGTTACCTCCGATAAGTTTGAGGTAATAGACGGACATCCTCATTTCGATACAAAGCGCAAAACATTGATTGCCAAATCTGCAGCTGAAGAATATATTAAGCATACCTACAGGGATGGATGGAATCTTCCGGAAATGCCTGTATAATTAATTTATAACTAAAAACATTTGAAGTATGAAAATTAAATTTGTTTTATGGATAAGTGTATCCATCATTGTATTATTTACTGCTTGTAATACGGGAACCAAAAATCAAGGGTCAGAAACCGGTGAAGAGGTGACTGAGGCATTAGGTGTTCTGTCGGGAACAGGAGCAGGAGTCATTTTGGAGGAGGAATGGGTATCCATGTTTGATGGAGAGACAACTAAAGGCTGGAGAGGCTTTAAAAAAGATCATTTCCCTTCTGGATGGGAGGTGGTGGATGGAACTCTCCATTGTATAGGTTCAGGGCGTGGTGAAGCAGGAAGCAAAGAGGGAGGAGATATTATTTACGACAAGAAATTTAAAAATTTTAGTTTAAAACTTGAATGGAAAATATCTGAAGGAGGGAATTCCGGAATTTTTTATCTGGGGACAGAAGATTTTGATTATATATGGAAATCTGCTCCCGAAATGCAGGTTCTGGACAATGAAAAACATCTAGATGCCAGGTTAGGAAAAGATGGAAACCGTCAAGCCGGATCCCTTTATGACCTGATCCCTGCTGTTCCTCAGAATGCCAGGCCTGTGGGTGAATGGAACGAGGTGGAAATAACGGTTTTTAAAGGTACTGTGATTCACAAAATGAATGGAGAAACAGTACTGGAGTATCATCTTTGGACTCCGGACTGGGATGAACTGGTAGCCGGAAGTAAGTTTCCAGGATAT
>JAUVKW010000150.1 GCA_030596025.1 Bacteroidota bacterium | reverse complement strand
TTAGTAATTTTATTCATTATTAAAACCTGTATAATTCATTATTTTTAAGACCTTTATTCTTATGATGATTATTAAATTAATAAGAGAGAGTTTCTTATTTGCTTTTCAGGCAATAATTATAAATAAGCTCAGGACCTTTCTTTCTTTGTTGGGTATCACCATTGGTATTTTTGCAATTATTTCGGTTTTTACCATTTTAGACTGGATGGAAAGCTCTATTCGGGAGAACATTGCTTCACTTGGCGATAAAACAATTTATATCGATAAAATGCCATGGGGCTTTGATATGAATGTTGATTGGATGGAAATTATGAAAAGACCGGCCCCAAGCATCCGGGAATATGAGGAATTAAAGGGGCGCTTAAAGAATGCTGAAGCCTTGGCATTTCTTGTCCAATCCGGGGTAACTGTAAAATATCGGAATAATTCTGCCGAAAACATTGGGTTCTTGTCTACGACACATGATTTTGCAGATATCCGGTCTTTTGAAATTGAGAAGGGCAGGTATTATTCTCTGTTTGAATCAAGGAGTGGGAAGAATTGTGCTATAATTGGGGCAGTTCTGGCAGAAAAATTATTTGAGAATGCAAATCCAGTTGGTAAGACCATCACCATCCGGGGAAAAAAACTAAAAGTTTTGGGAGTACTTAAGAAGGAAGGAATGGGAGGCCTTGGTGATGATGGATTTGACAGAGCGGTTCTTGTCCCAATCAATTTTACAAAAAGTATAATAAACTTGAGGAGTAAATCTTTACATCCGATGATCCTGGTAAAAGCAAGAGAGGATGTTCCGATTGTTGAGCTTAGGGATGACCTTGTGGCTAATATGAGATCTATACGAAAATTGAAACCAGATGAGAAAGACAACTTTGCTTTAAATCAGGCAGATTTAATTGCTCAGAGTATGGATGCTGTATTTTCAGGTATAAACATGGGGGGCTGGATCATTGGTGGCTTTTCTATCCTGGTAGGTGGGTTTGGAATTGCCAATATAATGTTTGTGTCTGTTAAAGAAAGGACCAAAATTATTGGCATACAAAAAGCTTTGGGAGCTAAAAGCATATTTATTCTTCAGGAATTCCTCTATGAATCAATACTCCTGTCCCTGGTGGGTGGAATATTTGGCCTTTTGCTGGTTTTAATAGGCACTATAGTAATGCGAATTAGTTTGGATGTTAACATTACCCTTACCTTTGGAAATATTTTCAAGGCTATGTGCATTTCAGGTATAATAGGAATCATTTCCGGTTATTCTCCTGCCCAATCAGCTTCCAGGCTTGATCCTGTAGAAGCAATGGGAACAACTTTTTAAGCTGGATAGGATTAGAAGAAGAGGTACAGGGGAAGACATAAAGATAAAAGATTAAAGGAAAAAGATAAAAGGGAAGAAAAGAAGAGGCACAGGGCACAGGGCACAGAAAGAATAAAGCAGAAATCTAAGATATAAGAATCTGTTACGCAAAGAGGTGCGAAGAAAACGCAGAGAACCGCTAGAGAAAAGAAAGAAAGCCACTAATGCACGGAAAGAAGACGAATGCACGAATGGAATGTTTAAAGCAAAGATGAGAGGTGAGAGAAGACACAGAATAGGTCAAAGGTCAGATGTCAAATGTATAATGTAAAATGTTGAGGCCTTTTTTCTTTACATGAAACATTTGCCATTTGCCTTCTGACATTTGACATAATAATATAAGAAAATGTCCACAATTTTGTGGCTTGATTTTTTTGTTTAATCTGTAGACATATATCAGGACAAGACAACAGTAAAAGAGATAAGCTCATAACCACTACCTTAAAGATACTCGTCAGACCACTAATAGTTAGTTCATCGAAAAAATGATATGTTTGTTTACTGGCCTTAACCATAAGTGGTCAGACGAGTAAAAGAGATAAATCACTTTTTTTAGTCAGGATCTATTCAGATTTTTGTTTAGTGCTTGAGAATCAAAAAATCCCATACAGAATCCTTCCTATCATAAGGTAAATAAATAAGCCCATTATATCGTTCAGCGTAGTGATAAAAGGACCTGTGGCAAGGGCCGGATCAATTTTTACCCTATCAAGCAACAGGGGGATAAATGTTCCGAACAGAGAGGCAAAAATAATCACGGAAAATAAAGCAATACTAACAGTAAGTGTAAGTGCAAATTCAGGACTTGTAAAGTAATTATATACAAAAATCAAGGCTGAAAGAATTAAGCCATTAATTGTGGCAACGGAAAGTTCTTTAAGCAGCCTGCTGTAAGTACTTCCAATTCCCAGAGTATTGTTAGCCAAACCCTGAACAATAATAGCTGACGATTGAACACCGACATTCCCCCCCATAGCAGCGATAAGGGGAATGAAAAATGCCATTTCAGGATAGGTGCCAAGATCAAATTCATAAATCCCAATTACCTTGGCAACCAAAACACCTCCTATCAAACCAATCAACAGCCAGGGTATCCGTGCCCTGGTTAGTAACCATATGCTATCTGATGATTCAACATCTTCTGAAATACCGGAAGCCATCTGGTAGTCTTTTTCGGCCTCTTCCTTTATAACATCCACTACATCGTCAATGGTAATCCGTCCAAGCAAGCGTCCCAGGGAATCGATTACGGGAAGAGCAACCAAATCATATTTATCCATGATATTGGCAACTTCTTCTGAAGGAGTTTCTGTTTTGACAGAGATAACTTCTGTATTTGCAATATCTTTTATCTTTTTTCGGTTATCACTGAGCAACATTTTTTTTAAGGATACTGTACCTTTAAGCTTTTCATCATCATTAATCACATATACATAATACACTTCATCAATCTTATCCACCTGTTTTCTCATTTCTATCAAACAGGTGTTGAGGGTCCAGTTTTCATTTACCTTGATTAATTCTTTGGCCATCAAACCACCGGCACTATCTTCATCGTATGCCAATAAATCAACAATGTCGCCAGCCTGCTCAATGTCTTCTATGTGAGAAAGGATCTCCTCTTGTTTTTCTTCATCAAGAACTCCAA
Source organism: Bacteroidota bacterium (assembly GCA_030596025.1). GTDB lineage: Bacteria > Bacteroidota > Bacteroidia > Bacteroidales > VadinHA17 > JAYEGO01. The sequence continues at coordinate 4,659 of JAUVKW010000150.1, read as the reverse complement.
TGACATCGGCTGCATCATCTGAATCCATTTTGTGAATAAACTGTTTTGCAATTACCTTTCCTGGAATGGCGTTTAGAAATTTTTCTTTGTCGTCTTCATCCAGTTCGGCAATTACATCGGCGGCTTTATCGCTATCAAGCAGAAGGTATAGGAATTTAGCTTCTTCAATGTTCAATTCATCATAAATTTCGGCAATATCAACCGCATGCAGACTGTCCAATAATTCTTTAGCAGTTTTATTGTCACGCTTGTCAATCGTTAACCTGATTCTTGCAATGAATTGTTTTGTAAGCTCAAATGGCATATCGTTTGGTTTTGATGCTGGAAATTTACTCAATTTCCTTTAAATGTGATTCAACCCATTGGGTAAGGGTTATAAATTCCTCAATTTCTAATTGTTCTGGCCTTTTTATTAATAAAGGGTGACTCGTTTGCAAAGGTAATAATATGTTTTTTAAGGAGTTCCTCAACATTTTCCTTCTCTGGTTAAAGCTCGTTTTCACAATCTTGAAAAACAATTTTTCATCACACGGAAGCTCATTCCTGGTATTGCGATCTAAGCGTATAACTGCCGATTGGACCCTGGGGGGTGGATCAAATACTTTTTCACTTACTGAAAACAGAATGTTTACCTTATAAAAAGTCTGCAGCAGTACACTCAAAATTCCATAAGATTTTGTCCCGGGACCGGAAGCAATTCGTTCTGCAACTTCTTTTTGTATCATACACACAACTTGTGGAACCAGATTTCGATAATTCAAGACCCGGAAGAAAATTTGACTTGAGATATTATACGGAAAGTTGCCAATAAGAAGAAATGGCTCAGTCCAAATGTCAGAAAAGGTAATACTTAAAAAATCATCATGAATAATTCTTTCATTTAGTTCAGGAAATTCTACTGTTAAATAATTCACAGCAGATTCATCAATTTCAATAAGTTTCAATTCCGTTTCAGCAAGCTGCATAAGGTAGGTGGTAAGTATTCCTTTCCCCGGTCCAAGCTCAAGAATATTTTTGCAATTCTCATATTCCAGTGAGTTAACTATTTTCCTGGCAATATTATGGTCAGTGAGAAAATGTTGCCCTAATGATTTTTTAGGTCTTACTGTTTCCATCTGGCTATATTTTATTTCAATGCTGTCTACGGAAAATCAAAAAACAGAGAAGTTTTGGCTTACATGTTCTTATTTTACACATCTCTCTATTAAATTCAAAAACAAAATTAGAATTATTTCTACTACAATACCATAACCGCTACGCGGTATTTATGTTCTATAATGAATTACTACCTTAATAAATTGGCAATTGAATTTCTGTTTTTTTATTACCCCATTGCCTAATTTAACACTTCTATCGAACACCAATGATTTTATTTCCTAAAATTCAGAAATCTTCTATTGAATTCAAAAGGGTATTTATATTTTTGCCATAGCTTTGAATTGAACATTTTTGAAAAATTGGCTAACAGGCCACAATCTATGAAAAATAACTTCTCAAAAAATAGATATTTATTTTTAATTCAGGTTTTCCTTATTTTCTGTTCCAGCTCTTTTGCACAACCCGGTTCCTCAAAGCATGATCAAGTAAGAGTTCTTACTTTTAATATTTTGCATGGTGCTACAATGAAGGGTAATATGGACCTTGATTTGATTGCTAAAACTATACGCAAAACAAATCCAGACCTGGTAGCCCTACAAGAGGTAGATTTCAAAACTAACAGGGTAAAAGGAAAAGATCTGGTGTTGGAACTGGCATATTTAACCGGAATGGTGCCTGTTTTTGGAAAAGCTATGGATTACGATGGAGGAGAATATGGAGAAGCAATTTTGTCAAAGTATTCATTTGTTGCAACCAGAACCCATGCCTTAGGAGCTTCTGAAGGACATGAACCCAGGGCAGCACTGGAGGTTATTGTTGAATTGGAAAGTGGGGATACCATTAGTTTTATTGGAACTCACCTGGATCATACTCCAGATCCAGCAAATCGTATTTCTCAAGTGATACAACTTAATAATCTGTTAGATGGAATAAAATATCCTGTAATTTTAGCGGGTGATTTAAACGCTTTACCCGGAAGTGAGCCAATGAAAATCCTGGAACGCAAATGGGTACTATCAGATCCTTCTGGCTTAATTCCAACTTATCCTTCTTCCTCTCCGAAAAAGAAAATAGATTATGTATTATTTTACCCTTTTGATGCCTGGGAGATAGTTGAAACCTACGTCATTGATAATAAAATCGCATCGGATCATTGCCCTTATATGGTGATTCTAAATTTGAAGCCTAAGCAATAGACTGATTCTTATAGAAATATTATGAGCTACAATTTTGATGAAATCGTTTCAAGGGAAAATACCTTCAGTGTTAAATATGATGGGAGGGAAAAGTATTTTGGATCTACTGATCTTATTCCTATGTGGGTTGCTGATATGGATTTTAAAACACCTCATTTTGTGACAGACGCAGTTAAGCAGAGAGCAGAGCAAGCCATTTACGGATATTCATTCAGACCGGATCTATATTTTGAGTCTATTATCTCCTGGTTTTCAAGGAGACATGACTGGACAATTGAAAGAGACTGGATAAATTTCACTCCAGGAATTGTTCCGGCATTAAATATACTCATACAGACATTTACCACTGAGAAAGATAAGATACTCGTTCAACCTCCTGTTTACCATCCCTTTTTCTCAGCTATTGAAAACAATCGCAGGGAGCTGGTAATCAATCCACTGGCACTTGAAAACGGGAGATATAAAATGGATTTTCAGGATCTGGATGCTAAACTTGCCACGGGTGTTAAGATGATTTTATTTTCCAATCCTCATAATCCGGTTGGCAGGGCCTGGGAGCCTGAAGAGTTGAAAACATTTGGAAACTTGTGTCGTAAACATGATGTTCTGGTTGTATCTGATGAAATTCATTGTGATTTGGTTTTGCCGGCATTCAAACATTCTCCCCTGGCCAGAGTATTTAAAGAATATAGTGAGAAGATCATTACATGTATTGCTCCCAGTAAAACCTTTAACCTGGCAGGCCTGGCTACTTCTTCAATCATTATTGAGAATGAGAAGATTAGAGAGCAATATGCTGAAATGATTGAGAAATTGCATATAGGGATGGGTAATTTATTTGGAACAACAGCCTCTATTGCCGCATATACCAAAGGTGATGACTGGCTTGATCAGCTTATGATTTATATTCAGGGAAATGTAGATCTTGTTAAGGATTTTCTTGAAAAAAGAATTCCTGCAGTACATTTGATAAAACCTGAAGCAACATATCTGCTCTGGCTTGATTTCAGAGATATGAAAATAGAAAAATCCAGCTTGAAAGAATTCATGATCCACACAGCCAAGCTTGGATTTAACGATGGGAGCACCTTTAGAAATGGTGGAGATGGATTCCAGAGGATGAATGTAGCCTGTCCACGACAAACTATTGAAAGTGCCCTGGTAAGACTTGAAACTGCCGTAAATAAACTAAAGACATAACCCGCCATGAATAATTTACAGAATATAAAGATAATCCTGGAAGATGGAACAGAGTACTTTGGTAAATCCTTTGGAGCCAAAAAATCTGTTGGAGGAGAAGTGGTATTTAACACTGCCATGACAGGTTATCCTGAAAGCCTTACGGACCCTAGCTACAAAGGACAGATACTGGTTTTAACATATCCGCTTATTGGAAATTATGGAACCCCGGTTGTGGAAAAGGAAAACCAGATGTTGAAGTATTATGAGTCAGACAGGATACATATTTCAGGGATGGTTGTTTCTGATTATTCGTTTAAGTACAGCCACTGGAATGCTGAGGGAAGCCTGGCAGACTGGTTAATAAAAAATTCAGTTCCTGGTATTTACGGAATAGACACCCGGGCTCTTACCAAAAGATTAAGGGAAAGCGGAACCATGCTCGGAAAGATCGTTTACCAGGAGGAAAATGTTGAATGGAATGATCCAAACAAGGAAAATCTTGTGGCCATGGTGAGCATTGATAAGAAAGAGGTATATGGAAATGGTAAAAACCGGGTGCTTCTTGTTGATTGCGGTGTAAAGAATAATATTATCAGGTATCTTTTAGAAAAGGACACTACTGTAGTGCGGGTGCCCTGGGATTATGATTTCAGCAATGAGGAATTTGACGGGCTTTTTATATCAAATGGCCCCGGAGATCCAAAGATGTGTGAAACAACTATAGCCCATTTGTCAGATGCCTTGCAGCAGGATAAACCTGTTTTTGGGATTTGCCTTGGAAATCAATTACTGGCTCTTGCATCCGGAGCCGATACTTATAAGTTGAAGTATGGTCATAGAAGCCACAATCAACCGGTTTTGAGAACAGGAACCAAAAAAGCTTATATAACCTCCCAGAATCATGGTTTTGCTGTGGATAATAATTCCTTGAGTAAGGATTGGGAACCTTTATTTATCAATATTAACGATGGGACAAATGAGGGAATGAAGCATAAAACCAAACCAATATTTTCCACCCAGTTTCATCCTGAAGCTTCAGGAGGCCCAACAGATACAGCCTTTTTATTTGATGATTTTATTGAAATGATGGAATTACATAAATCAAAGTAATAGGTTTTTTCAATTGCTAATTTGAATGCATCCTTTGTTTTAACCCGGAAAATGCATACATTTTCTACGATTA
>JAUVKW010000208.1 GCA_030596025.1 Bacteroidota bacterium | reverse complement strand
GATTCTAATGAATTTCATTATTTTTGCAGACTATTTAACAAACAAATAAACAAATAAACAAATAAACGAATAAACAAATAAACACATGCACAATAAACAAAGTAACACAAGGCAACGCACTCATACATTTGGTGGTTTTATTTTACTTCAGGCAATTGCATTATTGCTTTTAATTGGTAACACGGGATACGGACAGGAAAGAATTCCTGAAATAACAGCTATGGAATTACAGCGGGATGTTTTTTATTTTGCTTCGGATCTGTTGCAAGGCAGGTATCCCGGTACTCCTGAAGATGACCAGGCTGCTGAATACATCAGGGATCAGTTTCAAAAGGCAGGCCTGACCTTGTTATCTGAGGATGGTTTTCAACGCTTCAATATAGTCACTACTGTAGAGGCCGGAAACAGGAATAGCTTGCGTATTGCAGATTATGAAGCAGTCATGAAAGAGGATTTTATACCCCTGGCTTTTTCAAAAAATGACCATATCTCGGCCGGGGTGGTTTTCGCCGGATATGGGTTTGAAATTGATGAGGACTCCCTGCAATGGAATGACTATGAGAATATTGACGTTCAAAATAAATGGGTGTTAATATTGCGTGGAGATCCCGAGATGGAAGATCAGGAAAGCTTGTTTATTTCCTATTCGGCCGACCGTGACAAGGTGTTGACAGCCAGGGATCATGATGCTGCAGGGGTATTGTTGGTTTCAGGTGTTGAATACGATAGTAAAGATAAGCTGGAAGAGCTTCATTTTGATAAGACTCTGTCGAATGCCGGAATTCCCGTAATTCATATTAAAAGACATATCGCCGATATGATACTTGAAGAGACAGGGGAAAACATCGGACAGATTGAAACGCTTTTAAATGATACGCTGATGCCCTTCTCATTTGATCTTTCCGGAAGAATTGATGCTTCTACCGAGATCATACTTCAGGAAGTGCAGACACAAAATGTGATTGGCATGGTAGAGGGCAATGATCCCGGCTTTCTTGATGAGTATATTGTTGTCGGGGCTCATTACGATCACCTTGGCTTAGGCGGCCCGGGATCCGGGTCGAGGGTTCCTGATACCCTGGCTGTTCATAATGGTGCAGATGATAATGCTTCAGGAGTTGCAGGTGTTATTGAACTGGCATATAAAATATCTGCGAATAAGAAGAAACTAAAAAGAAGCATTATTTTCATTGCTTTTGGCGCTGAAGAGATGGGATTGCTTGGATCTGCATATTTTGTTAAAAATCCACCTGTAGACCTGGCTTCGATAGAAGCCATGGTGAACCTGGATATGATCGGAAGATTGGATAAGGAGAAAAGGGCCGTGATGGTTGGAGGTACCGGTACCTCTGAAGAATCGGAATCCATTCTGCATAAGCTTAATAAAGAACAACTTAGCTTATCTTTTTCGCCAGAAGGTTACGGGCCTTCCGATCATGCGTCCTTCTACGGTGAAAATATCCCTGTCTTCTTCTTCTCCACAGGCGCTCATATTGATTACCATACTCCGGAAGACGATGCATATAAACTAAATTATTATGGAGAGAAAGATTTACTGGAATATATAGATAAACTTCTTATGTACCTGTCGGGTATGGAAGAACCACTTACTTTTAAAGAAGCCGGGCCGAAGAAAAGATCCGGAAAAGGCTACCGGTTTAAAGTTACCCTTGGCATTATGCCTGATTTTACTTCTACCGAAGAAAATGGCCTGGGTGTTGGAGGTGTGAACAAAGATGGTCCGGCTTACAGTGGAGGAATGGAAAAAGGGGATCTCATTATTGCCCTGGACGGTAAACCGGTTAACAATATTTACGATTATATGAACCGATTGAAAAAGCTGAAACCTGGTCAAACAATTACTGTGGATGTTATCAGGCAGGGCGAAAAGAAAGTGCTAATCATACAATTGTAAGAATGTTTGAACTCTTTTTCCGTGAGTTTCTCTGGAAATTTCTAAAATTCGGGGTTGTTGGCTTCTCAGGTCTCTTTGTGGATTTTGGAGTGACTTATATATGTAAGGAACTCCTGAAGATACAAAAATACGTATCCAATTCCATCGGATTTACTGTTGCCGCCTCCACCAATTATATTCTGAACAGGATCTGGACTTTTCAAAGCCATGATCCGGACATTGGACTTCAGTATACACAGTTTCTTATTATCAGCCTGATCGGCCTGGTTATCAACAATACCATTCTGTGGCTGATCATCACCCGCTTCAAGTTGAATTTCTACTTATCCAAAATCATTGCCATCGCCGTTGTAACTGTTTGGAATTTTCTGGCAAATTACTTTATTACTTTTGCTGGCGTTTAAGGTTGAAGTTGAAAGTTGAAAGTTGAAAGTTGAAAGTTGAAAGTTGAAAGTTGAAAGTTGAGTTCACTCCGAAAAGTCATTTTTGACAGAATAATGGAATAATGGAATAATGGAATAATGGAAATTTGGAATGCTGGAATAATGGGGCTTTCCAATATTCCATTCTTCCAATATTCCAAAGCGATGGACTTTTTAGAGTAGACTCAAAGTTGAAAGTTGAAAAGCTGAAAGTTAACTTCTTGTAATTAGTCGGCTACAACTTCAAACCTGATGTCAACTTGCACTCCTTTATGAAGCTTGACTTTTGCTGTGTAGTCACCAAGTTCCTTGATGGATTCGCCATCTACTTCGATAAGTTTGCGGTCGATATCAAATTTGAACTGATCACTGAGAGCCTGGGAGATCTGGATAGCATTGACTGACCCGAAGATCTTACCTGAAGTTCCTGCTTTGGCGCCTATTTTCAGGCTGACTGCTTCCAGGGCTTTGGCCAGGGTTTCGGCTTCCTTGAAGATCTTTTCCTCTTTGAAGGATCTTTGCTTTTTTACTTCAGCAAGGATCTTACGGTTAACCTCAGTTGCTGTTATTGCCATCCCCTTGGGAATCAGGTAATTTCTTGCGTATCCACTCTTGACGTTAATAATATCGTCTTTGTATCCGAAATTAGGTATATCTTGTTTTAAAATAACTTCCATTGTGTAACCTCCTTATTTTAACATATCTGCAACATACGGCATTAAAGCCAGGTGCCTGGCTCTTTTGACAGCCTGGGCAACTTTCTTCTGGTACTTTGTGGAAGTGCCAGTAATCCTTCTTGGAAGGATCTTTCCCTGTTCATTCACAAATTTTAATAGAAAACTAGCATCTTTATAATCGATGTATTTAATGCCACTTTTCTTAAAACGGCAATACTTTTTCCTTTTGGTATCTACTGCTATGGGAGTCAGGTATTTTATTTCTCCATTTTGTTGTGCCATGGTTCTGAATTTTAAAGGTTTTGAAATAATTTTAAGCCTCTTCGTTTACTTTCTCAGCCGCTTTCTTCCGTTTCTTTTCATTGTATGCAACGGCATGCTTATCCAGTTTCACAGTAAGGAAGCGGATGACTCTTTCATCTCTCTTGAAAGTAACTTCCAGCTCCTCAATAATGTTTCCATCAGCCTGGTATTCTATCAGGTAATAAAATCCGGTTGATTTTTTCTGGATGGGGTACGCAAGTTTACGCAATCCCCAGTTGTCTTCGAGAATTATCTCAGCGCCTTTGTCTTTTAAAAAGCCCTGGTACTTTTTTACCGTTTCCTTCATCTGATCATCAGACAAAACGGGAGTCATAATGAAAACGGTTTCATACTGGTTTAACATCTTTTTTCTTTATTAAATTAAGTTTAGTAAAATGTTTTTTTTAACGGTGTGCAAAAGTAGTAATTATATTGAGATATGCAAACAAATGTGAAGTATTTTTACATCGGAAGATTCAACCCCCAAGTGCCTGAAGTAATTTAAAGTTTAAAATTTCTAATTTAAAATTCATAATTCAACTACCTTTAACCCCCTCACATTAATAATATGGCCGGAAAAAGTAATAAGAGCAAGAGCAAAAACAGGAAGCAACAGAAAAAATCCAGTTATTTTTTTCCTGTAATTGCCGTTATAGTGCTGGTGGCATTTGTTTTCCTGATGGTTTACAACCCGGTGAAGAGGAATAAAAAAGTTACCGGGAATAGTAAGTATACGGAACAGTTCATTAAGAAGATCAACGAAACACCTTTACGAAATGATGCATCCCTGGCATTTATCAGGAGCACTGAACAGGATACCCTGACCCAAATTGATGTTCAGGTGGTTGATCATGAAACAGAACGTATGCAGGGACTGATGTACCGCAAGCAGATCAGCAACAAGGAGGGCATGCTCTTCATCTTTGAAAGATCCGAACCCAGGTCGTTCTGGATGAAGAACACATTTATTTCCTTAGATATCTTCTATATTGATGAAGATCATGCAATTGTGAGTATCCGGAAATATACAAAACCACTTTCCACCTATCCAATCCCATCCGGTAAACCAGCGAAATATGTGGTGGAGACCAATGCCGGGTTTGCAGATAAGTACGGCATCAGGGAAGGCGACCGGATCAGGTTTTCACGATGAACAGACAATTAGTAATTTACAATTTACAGTTTACAATTTGCAGTTTACAAGTTGCAGATTACAACATGAAACTGATAACTGT
>JAUVKW010000087.1 GCA_030596025.1 Bacteroidota bacterium | reverse complement strand
AGACGGTGTACAGGATGCGCTTGAAGATGTGAATGGAGATGGATTCTGGAATGCCGAGGATTGCCTGGGAGAACAGGGTCCCGAAGCCAGCGATGATCAACAGTTATCATTAACCGGTCTGACTTTGGATCTTGAAAGAGGCGGTTCGGTTCTGCTACCAGTAGATGATGCAGATGCAGATGCAACAAACGAAATTCAGGATCTTGTGTTATCAGGAGATGAGTTGACTCTGTCAATGGATCCCACGCCGGTAACAATAGACCTTAGCTCCTATTCAGATAATCCATGGACACTAAATGGTGCTTCAGGCGATACATTATTGTTTGGGGGAAGTGTGGCTATTGGTCCCGGTATGCCAGGTGGCAGCAAGCTGGCGGTACAGGGAGATAATATTGCAGATGAAAAGCCCCTATTTGAGGTAAAACGACAGGATGGTCAAACGGTATTTGCAGTATATAACTCCGGGGTAAGGATGTATGTTGAGGAAGGGGAAGAAGTCAAAAGCCGAAAGGGTGGTTTTGCCATTGGTGGCTTTACACCCGGGAAAGGAGAAACAGGGGAATACTTCCTTGTAACCCCTGACAGTGTGCGTATATATTTGGATAATTCTGATACAAAAGTTAGCAAAGGAGGCTTTGCCATCGGTGGTTATACACCTGGAAAAGGAATTGGCCAGGAATACCTGAGAGTGACCGATGACAGCACAAGAATATATATTGATAATACAGCTACAAAACGTAGTAAAGGTGGTTTTGCTATTGGAGGTTTTACACCCGGGAAAGGACCTGCAACAGACTTCATGAACCTGAGCCCTGATAATTATTTTATTGGGCACGAGAGTGGAAGGGCAGTTACTACAGGCGTTTATAACTCCTTCCTTGGATACCAGAGTGGTATTGCAAATACTGAAGGAGATAGTAATTCATTCTTTGGTTACCAAAGTGGATTTATGAATACCTCCGGGGACAATAATCTTTTTCTGGGGGTTCAAAGTGGATACTCCAATAATACAGGAAGTTATAACTCATTCTTAGGAATCCATTCCGGTTTTAGTAATACAACAGGTACTAACAATTCATTCGTTGGAAGCTTTTCAGGTTTTTCAAACAATTCCGGAAATAATAATTCTTTTCTGGGTTATTCAACAGGGTATAACAATACAAGTGGAGATGGAAACTCATTTATTGGTATTGAGTCCGGTTTTGAAAATACATCAAGTAATAATTCATTTATCGGATATCAAAGTGGTTATAATAACACAAGCGGTGGCAGTAATGTTTTTATTGGCAGACAATCAGGGTTTAATAATACAACAGCAGGAGTAAATGTGTTTATAGGATATAGATGTGGTTATAAGAATGCGGGAGGAGGAGGAATATTTAGCCGCGCAGAGAATAATGTATTTATTGGTGTTGAGGCCGGTTATGAAAACACAATAGGAAAATCAAATGTCTTTATCGGTAATCAAGCAGGACATAGTAATACTTTAGGAGGAATAATCATGGATGAAGGATCTTTTAACACATTTATAGGAAATTATACAGGATACTTTAATACAAAAGGACAAGAGAATGTTTTTATCGGGAATAAAGGCGGATATAGAAATACAGTAGGAGATAATAATGTTTTTATAGGTAATGAAGTAGGTCATCAAAATACAACAGGTTGGTCAAATGTCTTTATCGGGAATTCTGCCGGTTATCAAAATTCAACAGCAGGTTCAAATGTTTTTATCGGTTATGCTTGTGGACTTAATAATACCCTTGGCGGTGTAACAGGTACAGAAGGAGAGAATAATGTTTTTATCGGTTATGAGGCCGGTTACGAAAATACAAAAGGGGCTTCCAATGTTTTTATAGGTAACGAAGCAGGTCATGATAATACAACAGGTTGGGGAAACCTATATATGGGACATAATGCAGGCCAGGGAAATTCGACCGGACAATTTAATGTGTGTCTTGGTATGAGTGCAGGCAGATTAAATAACGGGAACTCAAATGTTATGATCGGATTCAATGCCGGAGATCTAAGTACATCTGCACATAGTAGTGTTTTTATCGGAAATAGTGCCGGATACAATAACACAAGCGGATACTTTAATACAGCAGTCGGAATTTCTTCACTTCTTCATAACAAAGCAAATTATTATTCTGTTGCCTATGGTGCTGGAGCAATGGAATATGCAGATAACAGAACAATAGGCAGAGCAACCTATAACACTGCAATTGGTTTTCAATCTCTGCGAGGAAGTACTACGGCAGCCAATAATACAGGGCAACGTAATACAGCATTAGGCTATCAATCGCTTGAAAATAACACAACCGGTAATTATAATACTGCTCTCGGTTATACTGCTTTCAGCACCGGCACATCTTATGTTAATTCAACAGCACTTGGATATAATGCTGAACCGGGCGCTTCAAATACCATAAGATTAGGCAATAGTGCTATTACCTCAATCGGAGGTTATGCAAATTGGTCCAATTTCTCTGATAAAAGATTTAAAAGGAATATAAAGGAAAATGTAAAAGGTCTGGATTTCATTATGAAATTACGGCCTGTTACCTATAATTTAGATATGGAAGCCATAGCAAACTTCAATAAAACCAACGATGAATTAAGGCTGCCCAAAAGCGAAAGTTTAAAAGCAGCTGAATTACAAATCGGATTTATTGCCCAAGAAGTTGAACAATCAGCTAATGAATTAGGTTTTGATTTTCATGGTGTTGTCAAGCCCAAAAACAAAACATCCCACTATGGCTTGCGATATTCCGAATTTGTTGTCCCTTTGGTTAAAGCGGTTCAGGAACAACAGGATATTATCGATAAGCAGCAGTCAGAGATTGATGAATTAAGTAAAATGATTAAGGAACTACAAGCTCTGTTTGATATGATTTCGGAGAAGAAATAAGTAATATTTGGTCCAAAAGCCTGAGGGTCTAAAGTCGAAGAGGGTTTCTATTAATCATCCTGCAGTAAGTAAGCAGATTGCTTCGCCTGTTAAAGACTTGTTCAAATTTTATTCATTAATCCTTTTTCTTGCCTTTTACAAGCTCATAACCTTCTTGTCTGGAAACAGACTCGCAAAATCCATTTCTTATTATACCTCAAGCCTGGAATATCATAGCCGGGGGCACCTTGCCTGCCGGCAGGACGTTCCCGGTAAGAAACAAACCACAAAAAAGGTTCGCAGCAGCAGGCTTAACCAAAGAAAAACGTCTATCGGACCGCATAAAAAACTTACAATTATTACTCCTAACCCGGTCTCCTTTTAAGACGCAGGTCTGTAGAGCGACTTCTACCTGCCAGGCTTGATATTATTCTGACGGGCGAGTCACTTTTCTCACTTCATTCCATATTATCTAAAATACCCTTATTTAGAATCAATTTATTTAAAAATAAGGAATACCTTTGTAACTTTTTGGGTCTATACCTTAACCAAACAATTATTTAAGAATTCAGAACATGAAAAAAATTGACCGGAGAATTGTAATTATTGCTGCTTTAATATTTATAGTGGGTCTCTCCTATGGATTAATGAAATACTTAATTAGTTTAAAAGATGCACCTCCAATGAAACATCCCAGGGAGATGAAGCGATTTGTTTCTGCGGTGCCCGTGGAATACAAAACCATAGTTTCCCCACTGGTGGCACCTGGTCGCGTTTCTTCGGTAAATGAAATTGACATTATTGCGGAAGCATCGGGTAAAATTATTAGTTCTTCGGTTCCTTTGAAGAAGGCTTCCAGCTTTTCAATGGGAGATGTTCTATTCACTATTTATCCTGATGAGGCCATTCTGGCCTTAAAAGCTAAAAAAAGTCAGTTTCTGAATAGCCTGGCTAATCTTTTGCCCGATATCGGACTTGATTTCCCTGAGGAAGAAAAAACTTACATGGATTTTTTCTCCAGTATTAAACTTGATAAGCCATTGCCCGATTTACCAGTGATACAGAATGAAAAGATGAGAATCTTTCTTACCAGCCGTAATATACTAAGTGATTATTACAATATTGAAAAGGACGAACTTCAACTGAACCGACATACCATTCGGGCACCCTTCAACGGCACCTATAGTGATGTATATCTCGAGACAGGGGCATACACAAATACGGGAGGTCGTGTTGCTCATGCTATTTGTACCGATGAACTGGAACTTGAAGTACCGCTGGAACGTTTTAATGCTCAATGGGTGAAAATTGGAGACCGGGTGCAGGTACGATCTGATTTGCGTGACCTGGAATGGCAAGGCCGGGTGGTTAGAAAAAGTCAGTTTGTCGATGAAAACACCCAGTCTCAATCTGTATTTGTAAAGCTGAGGAATCATACAAGTCCTTCCGTCCTGTCAGGAGAATACCTGAAAACCTATTTCCCTGGTCAGGCTATTCCCCATGCAATGGAAATTCCCAGAAATGCCGTTTTTAATTCAAATGAGGTGTTTATAGTTGTAGATGGACGCCTGCAAAAACGCAACATTCAAATAATAAAAAAGAATGAGAATACCATTATTTTTAATGGTTTAGAGGAAAAAGATTTACTGGTAACCCAACCCCTGATCAACGTGCTGGAAGGAACCCTGGTAGAAATAAAAGGACAGGCACAGGAAAAAGAACCTGGCACAGAGGAAAAGAAAAAGGGTGGTCAGAAGGCTAAAAATAGCGGAGAACCCAAAAAGAATGCATCATGAGGAAAATTGTAGAAAAATTTGTTGAGTATCCAATCTATGCCAACATGATGATCGCTGTGGTCCTCCTGGCAGGGGTGCTTAGCTATGCATCCATGCGGAAGGCATTTTTCCCGGAAGCTAAAAGTCGCATCATCACTATATCTGTCTTTTATCCGGGTGCTTCCCCGGTAGAAATGGAGGAAGGAGTAACTTCAAGAATTGAAGAGGCCATACGTGGACTGATTGGGGTTAAAGAAATTAATTCTACTTCAGTAGAAAATAGCTCAAGGATTACTATTGAAACCACAGGAGAATATCCTATTGATGAAATATTAATTGAAGTAAAAAATGCAGTTGATGGTATTTCTGCACTTCCTTCCGCTGCTGAAAGACCTATTGTTTCAAAGCAAAGATCAAGGGCCATGGCAATTTTCCTTGACCTTTCGGCTACAGGTGATGCCAAAGTAGACCTGATGGCATTGAAAAACCATGCCCAGCGGATTGAGGAAGACTTTTTTAATTCAGGTATTATGAGTCAAATTGCAGTTTCCGGATTCCCACAACCGGAAATCTCAGTTGAAATTAGAGAAGACCAACTGATGCGTTATCAACTTACATTTGATGATCTTTCGCATGCTATTTCCCGCAATAATCAAGATGTATCAGGAGGCCTTATTAAATCAGAAAATGAAGAATTACTTATTCGTTTACGTTCACGAAGTGCCGACCCAAATAAAATTGGTAACATTATTCTAAAAGCTAAACCTGATGGATCCTACTTACGCATCAGAGACGTGGCACTGGTGAAGAAAAAATTTGCTGAGACCAGCAATAAATCATGGATCAATGGTAAACAATCTGTTTCTATCCGGGTTGACAAACTTCCTGAAGAAGATCTCGAAGAGATTACAGATTTTGTTCGGGAATATATGAAAGAATTTAATGCCAGAAACCAGGGGGTTGAATTGGGTGTGTCGAGAGCTTTCCTGGATATTTTACACTCCCGTTTAAAAATACTTACCGATAATGGGATGATTGGTATTACACTCATTATTATTTCACTTTCATTGTTCTTAAGTGTTCGCCTTTCGCTATGGGTTGCATGGGGCATTCCTTTTAGTTTTCTGGCCATGTTTATTGTAGCCAACCTTTATGGAATTACCATAAATATCATGTCCATTTTCGGAATGATTTTGGTAATTGGCATCCTTGTAGACGATGGTATTGTTATTGCTGAAAATGTTTACGTGCATTTCGAGCGAGGCAAAACTCCTATGCAGGCTGCAGTTGATGGAACGATGGAGGTATTGCCGGCAGTTTTCACTTCGGTTACTACCACAATTGTAGCTTTCACGCCTTTGCTTTTTCTTATCGGAACCAGGATGGAAATGATGATAGATATGGCACTTGTGGTAATTTTTTCTCTTCTCTTTTCTTTACTGGAAGCATTTTTCGTTTTACCCGCACACCTGGCAAATGAGAGAGTTTTAAGCCAGAAAAGCCTTGATGCCAGGTACAAAGGTATTAAGAAATATTTCAATGGATTTATTGTTTGGATGAGAAACCGTGTCTATCATCATATGTTACACTGGCTTATTCGTTGGCGACATATTGTTATCGGAATTCCAATAGCACTCATGCTTATTACTGCCGGCTTATTTTTTGGAGGACATATTAAAAGCACTTTTTTCCCAATGGTTGACTTTGATCGTTTTGAGTTAAATGTGGCATTTACTCCCGGTGATGGGGAAAAACAAACCCGTAATATCCTTTATCGTTTTGAAGAAGCTATCTGGATGGTAAATGAAGACCTCAAGGAAATGTTTGGGGAAGAAGATGATATCATAGAACGAGTGAACACCAACATTGGAAGTTCTTTCAGCGGCCAGGAAATAGGAGCACATGCTGCAAATATTGGCGTTTTCCCAAGAGATCTGGAGGGATTGCCCATAACCGGCTTTGAAATTGCAAATCTTATACGTAAAAAGATTGGCCCTGTGCCTGAAGCCAGGAAGTTCACTGTAGGAGGGAGAAATCGATGGGGGGCTCCAGTATCTATTGGCTTAATGTCGAAAAATCTTTTGGAACTTGAAGAAGCCAAAGAATATCTCATGGAACGCCTTACCGAATTACCTGCACTGAAAGATATCAATGAAAATGTGGCCCTGGGAAAACAAGAGGTACAATTAAAACTTAAACCTAAGGCTTATTTCCTTGGCATGGATGAAATATCCATTGCCAACCAGGTTAGACAGGGTTTTTATGGAGGACAGGCCCAGAGATTGCAGGAAGGGAGAGACGAATTGCGGGTATGGGTTCGCTATCCTCAATCTGACAGGTTAAGCCTGGGACAACTTGAAAAAATAAAGATTAAAACATCCGCAGGTGAATACCCCTTAATAGAACTTGCCAGTTATGAGCTTGTACGTGGACCAGTGGCTATAAAGAGGTTCAATGGATCACGCGAGATTCGTGTGGAAGCTGAAACAGTTGATCCTTTTGCTTCAGTGCCTGAAATTCTTGAAGTGGTAAGCAGGGAAATCATGCCGGATCTGCTTTCACAATATTCAGGAATAAGCTTTACCTATCAAGGTCAGCAAAAGTTTAGTCAGGAAGCGATGAGCAAAATAGTGAAATATTTTACCATTGCATTTGCGGTAATTATTCTCATCATGATCATTCATTTTAAGAGCTTTAACCAGACTTTAATCATAATAGTCATGATTCCTCTTTCCATGCTGGGAGTATTCTGGGGTCATGGTATCCACGGGCAACCTTTGTCACTAATGAGCCTTTGGGGCATTGTTGCATTAACCGGAGTCATCATCAATGATGCCATTGTATTTCTTGCTAAATATGATGGTCTCTTACTCGAAGGTAACAAGGTAAAGATTGCTGTGATTGAGGCAGGAAAAACACGACTAAGACCAATCCTGCTTACCACCATTACAACTTCTATAGGAATGTTTCCTATTATTCTTGAAAAAAGTGTACAGGCACAATTCCTTATTCCAATGGCAATTAGCCTGGCTTATGGAGTGGCATTTGGAACCGTTTTTATTCTTATTTTCTTTCCGGTACTTATAATGCTTCTTAATGATTTCAGGGTATATACCCGAAAATTGTGGACCGGAATCAGACCGGAACGCGAGGAGGTTGAAGTTGCACTGATACAATTTAAAAGAAAGCAGGCTTATGAAAAGGGAATTCAAAAGCAAGTAAAATAAGAGCTCATAAAAGTATACGAAGCAAAAAAATAGATTTTTCTTTGAAATCAAATTAAGCAAGACAGAAAATGAACAAAAGTATATTCTTAAAAACGATTTTAATCACAGGACTACTGTTTAGTCAATCCTTATTCCTGTCTGGTCAAGATTCCTTGTCTCTTTCATTAGCCCTGGAAAAAGCATTAGATTATAATTATGGTATCGTCATAGCAAAATCTGAAGTAAACATTGCTTCTGTTAATAACAATTGGGGAAATGCCGGGAGATATCCTGGTATTGGACTGGATGTAGGATCTTATAATAGTTATGACATTAATAATGTAGCCGATTACTCTAACTTCCGTCTGGGTGCAAGTCTGGGTGCCCGATGGACTCTCTTCGATGGATTTCGTATACAAATTACCAAAGATAAGCTATCGCAACTTGAAGTTCTGGCCAAAGGTCAATCGGCGGTAATTGTGGAAAGTACTATTCAGGATGTTATTCTTGCCTATTATACTGTTTTGTTAAATATAGAGGAACTGGTACTCATTAACAATGTGATGACTCTTTCAAAAGACCGCTTCGATTATGAAACCAGAAGGTTTGAACTTGGTGGAACAGCCAGTTATAATGTTTTACAGGCAAAAAACATCTTCCTCAACGATACCGCGTTTTTCCTTGAACAGGAAGTCAGACTTCGTAATTCGGTAAGGGACTTTAACTTTCTTATTGGGGAAGAGTCCTCAAAGATGTGGATCTTTACTGATAAATTTGAAGCCAGAAAAAAGCCTTACCTCCTAAGTGACCTCTCTGAAAAAATGATGGCCCACAATAATAACCTTCAAAATCAATACACGAACTTACTTCTTCAGCAGAATGAAATACGTCTAAAAAAAGGTACTTATTATCCCAGTGTTGATTTAACTACAGGACTTAACAATAATTGGACAGTTAATCAAAGGGTAAACGCTGATCCCGTAAATCTAAACAATCTGAATATCTACGGAAACCTGTTAATTTCATTTGATATTTACAATGGCGGGAACCGAAAGAGAGCTCTTGAAGTAGCCCGTATCAATGAAGAGATAGCCCAGGTAGAAATAGATCAAATGAAACACAGTCTGAACAATCAATTATTAAACCTTCACGATTCTTATTACGTTCTACAAGCCTTGAAAGGAGTTGCTCAGGAGAGCCTCGAAACGGCTGAATTAAATATGGACATTGCCGGTGATAAATTCAGAAGTGGTGCTATTAATTCTTTTAACTACAGAGATATTCAGCTTATCTATTTTAATTCAGCCTTACAAAATCTAAAAGCTACATTTAATCTCATCAATTCTGAATCCAGTCTCATCCGAATTACAGGAGGCTTTGTTTCAGAAAACGAATGAGATTACTCGAGGGGGAAGTTTCTATTAGCTAATAGAAACTCCATTCTCATCAAGATCGGGTTCTTTCTTTGGTGGATAATGTAAAACTCCCTCTGTTTTTGCCACTATGGATGCTACAGCAGAATCGCCTGTAACATTTACGGCGGTTCTTAACATATCAAGAGGACGATCAATTCCAAGAATCAGTGCCAGTCCTTCAACTGGCAAACCCACTGCACTTAATACAATAATAAGCATAACGATACTGCCACCCGGAACTCCCGGAGAGCCAATGGATGCAAGCAGTGCTGTTAGCAATATCATCAGTAGCTGTCCGAATGTTAAATCAATTCCGAAAACCTGCGCAATAAATACTGCGGCTATAGCCTGGTAGGCACTTGTACCATCCATATTTATGGTTACTCCAATGGGCAACACAAAACTTGAAATCTCCTCTCCTACGCCAAGTTCTTTTTCGACCTGTTCTTTAGTTACCGGCAAAGTAGCGGCACTTGAACTGGTTGAAAAAGCAACCATCTGTGTTGGCAGTATTGCTTTTAGAAAAGCCATTGGTTTGATACCAGTAACAATGCGCATTAAAGTTGGGTAGAAGAACAATATAAGCGTTAATAAACCGGCAACCACCGTAAGAGCATAAAGACCCAGGGCTGCAAACAAATCCAGATCACCTCCAAAGTCCACAACCAGTCCGGCCATCAGGGCAAACACCCCATAGGGAGCAAACAGCATAATATGGTCTATTATCTTTAGGATGACATCATTCAGCCCATTAATAAACCTGCGAACAGTTCGTACTTTGCTTCTCTTCAAACTTACCATAGCAACTCCAAAAAGTATGGCAAAAAAGATCACCTGCAACATTTTTGAATTATCGGAAGCGGCTTTTACAAAATTATCAGGAACCATATCCACTATTATCTTCAATGGCGACTCTTCTTTTTGGGCTGCAGCAGTCTCCTCCTTCTCTTGTATTGTATTCTTATACTTGGCTAAATATTCAGCCTTTTTCTCTTCTGAGAAGGTGTTCCCAGGATTCACAATATTCACCATAACCAGTCCAACCACTATAGCAAAGAGAGTGGTACCTATGTAAAGTGCCATAGTTTTTAATCCTACCCTTGACAATTTTGAAATATTTTTCAAACTGGATATTCCCTTTACCAGGGATACAAATATCAGGGGCACGGCAATTAATTTTAATAAATTCAGGAATATTATGCCCCAGGGGCTAATCCAGTCGCTGGTGAAATTTTCGGCTCCAATTAATACAGCAACAATACCCCATATCATTCCCAGGGCCATTCCAATCATAATTCTCCAGATCAAAGGCAATTTAATCCACAGCTTCCACATAGTGTTGGTTTTTTAATTGAAGAAAAGTTTGAAAAGCCAAATTTGGCGAAAATTTTTTACTTGTCGATTGTATTCTCAAAGAATTCATAAAAAGACAGAGTATTATTATCCTGTTTTGTATAATGCCAGACCAAAAATCAGAGTACTCATCAGCTATACCCATTCCGGGTATATTGTCGAAATTTATTTCCGGTAATCATTCATCCTCAAAGTTTTTCCTGCAAGCGTTCCATTGTACATTTCATCTTCAATTACCATTTGTCCGTTCACTAAAAGGTAAATAATGCCTTTACTATATTGATGAGGCTCACTAAAAGTAGCAAGATCCCTGATGGTTTCCGGATCAAACACTACAATATCGGCAACATATCCCTCACTGATCTGACCCCTGTCATTCAAACCCAGCATTTTTGCCGGCAGAGAAGTAGCAGCACGAATTGCAAATTCCATACTTATTAAGCTATCTTCCATTACATATTTCCGAATCTTCCTGGGAAATGAACCATAGTTTCGTGGATGTGGATTGCCAGTACCCGGCAACTGAACGTGCCCGTCTGAACATGTCATTACATAATCCTTTTTCATAAAATAAGCTACATCAGCCGGGTCCATATTATATGATATAACAGTTGGGGATGCATTTCTTAAAAGTTCAACAACTGCTTCAACAGGAGTTTTTTCCATGATATCAGCTATCTCTGAAATGTTAAGGCCATCAAAATCATGGTTTGGTTGATATGACACTATTACCAGTGATTCTGGTCCGCCCCGCATTTTGCAATTTTCACGAATTTCTGCCTCAATCTTCGGATAAAGCTTTTGGTCTGCAAGCCTTTCTTTCATCTTCCCCCCTTCTCTTACCCATGCCGGAACTACAGCAGCTGAAAGCCCGGTGTGGGATGCAATATACGGATACTGATCAGCCATAACATGCACACCCCTATTCCTGGCATCTTCAATAAGAGAACAAACCTCCTCTGACTGCCCCCATACTCCTGTCCCAAGCGCCTTAATATGAGATATTTGTGTCTGAATTCCCGCCTTTTCCCCAATTTCAATCGCTTCTTTTACCGATTCTATAAGTCCGATGTTGTAACTTCCTTCATCACGAATATGTGAGGCATAAATACCATTGTATAGCCTTAAAGTATCTGCAATAGCAATAATCTCTTCTGTCTTTGCATAGCTTGCCGGAACATAGAATAAGCCGGTTGACAAGCCCAGTGCTCCCTCTTCCATTCCACTTGCCAGCATGACTTTCATTTTTTTCAATTCTTCTTGAGTTGGAGCCCTGTCTACTGTCCCTATCACCCTACGTCTAAGCGTGCTATGCCCCACAAGATGTATAACATTAGGTCCGATACCAATAGAATCAAGCCTGCTAAAATACTCATCAAGCTTCCATGTTCCTGATCCACAATTACCGGTTACTACCGTACTTACTCCCTGGGTAAGATAATTCTTAACACTGCAACCCTCCGGGCTTACGATACCACGATCTATATGGGTATGCACATCTATAAAACCCGGAGAAACAATCATCCCTTCGGCATTTATTATTTTTGGAGCATTTGGCCTGAATTTGCCGATTTTTACGATTTTTCCATCTTTTACAGCAATATTTGCGACAAAAGCTTCATTTCCCAGTCCGTCATAAATGGTACCACCCTTAATTACCAGGTCGTAATCAGAGGAACAGGAAAAAAAAAGAATATTCAAGATAAAAAAAATAACAATCCTCATATCTTACAAAATATTAAGTGAATATTAACCCTATGTTTATAAATATCGAACAAGGAACACCGATTTTAGATTTTCGAGATAATCATGTTTTAGTGGAAACCTCGCTATTCCATTATTTATTATTAGAAGCCTTAACCAATTGAAAAAAGCGATTTATATACTTTCTCTGTAAGGAATACGTCGAGATCTTTACCAGAAAAGGTTTCAGTCATTGCACCAAGGGTATTGAAACCTGCATTGCTGTAACTATAGCTTGTTCCTACTTCAACTTCCGCTCCTGTTTCTCCAAATCTATCTACTTCCAGCCTGAGATTGGGGGCATTGGGATTTTCTTTAGATTTCTGAATATTCTAATTCTTCTTCTTCTTTCAAGATACTTATCCCCGTTGCAACCACCGGCTTGGTATTTGATGCCATACGAAACATTGCATCGTTTTTTAAGGGAATCTGCTTTTCCACATCCTTCCAGCCCAGGGCCTCATGCAAAACAATTTTACCATTAACAGCCACCAGTAAGACAACACTTCTCAATTTGTCCTGTTCAATTGCAGTCTGAACCATATTAACTCCTGCATCAAGGATTGTCTGGTCCACGCCCTCTTCAGTGGCGGTACTATATGAGAGGATTACATCCTGAGCTATTAAGAACCGGGTAGAAATAAGAGCAACAATAAGGATTTTGATTTTCAATTTTTTCATTGTGCAATAAATCTATATTTTATTTTGTCTTCATACTATTTAAGAAAAGAGGCCACTAATGCACTAATGGAAGACTAATTCACTAATTATCGTATATATTATCTGTTTATGAATACTCGTCTGACCACTTATGGTTACGGCCAGTGAAAAACTTATCTTTTTACTCTACCAACTAACAAATAGTGGTCTGACGAGTTGCTGGAGTAAAAAAACTTGAATCTATTAGTCTTATATCCTACTCCCCGTATATCATTTGGTATGTATAGGGTATATTTAATTTCATCCTGTTGCGAATAGATTCATTGATCCATTCATCTGAGAATGGAACAAGTTTTACATATTGCAGGGATGAATTTATATTTCTTCCATATTTATACTCATAAGGGAATTCACCTTTTTCATCAATCATATTTTCATCCAATAATACATTTGGTACAGAAATAAAAAACTGACTGTTTTCGTTTTTATCTGAACCCCATAAGTCGTTTTCTGTTAAATACTGGTAGAGCTCTGATGCCAGTGATGCTGATGGATCAATAAACTGAATATTCTCATCAATCAGGGCATCGTATGTAGCATTCAGTCTCTTCAAATAAAGAAAATGTTCCTTTATTTGTTCTTCAAAGTATGGATAATGTGTACAACCAAGTATCACTTTTGATAATTTTTTATCCGAAAATTCCTCCTGTATATTCTTAAGCATATGAGTAACCATATACCTGATATAATTATTCACCGAATTGAGTTGAGCATGAATTAGTTCACCCTTTTCATCATATTCTGTCATAAGGCTATTTCCACCCTCAAAATTATATTCATCCCAGAGTGTGGTGTCT
>JAUVKW010000025.1 GCA_030596025.1 Bacteroidota bacterium | reverse complement strand
AGCTTCCTTTAGATTCCATCTCACGATGGACACCCTTGCTCTCGGCTAGGAGATTCCGGTCATTACGGCTCTCTCGGGACTTGCACCCCTTAGTATAAAAACATGCCCGGCACACCAATACTATAACCGCTACGCGGTATTAATATCCTTAAATATTTAACTTTTTACAAATTATCATGCATCAATATTTGCATATTTAGCATTTTTCTCAATAAACTCTCTTCTTGGCGGAACCTCATCTCCCATGAGCATAGAGAAAATCCTGTCTGCTTCCACAGCATTCTCAATAGTAACCCTCCTAAGGGTTCTGTTCTCCGGGTTCATAGTGGTTTCCCACAGTTGGTCTGCATTCATCTCACCAAGACCTTTATATCTTTGAATACTTACCGTGCTATCCTTCCCACCACCAAGTTCCTTTACATATTTTATTCTCTCCTCTTCTGTCCAGCAATAATGCTGCGTTTTACCTTTTTTCACAAGGTAAAACGGAGGGGTTGCAATATACAGGTAACCATTATTGATCAGATCATTCATATACCTGAAAAAGAAGGTCATAATAAGAGTGCTGATATGACTTCCATCCACATCAGCATCGGTCATAATAATAATTTTATGATACCTCAATTTTTCAAGGTTCAGGGCCTTGCTGTCTTCTTCTGTTCCAATGGTTACACCCAGGGCTTTGAATATATTTTTTATTTCCTCATTTTCAAATATTTTATGCTGCATGGCCTTTTCAACATTCAGGATTTTGCCCCGAAGTGGAAGTATTGCCTGGAATTTCCTGTCTCTCCCCTGCTTTGCAGTTCCTCCGGCTGAATCTCCCTCAACAAGATAAATTTCTGTTAATGCTGGGTCTCGTTCTGAACAATCAGATAGTTTTCCCGGCAATCCCGATCCTGAAAGAACATTTTTCCTTTGAACTAATTCACGTGCCTTTCTTGCAGCATGCCTGGCTGTAGCAGCCAGGATTACCTTCTGCACAATGATTTTAGCATCTTTGGGGTTTTCTTCAAGATAATAACTTAATGAGGCACTCACAGCCTGGTCAACTGAACCCATCACATCTGAATTTCCAAGCTTGGTTTTTGTTTGCCCTTCAAATTGGGGTTCCATTACCTTTACAGAAATAATGGCTGTAAGTCCTTCCCTGAAATCATCTCCGGAAATATCAAACTTCAGTTTGGCCAACATTCCTGATTTATCTGCATAAGATTTCAAAGTCCTGGTTAAACCTCTCCGAAAGCCGGCCAGGTGAGTTCCTCCTTCAATTGTATTAATATTATTCACATATGAATGAATATTTTCAGAAAAAGAAGTATTGTATTGCATTGCAATTTCTACAGGAACTCCATTTTTTTCGGTCTCAATTGAAATGGTTTTTTCAATCAATTTTTCCCGTGCTGCATCAAGAAATTCAACAAATTCTATCAAGCCTTTTTCCGAGTAGAACACTTCCGTTCTATAAGCATTCTCAATATTTCCGTTATTACCATTTTCATCTTCTTTCTGGGGCCTTTTGTCTGTCAGTTTCAGATTTATTCCCTTATTCAGAAAAGCCAGTTCCCGTAACCTGGCAGCCAATATATCAAAATGATACTCAGTAGTAGTAAAGATGGTATTATCTGGTGTAAAAATAACCTCTGTTCCAGTAATTTTAGTTGTTCCTACCTCCTTTACGTCATACAAAGGTTTTCCTCTTTCATATTCCTGCGAATAAACTTTACCATCCCTGAATACTTTAGCCTGCAATTTAGAAGAAAGTGCATTTACACAGGAAACTCCAACACCATGTAAGCCTCCAGAAACCTTATAGCTGTCTTTATCAAATTTCCCACCGGCATGCAATACAGTCATTACTACTTCAAGAGCCGATCTTCCCTCTTTTTCATGGATATCAATCGGAATTCCCCGCCCATCATCACGAACAGTGATGGATCCATCTTCATTGATCAACACCTCAATATTCTTACAATAACCCACCAGGGCTTCATCAATAGAATTATCCACCACTTCATATACCAAATGATGAAGACCTTTGGTACTTAAATCTCCAATATACATAGCAGGTCTCTTTCGTACAGCCTCAAGGCCCTCAAGAACCTGAATATTCTCGGCTGAATAGTCTTTATTTCCTGCTTTCTTGTCTTCAGTTTTACTCATATTACAATGTTTTTTTTCTCAAATTATAAACCAATACATTACTGCAAAATATTTTCAATGCGATAATAAATTTTTAACTGGAAAAATACCTGGAAGGAATCCCTCTGCCACATCAAAAAATAAGCTTTTATAAGCCTTAATTTTGCCCGTATAAATCACTGGTTTTGTGAATATTATATAACATGGCCCTGTTTTGCCATTTATCTATGCAAATATACCAAATTTTAATGATTTTCAGGCTCTTAAGCACAAGGAAAATAAGGCTTTTTTAAACAAGAAATGAACAGGATTGGACAGATTAAAGATTAAAGTAAAAAGATTAAAGGGAATCTTAGAGCCCGGTAGGGCGAAAAGATCACGAAGCAGCTTTTCAGAGGTGGCCCCTTGGGTGCGAAGTAACTTAGGGAGGTGGAACGATGAAATAGTGGAATGATGAATTACTTAAAGGAGGCACAAGGCAGGAATGACTGGAATATTAGAATGACATATTCTGGTATTTTTGAAAATATTGTTACGGGCTTAAGATTGTTCAAGAATGTTCAAGATCGTTCAAGAGATTTAAGAATGTTCCCCTCCTATGCTAAATAAGAGAGTTCCGGGTTTAATTGAATTTCACTCTTTGACCTTGAGACACTTGGACTTTCGACATTATGTCTTGTCCTGAAATAAATCTACTGGTTTAGCATTAATTTACGCTATCAAGATTTCTGCATCTCCTTATTTTTTATGTCAAATGTCAGAAGGCAAATGCATGCCATGTTTGCCCCATGAAATTCTTTTTATTTCATCAGGGTAAAATGCGACAAAGGAGCATATTTTACTGTGGGCAAATGTTTCATGTAAAAAAAGAGGCCTCAACATTTGACATTATACATTTGACCTTTGACATTATTTTTCTTACCTCTTTTTTTTTCGCCCTGTGCCCTGCGCCCTGCGCCTCTTCACTCACCGCTCACTTGTCCTTCGAAACTTTAGAAGGAGGATCTATTCTTCTCTTTGCTTCAACTTTTACTATTCAACACTTCCTGGTCCTTCGGACTCTGAAAGGTTTCCTGTCGCTCTATCTTCGCTCATCTCTCCTTACTTCTTGTCTGACTGCCTACTTCTTAAACAAAGCCTACAATGAGTACGTAAATCCCCCCTGTATAAAGAAGCTTTGGCCAGGATATTGATTCCAAAGCTCATATCTGCCACCCAGGATATTATTTAGCCTTAGAAAAGCTGACAGGATGCGCGTATAACGATATTCAATCTTTAAGTTTAAATCCACAAAACCATCCAGCGAAATACTGGGGACACCAAAATCATATGATTTTGCATACCTTTTACCTACATAAAATGCATCCAGATCAACCATGATCTTATCTCGTAAATTATAACGAATGCCTGCAGTAATATCAAAATTTGGTTTATTCCAGGCATATAGTTCCCTGGAAAGTCCGTAGAAGTAATAATTTGCCTTTACCTGGAATTCAGTTGAAGGACCTACAGCAGTACTGATTTCTCCCTGAACCCTACCAAGTTCTACATCATCATACTCCAAATGAAATTGATTGCCAAGTCCACTAATAGTATCATTTACAAAGAAGTACATCTGGTCAATCAGGGAATAACTGCCTCTCAGATGCCAGGCTGATTTTCTACTGAATGAACCATGAAAGCCTCCGAAAAAATTTAGTTTATGATCGGTGCTCTTTACGTTTAATCCCGGTATTTGAAATGGATTTTCATTACTGATCTCCCTGTAAGAATGGCTCTCAAGACTCCCATCCACACCCACATAACTTGTAAGGTATTTAGGTACAACATTAAACTTAAATTTTGCTTTGGGGTAAAAATGAGGTGTAGCATTCCCTTCTTCAACTTCAAAACTCATATTAAGAGCCAGGTTTAAAGCCCAGGCACCTGACCGCTGGGAAAACCAGGGCTCAATACCAATATAGCTTACCGGGTGTGCAATAGCATCCATCTCGGAACCGAGATATCTTACTGAAAGCTTTCCTCCAAAAACTTTTCCTGATATAGACTTATTCATATCCATTTGGAAATCTACCTCATGCTGCGTGTTTTTAAACCTGTCATTGAAAAAATGATAGCTTGTATAAAAATCATAATTCAAATGATTTGAATCAAGATAACTGGATTGAAAATGAATTCCTGCAAACACATCCAGGTAATTCTGACGTATACTCTCTTTTGAGAGGCTGGTATCTATTGATGGCTTATAACCGTAAAAATGTATCCAATCCTGGTTGGTTCCGAATTCTCCCTTCAGTATTGAATTCTTAAATAATTTCTTGCCGTACAATAAAAAATCTGTGTCACCGAATCCTGAAAACACCTTTTGATCATTTGATAGTTTTACTTTCCCATAGGAAGATAAGTGCTTGATGTATGCTCCTCCTGAACTATTCTTCGATCTTAAACTATTAATATGCAATTCAGCAGCTGGAGAAATATAATTTCCAAAACTCAACTTCAGGAAACTATGATATAACTTTGGAATACTCTCACTCTCCATCCTGGCTGGTTTCAGAGGACGGAATGTATATACAGGCTGAAAATTCTTCGGACTGATAATATATTGGTATTCGGGACTGAGTTTCACAGTATCATTCAGTTCGGGAAGAAGGTTGATTTTGCTTGCCTCAGAAAGTGTGGGCTCATAAGGTTTTATTACCCTTACTTCCTTTTTAATGGTCTCTTGTGCATTCAAAAATAATCCAAATGCAAAACTCAGGAAAAGAATAATATTTCTTTTTCTAAACTTCATAAAGTTCGTCTTTCAACCTGATCTGCAATCACGTCTTCCTGCAAACCAATTATGTTTCTGTTTCTTTCCAACCGGGAAGTAATATCCATGTTAAGAGAATCTATAGCTTCGTCCTGCGAATCCTGTTCCTCCTTCTCAAGTTCAAGTATGTAATTTAGCCTCTCCCTGGCTTCATTTTTTATTCCATCATCCTCAATATCGTAATAATCTATCAAGCTCTGCAATGTATATCTTGCCTGGAAAATATCGTTCTTTTTCAGACTAATATCCGAGGAAAGGATAAATATCCTGGCCATCCATTCCTGATGCGGAGTATTCATTTCAATAAATTCCATCACTTCAGCTTCGGAAGCATCTATCTTTTCCTGATCATACAATGTTTTTGCAATCCTGTATTTGGCTTCCGCTCCCTCCTCACTTCTTATATCCACGGCCACTTTTCTGAATACATCTATAGCCTTGTCCGGGGAGCCAAGCTCCTCATCAGCCAATCCTGACTTGAAATAGACCTCCCTGGCAATTTCCTCAGTAAGCTTATCGGCTTTAAGAATTTTCTGTCCTTTATTTACCACACCGGTAAAGTCTTTCAACTCAAATAAACATCTGAATTGCCCCACTAAGGCAGTGAGTCTGTTTTCTGGAACATCTGCCACATTCTCAAGGTATACATAATTCTCAAGCGCATCAAAATAAGCACCATCCCGGAAATTCAGGGAACTAACAACCAGTAAAGAGGGTTCTGTAAATACATTTTTCGGCTTGTCAACCACATATTTATAATCCTTCAGAGCTTCTTCTTTCCTGCCTGCATAACTAAGGCACTCCGCCCTGTAAAAACTGGCATTTATAACAAAACTACCATTCTGGAATTTATCCAGATAATCACTCAATACCTGTATAGCCCTTTCACAATTACCAGACATATACAGGTTCTCTCCACTCAAATAAGTCAATGAATCCTGCTCCGAAACTCTCACATTGGCAAAAGAACCAAGGGTTCCGACATAACTGAAGTAAGTCTCAACTTCATTCATATCGACATAAACTGTTTTTAAGCCGGTAAGAGCACTTCGAGAATCAGGAGTCCCCTCAAATTCTGAAATCACTCTCTTATAGGTCTGAATGGCTTCAGCATTACTTCCCTGATTATAATACACCAGGCCTATATTCAGAAGTGCTTTGGAATAGTAACTGCTATTTTTATAAGATTCAAGAATCTCAAAAAAATCATCAAGCGCCCTGTCTGACTTATTTACCTGAACATAAGACCTACCCCTCTCATACAGGGCATCATCCCTGTAATTCGATTTGGGGAAATCATTAAGGAGCTTTGTTAATCCATCAATTTTATCAAAATAATTCTTTTGCAGTCCATGAGCAAAAGACTTTTGAAACAAAGCATAGTCAGGATAAGAAGACTTAAGATCAATTGATTTCTGATAAAAACTCATTGCCAGAGAATAATCAGTGGAAATGAATGCGCAATCACCCAATCTATTATAACTGTCTGCCAGCAACTTGCTCTTACTTCCCTTAATCAGGGCAACATATTTCCGATACCATCTTGATGCATTTGCATAGTCCTTTAAGTTAAAATAGCAATAAGCGGTATTATAGTGGGCAACATTAAATTCCTTTTGTGAATAGGCTCCGGGTGAAATTAGAAATTCCTGATATACAATAAGGGCTTCACTAAGATCTTTATTCCTGTACAATGCCTCTGCTTTCCAATAAAGACATCTGGCAGTTAAGGCCGGATCAAAATTCCCCTGCGCAAGAGAAACATCAAACATATCCAATGACTTCTCAAATTTAAGGTCCTGATACAGCTCCAATCCCCTGTAAAAGGCAACTCTTTGATATGCTTTCATAATTTCAGGATTTTTTTCCTGAATTTTATTCAAAGATTCATAGGCATATTTATAATTCCTTGTATTTAAATATGCAAGAACCAGATAGTGGTAAGCTTCATCAATCTGCTGAGAATAGGGATACATCTCAATGAATTTGTGAAATGCACGTATCGCCTCATTAAAAGGTGAAAATGCCAATTCATAAGTAAGTTTAGCATAATTCAATAAAGCATCTTCACTGATATCACTATCAAAATCCATTCCCGCGGCAGTAAAAAATGCAATGGCAGCCTTTGGTTTATTCTCTGTTTTCAGAAAACAATCTGCAAGTAAATAGTAGGAGTTCTGACCCAAAAGATCTTTTTTTCCTCCAAGGCCTTCCAGGAATGGAATGGCAATAGAATATTTTTTAAGCTGGTGGTACATAAATCCCATCTGGAATTTATCTTCGCGAGTGATATTTTTTGTTTTTTCCACATACAGCTCCAGGTAGGTTTGAGCCTCTGAATAATTCTTCAGCTGGTAATATGAATCTCCTACGAACTTTGCAATTTCACCACTGCGTCCCGGAATAGAATTTTCGAGCAAACCCGGACCTATCTGGACTATTTCTTCATATTTCTTCTGACTATAAAGAATCTGAAGGATGTAATAAGGAACAATCCCACTAAAATTCACATCATCCTCAAGTCTTCTGAATCCTAAAAGGGCAGTTTCAAAATTTTCTTGCTTGTAAGCAATATAGGAATAGTAATATAGGGCCGGACCTGAATATTCACTTTGGATATCTTTTATTTCATAAAAAGCAAGGGTGGCATTTTCGTAATCATTCTTTACAAAAGAGCAATAGCCTTTCTTAAAATAATATTCAGCTTGCTCTTCTTTAGCCAGCATATTCTGGTCTACCCGGTTAAAATATTCACCCGCTTTCCGGTATTTTTTTGTCTGGTACAGAAAAAGGGCCATTTCCCAGACTGCATTCCTGGAAAGCATACTTTCAGGATGCATTCCTACAAATCTATCTAAATAGTATTCGGCATCATTATTAAACAAATAAACCCCGCACAGAGCATGATAATACTCTGCCCTTGTTTTCAGGACAGAATTCACACCTGAAAGCCGATAAACAATTTGCTGAAATTCTTTCTGGGCTGCTACAAATTTTTCTTTCTCAAATAGCTCTGATGCGTTTTTGTAATCTTCTTCAACCATCAATAGAGAATAGGGTCTCTGAGCAAATGAAAAATCACTCAACATCAATTGCAAGAGAAGTATAAAAGTAAACCAGACCCTGATCATGAAAGACTACTTTGAATTGTGTTTAAAGATATATTAAAAAACGTGAACACATTTGTTTTAGTATTCATTTTAATCAACATATAAATGTTGAAAAAGCAGGAGAAGAAAATTAAAAAAACTATTTTTGGAAATTATGCACTTATATTTCAGATTCTTAAAAACTACTTTGCTGTTTTTTAATAAATAAACTAATTCATAATGCCCCTGGATAATATCATAGAATTTAATGATTGCCCCATCTATCAAAAAGATAGCCTAATTCTTTCCCAGGTTAGATTTACCCTTAAAAAGGGGGAATTTGTTTACTTAATAGGGAAAGTGGGTAGTGGAAAATCAAGCCTCATTAAAACAATTAATGCACAGATCCCTCTTAAAGAAGGGCATGCCGTGGTTGCAGGATATGAACTATTGAATCTGAAACGCAAAGAGATTCCTGAGCTTAGAAAAAAACTTGGAATCGTATTTCAGGACTTCCAATTGCTTACCGACAGAAGTATTTTTAGTAACCTGGAATTTGTATTAAGAGCAACCGGATGGAAAAACAAGCAGGAAATTGAGCAAAGAATTGGGGAAGTACTTGAAAAGGTGGGATTAGATTATAAGGGATATAAAATGCCCCATCAGCTTTCAGGAGGGGAACAGCAAAGAGTTGTAATTGCAAGGGCACTTTTAAATGATCCTGAGATTATACTTGCTGATGAACCAACAGGAAACCTGGATCCTGAAACATCCGAGTCCATTATTAAAACCCTGATGGATATCAGTGAGGGAGGAAGAGCTGTGGTAATGGCCACCCATAACTACACCTTACTTAAAAAATTTAATGCCCGCACCCTGAAATGTCAGGCAGGAAAGCTTACCGAAGTAAACAATAACCAACCCATGGATTTTGACCTTTAAGTAAAAAGGTCACTCACTTCCTGCGGTCGTGTCAATCAATTGAGTGACCATTGTATGACCATTGTTTTACAATTGTATGACCATCGTTTGACAATTGAATGACCATTGTATGACCATTGTTTTACAATTGTATGACCATCGTTTGACAATTGTATGACTATTGAATGACCATTGTCTTCCATACTTCTCTCTCAACCTCCAGGTTTCATCTTCCTGATAATCGGAGGTAGATTATTCTTAATTATTGCAGGATATTTTATTGCTTGTGCGCCAAATCCCCTGAAGAAATGTGCCAGTCCCTTTAAATCTGAACCTTCAAAATCCAAAAAAGCATCTCTTCCGGAATGATCATGAATAAATTTATCCAGTATAGCAAACATCGCCCCATTCTTCCTGCTGACAGCGTTTGTGGCAGAAAACAAATAAATATAACGATTGAATGATTTTATAAAAAAAGCCCCGGCACAATAGTCTCCTTCCTCTGTGTAAGCAGATATAACTTCCCCTAAGCCCTTCTGAATGCTCTCCTCCATGATAGATTGAAGCTGCAGGAAATGCCTGGCTTGTACTTTCTTTATTTGTTTCCCAATATTTTCCCTGAATAACTGTATTAGCTCAGAGTAGCGATCATCATGAAGTATGCTCAATTTCTCACTTTCTACTCCGGCAAGGCTGTTCCTGGTATTTTCAGAATATTGTTCCCTAAGTTGGTCATAAGCTGGTACTAAATTCAAATGATGGGTGGTCTTCCAGCTTACCAGAAACTTGTCTGGTTGAATATCGTTTTGTTCATTCAGGGATATCTCAATATAACGGAACCTTTTCGGAAGATATTCCAGGAAATCTATTAAAACTAGTTTGCTCTCTGTACTTGAAAATAATCCAAGCTGTTGCGTGAAAAAGGGTTGAAATAAATAATGAAGTCCAAATTTCTTATTCCAGGTAATTGGAAATACCGACCGGTAATCACCTTCTACAAGGGCTTGCCACTTAGGACACACCTTATCAAGGTACCAGGAAGAGGCATATACCAGGGGATTAGAACTGGTTTTTATGCACTCGTCCCATTTTTCCCTGTTTATCTCGTTATTTGCAAGATATTTAATCACCATCTATAAACATTAAATTCTTCAATATCCCAATATTCCATTGTGTCATCGTCTTGTAAGTTTTGATCTCCTATCGTGTCTCAAAAGTTCCTGTCTTTTTTTATTCGTGCATTCGTTTTTTATCCGTGAATCCGTGGCTTCTTTATCCAACATTCCATAGTATATCCATTGCATGGCTATTGTATGACCATCGTATGACCCATCGTATGACCATTGAACTTCATTAGCACTTCCCCTTTACATCATTATTCATTAATCATTAGTCATTATTCATTATTCATTAGTCATTATTCATTCCCAACATTTCCTCAAAAACCTTCTTCCATCCTTTCCATTCCCTGTCTTCCCCGAGCGATGAATTGTGCCAGATACTAATAAACTGGCCGTTCACAGCCCTGCATGCATCATACAAAGATCGTATTTTCTTCAGTGCATCTTCAGGAGGAAGTCCCATGGTTCTGTTCAGGCAGCTATCCATCACCTGGAAAGGATATAGTTTCAAGTCTGTAATCTTGTCATTTGGCAGGTCATAAAAATAAAACGGACTTGCAGTTCCTGCCCTGAATCCGGGGGCATCAGGAAATCCCATTGAATAATCTTCCTTTATCCCTATCCTGATCAACTGCCGGTATGTTTTGGGAAACTTCAATAATATATAATGTTGCCGGCTTTTCTTCACCTCGGCTCCGAGTATATCCTGAAGAACTGTCAGTTCGTTTTCCAGTTCCTTAAATCTTGCAGATCGAATGGAAGGATGCAATCCGATTTCTACCCTGCTTTTTAAACTCTGAATTAAGGCTTCCATCCTGGGGTGCTTCCCGGGCAAATTTTTATCCTTTGGGCCATACTTCCCTACCTGGAAAAAATACATGTAATCTATGGATGAATGTGCTTCTTCAATATATTTGTATGTATCAAAAGGGTCTGCCTTGCCAAGCATTAAAGTACTCAACCTCCACTTAAAGTCCTGAAACTCCGCTTTTACAAGCGACTTAATTCCTCCTCCCAGCTTTCTGAAAATTGATTTATGCCTGAAGGCCCATGCCTGATCCACATCAATAGTAGATAAAAACCTGAAATTTCTTTGTTTAAACTTCAAGTCCGGGAATCTAATTGTTAATATTTGTCTCAATTTGTGAGCCCAGAGATCAACAATTGGAACTTCCAGGAAATCATTTTTTGCGGCCACAGATTGTGAGGCGGGGAAACGTCCCAGTTCATCAGGTGTAAAATCAAGATACTCCTCATACCTGGAAATAAGGAAAAAGCTTCCGGCAATCGGATCAAAAGGCAGATCCGGACCGGGGCCACAAGTAAACAGCACTGGAAGCTGGTTCCACTTTGATGGTTTCACATCTACCTTACTGATCCCTGTTTCCAACATGATGGGATGAGATTGGATCCACATGCCTTTCCCCAGGGGCTGATGAGAATAATTTAAGACCGGTCCCTCATACCTGAAAAATTCATCCTTATCACTTGTTATATGGTAATCTGTGATAAGGATTTCAGTAAATATAAACTGAAAGGTGTATAAAACCCTGTTCGTTTGTGTTGGAGTATAGATGAGAAGTTCACTCATAAAGTGAGAAAATCAGAACAATCCAAAATTAATAATTTTTTGCATTCCAGGGATTTAATAAATCAAATATGCCGTTCCTATGGAACTCTTTTTTCCTTTTATGCCTTAATTGAGTTCTATCAAAGTTCTTTTTCTTCTCACGAAACTGCCGTAGGCAGGGTATCCTATTGTCAGGGTCGTAAGACCCTGGTATAAAGAAGATAAACCACAGGAGTTCCATAGGAACGAAATGTTCTGAAATCTGATTTATGAACCAGAAGCATCAGACATTAAAAGTCAAGCTTCACAAGTGTGATCCCTGCTCCGCCACGACTCGGGTGTTCATCTCCAAAGGAAGCTACCACATCCATGCTCCCCAGAAATTCGCGGATCATCTGCCTCAATACCCCGGTTCCTTTCCCATGGAGTATGCTTAATTCTTTGGCCTCCACCATAATCGACTCATCAATAAATTCCTGAATCATCTGCAAGGCTTCATCTGCCCTTTTACCTCTCAGGTCAATAACAGGCTTAAACCGGAGCTTCTTCTCCTGGATGCGCGTAGCAATAGTATCTTTTACGGGCCGGCTGCGTGAATGGGTCTTATATTCATTTTCACTTATCTTCTGTAACTTTTTAGGTGATACACTGGTAATTAAATTGCCAAATGCTACCAGGTAATTCTTACCATGCACCTCCATCACTTCACCTGCCATTTCCTGTCCCTCCATTCTTACCTTATCTCCGGGTTTCAAATCATGGCTAAGTTTTGACTTTGGGATATCTTCTTTGCTAATAAAAGACCTTTTTCCCTTTTCCATCCTCACTTTTGTCTGCCTGAAATCAATATCATCTCTCCTGGAAACATCAGGCTTTTTCACATCCTCCCTGAGCCTGCTTAACTCCAGGCGTGCCTTCATAGTACTCTCCTTTTCTGCATGGGCTTCCCTTATTTTCTTAATGGTCCCCTCAATCTTGCGGTTAGCCCCGTTCAGTAAGTCATCAGCTTCCTTACGTGCTTTCTCAAGTATCTTCTTTCGCTCTGCTTTTAGTTCACCCAATTCCCTTTCATATTGTTCCAGTGTATCTTCAAGTTTCTTTTCAGACTTCCGAATACGCGACCTTTTGTTTTCCCAATATTTCTTATCGCGTGCAATCTCTCTCAGGTGCTTATCAAAATTAATATGTTCCTCCCCGACTGCATCCGATGCTTTTTTCAGAATATCTTCGGGAAGACCAATCCCCCTTGCTATCTCAAAAGCAAAAGAACTCCCGGGTTTTCCTATCTGCAAAATAAACTGTGGTTCCATCTTTTGATGATCAAACAGCATAGCCCCATTTTCAATGTCATCTGTACCAGAAGCAAAATGCTTAAGATTACTGTAGTGAGTAGTTATTACTCCAAAGGAATGCTGCTCCCGGAGCTTTCCTAAAATAGACTCTGCAATCGCCCCCCCCAGGAGGGGTTCAGTCCCAGTGCCAAACTCATCTATCAGGAACAGGGTTTCAGAGTCACCATTTTTCAGGAAATACTTCATGTTCACAAGATGTGAACTATATGTACTCAAGTCATTTTCAATGGATTGCTCATCTCCAAAATCAAGAAATATTTTCTTAAAGATTCCAAACCTGGAACTTTCCGACACCGGAACAAGAAGTCCGCATTGTAACATATATTGTAGCAAGCCAACGGTTTGCAAACACACAGATTTCCCTCCTGCATTTGGACCGGAAATAAGGAGGATATGCTTCTCCCGGTTCAAAACAATATCAAGGGGAACCACTTTTTTCCCGCTGTTCTGAAAATTAAGGAATAAAAGCGGATGCACAGCCTTTTCCCATAGAACCTCCCTATCTTCAGTAATCCGGGGCTGAATTGCCCCAATCTTTCCTGCCAGAATGGCCTTTGCCCTGATCATATCTATTTCCCCAAGAAAATCATATGAATATTCAATTTCATCAAGGTAAGGCCTGATTGAATCAGAAAAGGCAATCAGAATCTTAATTATCTCTCTTTTCTCGGCATACTCCAGCTCTTTTATTTCATTGTTAATTTCAACAATGTCTGAAGGTTCAATAAAAGATGTTTTCCCGGTGGCAGATTCATCATGAACCAAACCATTGATCCTTCTCTTATCAGAGGACCTTACAGGTATCACCATACGCCCTCCACGAACCGAAAGTTCTGTCCCTTCATCCACAATGCCATCCTCCCTGGCTTTCTTTAGAATCGACTGCATGCGTGTGGATACCCTGGACATTTTTTCTTTCAGGCTTTTTCTTATTGCTGAAAGATCACGTGAAGCATTATCCTTAATCTTCCCCCTTGTGGTAAGAATTTTATTTATAGCATCCAACACAAACGGGTACATTTTCACTTCCCGGGATTTTTTTCTGAGCAAGGGATATTCATCTTCCTCATCCTCACGAAGATAGGATAAGATAGCCTTTACAATATCCAGGGAAAGCCGCATTTCAAACAATTCCTGGACATCAAGGAACATTCCTTCCACCCGTATTTTTTTTAAAACCGGAATAAGGTTGTGATAATGATCGACAGGAAATGGTTTTTCTGATTGAAGAATTTCAGCAAACTCTGTAACTTCACCCAGCAAAGTTGAAATATGTAAAAAATTGCTTTGAAAGACGACAGAATCCACCTTTCCCTTACCCATCTCACTCAGGCAATTTGAAACCAACATCCTGCGGATACGGTCAAAACCAATTTTCTGTTCAAAATTTTCCGGGTATATCAAAATTGAAAAGCTTAAAAATGTCCGGCAACAAAAATACAAGAAAAAGCTCACAATAATTTGGAGAATATTTTTTTATTACCTTGCTTTGTATTTCAAAGTTCTTTTTAATTATCTCAGAAGAATCGACTGCAATGAAAAATAAACAAGAATACCTCAATGATCTGGCAGAGATCAGGTCAATCATGGAGCGATCCTCCAGGTTTTTATCTCTTAGCGGACTATCAGGAATTTTTGCGGGAGTAATAGCACTTGGAGGAGGGATACTGGCATGGTGGTATTTACGGGAAACGGGCTTTTTAACGGGTAAAGAGCTGTTTATTACCTCAGAGAACCTTATAATCAGGGTACGGAACTTTCTAATTATTGATGGACTTATAGTATTGATACTGGCTCTTATTTCTGCTGCATTTTTTTCCTGGCTGCAGGCAAAAAAGAAGGGCCTGGCTTTATGGGACCATACCACCAAAAGGGTCCTGCTTAGCCTGGGTATACCACTTTTTTCCGGGGGTATATTTATAATTGTATTAATGATGCATAATCAACTGTATCTGATAGCACCACTTACCTTACTCTTCTATGGATTGGCACTGTTAAACGCAGGTAATTATACCCTGAGTGAGGTCAGATACCTGGGATTATCAGAAGTGTTTCTGGGTGTTCTCGCTGCAATCTTTCTGAACTATGGTTTGTACATCTGGATACTTGGATTTGGTGTATTGCATATAGTTTATGGGGTGTTTATGTTTAGGAAGTATGATACAATGAAGGATGAAGGTTGAAGGATGAAGAGGGAGCGAAAGGCAAAGAGCGCAGGGCTGAGGGCGCAGTCCCGAAATAGTCAAAATCTGAGATTTTATTACTATTTCGAGGATCCTCGAACATTTACGCAAATCACAGATTTGCTAATGTTCGGGAGGCGCAGGGCAAGACAGAGATGAGTGATGAGTGAAGAAGAGATGAGCTGTGAGAAATGAGAAAAAGATAAAGCTAAGGGAAGTGAAAAACCTTTCAGTGTCCGACCAAAGGGAGGTCCTGGAAGAGTTTTGAGAAGGAGGAAAATCCGAAACCTGGAACTACGTAGTATACTACGTAGTAAAATGGAGAATTGGTGAGGGGAAAGTGAGGATATATTTTAGTCCATCGGTTAAAAAATGGAGATTGCTTCGTTTCCTTACGGAAACTCGCAATATCTTGCTATGATTTAGCGATAGCGAACATATGGCAGCAAAGCGAATTAGAATATTATGAAAAACCCAATCAAGGACTTGAATAAAATTTTTGACAGCAGAATTCGCCTTGGCATTATGTCAGCTCTGATGGTCAAAGAGATTATGAATTTCAATTCCTTAAAAGATCTGCTGGAAGTTACAGATGGGAACCTTGCTTCACATATGAAGTCCCTTGAAAAAGAGCAATATGTTACAGTACAAAAACAATTTATTGGAAGGAAACCCAATACAAATTTCAAGGCTACTGTAGTCGGGAAAAAGGCATTTGTAAAACATCTTGACAGCCTTGAAAGACTTATGAATATTTAATATTTTTTTACATGTCAACTTTGAGATACAAAGTACTTTTATTAATAATTAAAACCTACACATTATGGACAATGTTCAGAAAACAAGTCGAAAAATTTTTTCATCTCTCAGCCTGAAAATAGTATTTATCTTTTTTCTCGTACTCCTGCTTATGATCCCGGTTGGTTTGATAATGAACCTTATCAGTGACCGGGAGATTCTAAGGACGGAAACAGAGATAGAAATCCAGGATAGTTGGGGCAGGAGCCAAACACTTTCAGGGCCCATCATTACTATCCCATATTATAAGTATGAAACAAGGGATGAAAAACGTGTAAGAATAAAAACATATCTTCATCTATTGCCCGAGAACCTCGATATAAAAGGAGAAGTTTTTCCAGAAACCAGGTACAGGGGAATCTACAAAGTGGCAGTTTATTCCTCAAAACTAGATATTCAGGGAAATTTCATGCCTGTTACAAAACTCATTGAGAGCATACCACACGAAAATATTCTTTGGAATGAAGTCAGGATTGAAATGGAGATTCCGGATTTAAGAGGCATCCAGGAAGCAATTCACCTTCAGTTTAATGGAACTTCACTAAAGGCAGAACCTGGTATTTCTGCCGGGAGTCCTTTTCAAAGTGGGATTCATGCATCCCTGAGCTCAGCACAAATTCAATCCGGCAAGCCCACAACATTTATCGTTGAAATGAATTTGAGAGGAAGCAATTCCCTGTATTTCACTCCTATGGGACAAACAAGCAGAGTTCAAATTAAATCTGACTGGGCAGATCCTTCCTTTGGAGGAGCATTCCTGCCATCCAAAAGGGAAATCAACAGCAATGGTTTTACTGCAGAATGGGAAGTGCTTCATTTTAACAGGAACTACCCCCAAATCTGGATAAACAAACATTACCAGACAGATGATTCAGCTTTTGGTGTAAGTTTAATTCTGCCTGTAGATGAATACCAGAAAACTATGAGATCGGTTAAGTATGCCCTTCTGTTTCTCACCCTCACTTTCACTCTTTTCTTCTTCATAGAAATTCTGAATAAAAAGAAAGTACATCCGGTTCAGTACATAATGGTAGGAGCTTCTTTAATAATATTTTATGTACTTCTGCTTTCACTATCTGAACAAGTGGGATTTGTTGTAGCTTACCTGATTGCTTCCACGGCCATCATCCTTCAGATCTCCGCCTATTTATTTAAGATTATACATTCCGTAAAAACTGCATTAATTACAGCAGGTACACTTACAATCCTGTATGCATACCTTTTTGTACTGCTCCAGCTCAAGGATTATGCTTTGCTGATGGGAAGTATAGGATTATTCTTTATTCTAAGCCTGATTATGTACCTGTCCAGGAATATTCAATGGTCAGACAATGGTCA
The DNA here is from genome assembly GCA_030596025.1 of Bacteroidota bacterium. GTDB lineage: Bacteria > Bacteroidota > Bacteroidia > Bacteroidales > VadinHA17 > JAYEGO01. The sequence goes on along the minus strand of JAUVKW010000025.1, from coordinate 10,589 downwards.
AACAACAGACAGGCAATAGTCATACAATGACATACAATGGTCAGGCAATGGTCATATGGCAGTCATACGATAGTCATTCAATAGTAATAATAGCCAGACAAAATACAATGGAATACTGGAATGATGGAAGAATGGAATGAAAATCCTTCGGTAAGCCAGATTAGATTTTACTCCACTCACACAGTCCGGTAGTGAGGCTTCCAGCAAGCTGGAAGATTCGAGAATCCCTGTCTGCACGACAGGCAGGCTCGAAAAATGAAAAAAATACCGCGTAGCGGTTACAAGTATTGTAGATTATATAATTAATATGATTCAATTCCCCGTAGGGGATTAAGCTTACTCTTGATATCTTGCCAGGAAGTTAAACACCTGCGGAGTATGATTTGATTCAGTAAATTATTATGCTACAAAACTTAATGTCCCTGACGCTTACGGTCCGGGTCAAAGACCTACGGGCAATGATAATTGGAAAATAATACAGTAAGACTAATAACAAAAGGTCTAGTATATATTTGTCTATTTACTGAAAGAATTACCTACGATGCCATATTTTCTCTTGGCTTCTGTTTTGGAGATTAAACCAACTTTAACTTCTCGTACAACTTCTCTTTTTAATGATTTACTATAAGTTTTATTCCCTTTCATAAGTTTACTTTTTGTGTAAACCTATTTTAGGACGAGACAGTTTGCGATTTTATTCCATTATTCCACTCTTCCATTATTCCACTCTCTGTCTTCACTCTTCTATTCCTTTATCCCAACCATATCCAGCAAAAAGGCATATTCAAGGGCGGTTTCCCGGTATCTTCTGAATCTCCCGGAAACACCTCCATGACCGGCTTCCATATTGATGTGAAATGCCAGGAGATTGTCATCTGTTTTTAGATCCCTCAGCTTTGCTACCCATTTTGCAGGCTCCCAGTATTGAACCTGCGAATCCCAAAAACCTGTAGTGACAAGTATATTCGGATAATCCATAGCTTTTACATTATCGTAAGGAGAATAGGAAAGCATATAATCATAATACTCTTTTTGTCGTGGATTACCCCATTCATCCCATTCAAAAGAAGTTAGCGGAATACTCTCATCCAGCATGGTAGTAACAACATCCACAAAGGGAACCGCAGCAACTACACCTTTATAGAGTTCCGGTTGCATATTCAAAACTGCACCCATAAGTAAACCGCCGGCACTTCCACCCATCGCAAAAAGTTTTTCACTGTTTGTGTATTTTTGTTCTATCAGGTATTCTGCACAGGTATTAAAATCTGAAAAGGTATTTATCTTATTTAAAAGTTTTCCATCTTCATACCACCAGCGTCCCATTTCACTCCCTCCACGAATATGAGCAATGGCATAAACAAAGCCCCGATCTATCAAACTTAAGCGGTCGGAGCGAAAGGATGCATCCCTTGAATAACCATATGAACCATAAGCATATAAAAGAGTGGGATTGCTCCCATCCAATTCAATTCCCTTTTTATAAACTATAGAAATAGGAACCTCCACACCATCGGCAGCTGTTGCAAAAAAACGTTTTGTCTCATAATTATCTTTATCAAAACCACCCAGAACTTCCTCTTCTTTCAGGAGTACCTTTTCTTTAGTTACCATATTAAAATCAAAGGTTGAATTTGGAGTGGTCAGGGAAGAATACCCATAACGTAGTATATCTGTGTCAAACTCAGGATTAGCAGAAAACCGGGCACTATACGTTTCCTCCCCAAAATCTAAATAATAATCATTTCCATTCCAATTTATCACTCTCAAGTTGGTAAGACCTTTAATTCTTTCACTTACAACAAGGAAGTTTCTAAAAATTTCAAAACTTTGCAAGAGTACATCATCGCGGTGAGGTATTACATCAATCCAATTTCCCTTTTTAGTTTTTGAAACAGGGGTTTTCATTAGCTTGAAATTTTTGGCCCCAGCAATATTAGTCCTGATATAGAAATCTTTTCCAAAATGGTCAATATCGTACTCAAGATCCTTTTCTCTTGGCTGAAAAATCCTAAAATTACCAGTTGGATTATTTGCCTCAAGAATCCTATATTCGGTAGAGAGTGTATGTGATGAACCAATTACCAGGTATTTTTTAGACTTAGTCTTATAAATATTTGTGCTAAAGGTTTCATCTTCTTCATAGTAAACTTCCCGGACATCATTACTCCCTAATTGGTAAGTATTGATTTTATCAGATCTCAAAGTTACCGGATCTTTAGTAGAGAAAAATACAGTTTTATTGTCATTGGCCCAGGTAACACCACCTGTTGTATTAGGAATTTGATCAATCAACAGGTCTCCTGTTTCGAGATTTTTAAAATAAATAGTGTAACGGCGACGGCTTACAGTATCAACACCATAGGCCAGGATGTTATTATCTTCGCTAATGCTCATTCCTGCAACCTGAAAATAATCATATCCTTCAGCAAGCGTGTTTACATTAAGTATTATTTCCTCATCAGCATCAAGTGTCTCTTTTTTGCGGCAAAATATCGGGTATTCCTGACCTTCTTCGTACCTTATATAATAGTAGTATCCATTTTCCTTATAAGGTACAGATTTATCATCTTTCTTTATCCTGCCTACAATTTCATCAAACAATGTTTGCTGAAACTCATCTGTATGAGCCAACACCTGATTCGCATATTCGCTCTCTGCTTCTAAATATTCATGCACTTTGCAAGTTTGCTCATCAGGATTTTCAGCACTTTTCTGTTCATCAGAAAGACGCATCCAATAATAGTCATCAACTCGGGTATCCCCGTGCATAGTAAGTTCTTTTGCAATTTTATCAGCAACCGGGGGCTTCAAAGCTGTTTTCTTTGGTGTGCAGGAGTACAATGAGATTAAAATAATCAGGCTGATACCTGTAAGGATCGAGAAAGATGATTTTGATGTTTTCATAAGATTTTAAATGAAGAATTGTTTCGATACAAATTAATAAAAATACACTGGTGTCTGATAAAATTATTTAGAAAGGGACCTCTAAATGGCAAAATCACAATTTCTGGTTAATTCTGAATTCACTACAAAAATAAAATACCACAAGCAAATCTACAAATTTTAACGGATAACAATTTTTCAATAAAATCTAACATATTAACATGGTTCTGAAAACCAAAAAACGTTATTGCTAACTCTTTATAATTGGACATTTGCGACTAAATTTCAAAAATATGAATATGTTATCAGTATTGTATTTTCAAAAAATAAGCATTAACTTTAGAAATGAAATTTACCAAATCATGTACGCTGGTAAAGAGTTTTACCTTAATAATATTCTAATAACTAAACCTTTTAATTATGAGAAAACTGCTATTGTTTATTTTTCTCTTCTGTGGTATTGCTATTGTGGCAAATTCGCAACAGAAGACTGTAACAGGAACAGTAACAGGGGCCGATGATGGATTGACTATTATTGGCGCTACTGTTCAGATTAAAGGTACCACGACTGGTGCAACCTCAGATTTTGATGGGAAGTACTCCATTATGGCTAATGAAGGAGATATTCTCATCTTCAGATTTGTAGGAATGATATCTAAAGAAGAAGTCGTTGGTGCTGCAAATGTAATCGATGTTGTTCTGGAGCTCGATAATATGGGCCTCGAGGAAGTAATTGTGATCGGCTACGGAACTGCTATTAAGAGAGAGTTGACCGGTGCAATTACCAAGGTTTCTACTGAAGGTCTTGCAGAAACACCTAATGTAAGCTTCGAATCGGCAATCCAGGGAAAAACAGCCGGTGTTTTTATTGAACAAGCTAGTGGGAAACTTGGTGAGACAGTAAAAATGCGTATCAGAGGATCTTCGTCTATTTCAGCAGATAACCAACCTCTTTATGTTATAGATGGTATACTTGTTACTTCAACAAATTTGAGTAATTCAGGAAACCAGCCTACCAGTCCTCTTGCTGATATCAATATGAATGATGTTGAGTCTATACAGATTCTCAAGGATGCATCAGCTGCTGCTATTTACGGTTCACGTGCTTCAAATGGTGTTGTGCTGATTACAACTAAAAAGGGTGCAGCTGGTGCCACGAAGTTTAATGTCTCTTATACAACAGGTATAAGCGAGCCCAGCAGACTTATGGAGTGGCTGAATGCTGATCAGTACCTGGAATTATTCGATGAGGCACTGAATAATGTTGTTGATGGGAGTGGACTTGTTTGGGGCTGGCTTACACCCGATGAAATGAAGGACAGATACCTTGGTGATCAGTGGACTGAAGGATGGGATACAGACTGGCAGTCGGAAGCATTCCAGAAAGGATCTTTCAACAGGATTAATGTTTCAGCCAGTGGTGGTAGCGAAAAAGGTAATTTTTACACAGGATTCAGTTATGATAACACTGTCGGAATACTTAGAGGGAACTCTATGAATAAACTTAACGGACGCATAAATATTGACCAAACTCCAACTGATAAATTTAAATTTGGTTTTGGAATGAATTTGATGCGCACTGAAATGGACAGGGTAGAGAATGACAATGCATTTGCTACTCCTTTACAGTTGGTTGCCCAGGCACCTGTAACACCTGTTATTGACCCGGAAACAGGGGAATACAACAAGAATACTATTTATTATAATGGTCTGATTTCTTTAAGAGATTCAGAAAATAACCAGATTAGTTTCAGGACTTTGACCAATGCATATGCTGCTTATGAATTGGTTAAAGGCCTAACTTTAAGATCTGAATTCGGTGCTGACATTCTTGACATGAGAGAGAAAAACTACTGGGGTCGTGAAACTATAGGTGCAGGACCTAGTGGGGAAGCTCAAAACCGGTCAGTCAGAGTGGTAAATTACAACTTTGATAATTACCTGACATATTCTACTATAGTTAATATGCATGATATAAATCTGGTTGGAGGAATGTCCTATCAACAGTCAATGACAACTGGTTCAGATATCGAGGGAAAAGGATTTCCAACCGATGACTTTCAGAATATTGCAAGTGCTGCTGAGGCAACTAGCTTTAGTAGCTGGGAAACTGGAACAACGTATCTTTCTTATTTTGCCAGAGCCAATTATAAGCTCATGGGGAAATACCTTTTTTCAGCTAGTGGACGGCTAGATGGTTCATCAAGGTTTGGTATTGATAACAGGTATGGTTTCTTTCCAGCAGGATCTGCCGGATGGATAATTTCAGAGGAGGATTTTATGCAAGGCATTGAAAATACTCTCAGTTATCTGAAGTTAAGAACCAGTTATGGTATAACCGGGAACTCCGGTATTCCTAACTATGCACATCTTGCATTATTTTCGGGTGTTAACTATGCAGGACGTAACGGGCTGGATCCAACACAACTCGCGAGTAGTGAGCTTGGCTGGGAAACAACAGCTCAATTTGATGTTGGTCTTGAATTTGGTTTCTTTAATAACAGAGTTACCGGTGAGATCGATTACTATAACAAACAGACTACAGATCTGTTGTTGTATATGACCCTTCCATCCACTTCTGGATTTACAGGAGTCTGGAGTAATATTGGAGCACTTGAGAATAAGGGCTGGGAATTTGCTTTCCATTCCAATAACCTGGTTGGATCCTTTAAATGGTCAACCGATTTTAATATCTCATTTAACAAAAATAAGGTACTTGATGTTAGCGGTCCGGAAATTACACCCAACTCAATTAACTATGTAATGGAAGGAGAAGCTATTGGAGTATTTAAAATAAGAAAATACGCAGGGGTTGATCCGGATAACGGAGATGCTCTCTATTATCTTGAAGAGGGTAGTAACGAGACCACTACTAATTGGAATCTTGCTGAAACACAGGTTGTAGGGTCCCCTAATCCTGATTTTACCGGAGGTATGACTAACTACTTTGAATATAAGGGTTTCGATCTTAATATTCTAATCAGTTTTGTTTATGGGAATATGGTTTACAATGGTGGAGGCAGGTATCAGTCAGCCAACGCAGACTGGTGGGATAATCAGACTCTCGATCAAATGGACAGATGGCAAAAGCCTGGAGACAAAACAGATGTTCCCCAGGCCAGATTTGCTGAAGGAAACGGAACACGTCATTCAAGCCGCTATCTGTCAGATGCTTCTTATTTGAGAATAAGAAATATTAGTTTTGGATATAATCTTCCTGCAAATTTGGTTAACAAGATAAAAATGTCAAATGCACGGGTTTATTTTGGAGTACAAAATCTTTATACTCTGACCAACTATCATGGATGGGACCCGGAAATAAACTGGATTGGAACAGGACAAAGTACCCAAAGTACAAATATAATCCAGGGTTATGATTTCTATACCGTACCTCAAGCCAGGACATACTCACTTGGGATTAATCTTTCATTCTAAAAACAGCTAACTATGAATATCATGAAAAATAAAATATCATACAAACTATTTTGGTTGCTGATCTTCCCGGTACTGATCTATCAAAATTCATGTACAGAGAAGCTGGATTTACTTCCGAAGCAATCAATAGATGCAAGTACTGCTCTTACTACACCTGATAATATAAAGGCCACTCTTATTGGAGCATATCTTTCTGCACGCAGCAGTAGAATATTTGGATCCAGATTCAATGAATATAGTGAGCTACTGGCTGCCACTACAGATTTGAGGTTTATCGGATCATATTCACAACCCAGGGATATAATTAATAAGAGTATCTCTGTTACCAACTCCTATGTTGAAGACACGTGGATTCGCGCTTATGACCTTATAAATATCTGCAATATATTATTAGACCCTGAGATTTTAGCTATTCTTGATTCAGATGATGCTAAAACTGTTGAAGGTGAAGCAAAGTTCCTCAGGGGGTGGGTTTATTTTGAGATGGCCAGATTATATGGCTTGCCATATGAGCCAGGCCAAACAAACAGCCAGCTGGGTGTTCCAATAATATTAACACCTACTAAAGATGTAAGTGATGCAATTGATGTGGCGCGTAATACAGTTGAAGAGGTCTACGATCGTGCTATTAGTGATCTCAATGATGCCAAAACCCTACTCTCTGAAACAAATGACGTTTATGCTACTACCTATGCTGCCAGCGCAATTTTAGCCAGATTACACCTTCAAACAGGCGACTTTGCAACAGCAGCCACTGAAGCCAGCAGGGTTATTGAATCAGGAATGTATGCTCTCACAACAATACCCCTTGGTGCTTTTAATAATACCGGAGCATCCTCGGAGGATATTTTTGCGTTTCAAAACAATGTTGCCAGCAATACTAATTGGCTAACTGTTATGTATGCGTCCTTAAATGGAATGGGGCGTGGTGACTATGACATACAGCAGGTATTTCTTGACACATTTGATCCTCTTGATCTCAGGGGAATGTACCAGGGCGATTCTGAAATGGAAGAGAGCTATACCATAGCCAATATTACAAAAATGTATTATTTTGGTGTTGGTCAACTTCTTAATAGCGGTGGAATAAATACTTCTAAGTGGGGAGATTATTATGCCAATATTCCAATGATCAGGTTAGCTGAAATGTATCTTATAAGATCTGAAGCTAACTTTGAAGCAGCAAGTGCTGTTGGTCCTAATACACCGACCCAGGATATAAATGTTATTCGTGCAAGATCACTTGCTCCTGCAATTGCCGGTATAGTAACACAGGCAGAGATCAGACAGGAACGCTATTGGGAACTCTGTTGGGAAGGGCACAGACTTCACGATCTTAAACGTTGGAATTTGAATATAGGCACTGATCCCTATAATGCAGGAAATCTAATTCTTCCTATTCCGTTCAGGGAGATGGAGGCAAATGATCTCCTGGTTCAGAACGCCTGGTATACATCTAAATAATATACAGGCTTCATTGGCTAACTGTTAGTCAATGCTTTAATTAGTATTTTTGAGGAGACTCTTAATTGGGTCTCCTCTCTCTTTACCTCTAAATGTTTATCTGAACAATTCGGCTGATTACTGGATCAGCAATTTTGTCATAAAACTGCCTCAATTTCGTCTTATTGATTTAAAATTTGAGGGTAAGAAATACTCCTGCAACAGGATTCCACCTGGCGTTAAAACCTGAGTTATTTACATCGGTGTATCTGGGCACAATATCTGGTTCCCAATATTCAATTGTTCCTCTTTCCCAGATCGTAACCAGTTGTAAGGATGTTTCTAAAGAAAAGCTTAAAGCGGTTTTTGTTTCAAACCTTACACCAACTATTGGGGAAACACCCATTCCAAACTTCCAGATATCTTTCTCTTCACGGAAACTTTCCTCCGGGACACTTTCATTGACTTTAAGTGAAGTGCTATTCAAAATCACAAAATCGGCAGCAACATAAGGCTTTATCCAATAATCAAAAAAAGTTCTCTGGTATCCAAAACCAAATTCAATTTCTTTGAAATTTCCGGTAGATGAAGTTCCGGCATCAATGTGCTCGTCGAGCTTCTGAAAGAAATTGAAGCTAAATCTTAAAATATGATCATTTATCATTCTTTTATAGCTTACCCCCTGAAAAAAATAAGGGTAATAATTTGGCCCTCCATCCACAACCTGCCAGTTTTTGAGACTAAAAGCATTAAAAGACACTTCATTCACAGGAAGTAATATTTCCTCAAATTGAGCCTGTAAAGGGAGAAAAAAAGTAATAAACAGTGTGAGTGAAAATAAGCGTCGCATTGCCTTTCGTCAAGTATTAAAAAAACTTAGCATTTTCAAACAAGTAGAGCATTCAGACAATCGATACCCAAAAATCAGAGTTCAGAGTTCCTTGTTCAACATCTTTCCTAAACTTCCTCTACTATTCAACTTGTCTCCCTAAAACTTCCAGGTATTCCTCCTGTGTCGGCCCCTGAAAGCTTATACTTTCTTAACAATTTTTTGTTACATTTTATTCTCATTTATTCGTACAATTGGGAATAAAATAATAAGAGCAAATGCGAGTATCATCAAACCCTCTCCTATTCCAAATTGATCAACCATGAACCCCAGTGCCGGAGCCAGAATAGCTGCAAAAAGCCCTTTTACTTGTGATTCAATAGATAGTGAGGTTGCCAGTATCTTTTTATCAGCCAGACCCGAGATATAGGCTACACCCGCAGGTTTTCTAATATTTTCAGACATAACAACAAAGACAAAGAAAAGTATAGAAAGGACAGAACAAGGAACAAAGTCTAAAAAAAAGAATAATCCGGTCAAAAAACCCATCCCCAAACCTATAAGCAAACTACCATTTAAAATGGGTTTTAAACCTCCTGCTTTTTGGGTAACCGACCCCGAAAACCTGGAGGCCATGGCTCCTGATATATAAATAAGAAAATAGATAAAGCCAATGGCAAGTGCAGTGAGTTTATCTTTAGGTATTTCAAGCTTCAAAGGTAAAATAAACACCACAGCAAGAATGATTGGTTGAAGATAATCTTTCACTATCCGGTAATAAGCACTGAATAAGGCAGTGCTGCCAATTGCCCTGAGTGCCGATATCCTTGGCAGGGTATTCCGGATTTCAGAAAATATTTCAACAAACCTCACTCTGATATTTCTTTTTGTACCAGTTTCAGGAATTCCATCTAACTCCCTGGGATATGAGATCATAAGCAAGAGGTCTATGAAATAAGGAATTACAGAATACAAAAATATATACCTGTAACTTCCGGAATATATTACCAGAAAAGCCGCTACTACAGAAGAAATGGCTGAGCCAATCTGAGACCATGACCGTGTACTGCCATAATAAGTGACTTTTTGCTCTTCCCATTTATTAATATATAAATATTCTAAAATCATTGCTTTGTGTGTTCCTGTTCTAAAGGCATCACCAAATGAATAGAATATCATTGCAAGAATAAAAACACTGTAGGAGGATGAAAAAAAGAATATCAGAAAGGATGCTATATAAGAACTGAAGCCAAAAATCATCATCTTTCTTCTGCCAAAAATATCTGCCAGCAATCCAGTTGGTATTTCAACAACATTCCTGGTAATTTCACGAATGGCAATCAGGGTGCCAATCTGAAAGAACGACAATCCCCTTTCCATAAAAAACAAATACAGAAAGGGCTCAAAAAATCTCAGGTTTTTCAAAAACCCATACAAACAGAATTTAAAATACTGAAGATCTTTCCTGAACTTATCCGGCATAATTCCCCGTATCTGTAAAAATGCAATAAAAGTGTTTTTGAATATAAGACTTTTTCAACTAAATCAGAACCCCTTGAAATTTATTACACCATACCTGCGAAATAGCTAAAGCTAAAATCTCCGATAAATTTCACAGGGTAAACTGTTTGTAAGTTTGTATAATTTATTATGAAAAATAATTACCACGTAGCGGTTATGGTACTGTAGGTCTGGTTGTTGCTAAGACTCAGTTCCCTGTAGGGGATTGAGCTTCTTCTTGATATCTATCCAGGATGTTAAACACCTACGGAGTATGATTTGATTCAGTCAAAATTTCTCTATTTTTGATAAAAACAATTAAAATATGAAATTCAGAAAATTTGGATCAACTGACCTTATGGTAAGTGAGATTGGATTTGGAGCCTGGGGCATAGGGGGTCCTTCCATGGCCGGAGATATTGCCATTGGATGGGGAAAAGTGGATGACTCAGAATCTATTAAAGCACTCAAGAAATCAGCAGATGCTGGAATCAAC
>JAUVKW010000139.1 GCA_030596025.1 Bacteroidota bacterium | reverse complement strand
AGTGCAATCCCAATAAAACCAAGTACAACCGAGCTAACAACATGACCAATTCCACTTGCAACAGTTACCCATATTGTTTTTGCAAAAGACCATTTTCCCGCCCTTGACATAACTATAAATGGTAAATAATGATCAGGGCCAAATAAGGTATGTAAAAATGCTATGGAAGCTGCTGTAATGGTGAGTAATTGAATTTCCTCTGTCATAAATACAAATTAAGTAAATAGGATTTAACTGATTAGTCTGTTATTCATTAAGATTAATCACTACTAAGATACAAGCATTAATACTATAACCAAATTGCATATGTTAGTTTCAGTATCAGTTGATTTGACTGATATGCCCAACGATCAGTTAATTCATCTAGCATATTATGGTTATAAACAACAAACAAGTCGCCCTTTGGACTAAATGTCCATCGTAATCGTGAATTTGTTCCCAGGTTCCGGCTTTCATTATCATATTGCACAAAGGATGAAAGTTGTAAATCTGAAGAAAAGTTCAACAAGATACGACTAGCCCACAAATCCTGAACAAAATCTCCTTCAGGAAGGAAACCTATATTCCTTTCAAAGGAAAATTCAAGATTAAGAAATGAAAAAGGCCTTACATTCAACTGTAACTCAATCTGATCAAGTGTCCCATTATAAAAACTCCCAAACCACCAGGTAATCTCTCCATTTATTTTTCGCTTACTTGCCGTTTCCAACTCCAGCCTGTAGCGCATCCAATGATATGCCCCAGGTTGTAAAATAACACCATCTGCAATTTCAAATGGTTCTGTCAATTGTTCTCCAACAGGCACCAGATTAAATTCAAACCTGTCATTACTTTCAAGTCTGAAATGAACAGGGGCAGTAAAAACCCTATAACTTTCCCACTTATTAGATAAGTCAGTAACCAAACTGTAAGAAGATTCAAAAAAGAATTGCCGAATTAGCTTGATCTCAGGTCTGGGCATGTAGTCAACAACCAGACGGTACATATTTACACCCTTTCTGGGAACAAACCCAAGAGAAGGGTCAAATGCATCCCCAATCCTCTTATATCCGGCATAGATATCCCATAAATCATTAGGATAGTCAAGAGCAATGCCAAATGTCGATTTGTCGCCAACCAGACTGTCACGGGAATTTATCAATCCCCAGACTCCTATCAGAAAGTTTTTGTCTCCACGGAAGGAAGAAGTTTTGTATGTAAAATCAGCACCGGTTGTGTAACTACCAGGCCTCCCCTGGGGATCACCAACAGTAGTTAAAAATCCTATTGAGGACTCCTTCCAAATATTTTGTTTGACCCTAACCACCCCTAAAGTTGTTGGGTTTACCAGGGAGTCCACTTTACCCATATGTGTAACCAGCCCGCCAAAATTTGTATTTCCAACTTTACCATCAAGTTTACCCCCGACTAATAGAGGTATCGGTTGTCCTTTAAGCAAACCTATCTTCCGTGAGAAGTAGGGAATAATATCATGTCCCAAACCAAAACCAAACTCATATATGTCAGCTCCCTGAAGAAAAAAACTACGCTTCTCAGGATAAAGTAATGGAAATCTTGTAAGATTTGTTCTCCTTGAATCAACTTCTGTTTCAGCAAAGTCAGTATTCACAGTTATCTGTCCGGAAATATCCGGTGTAAATCTTTCTGTAATATCAAGACTATTATTCCACTCCGTCTTCGAAGCCTCTTCAAAACTATTATTATAATCGAGGTTTGTTGATCCACGTATGATAAGGCCAATTCCCAGATTAAAAGCAGGCAAACCTGTCAGCAAACCAGCATTATTTGTCTGTCCTATTGGAATATCATTACTGATTGCCGTCCAGCGATTTAATTCCAGTTTCCGCTGGATTCTTCGTTCAATGTTAAATCCCCACTCGTTCAGGTTTTTATCAAATGACAGGGTTTTTACAGGAATTTTTATTTCTGCTGTCCAACCCTTCTCGTGGATTCTGGATTTTGCACTCCAGACTGCATCCCAGTTAAAATTTTCACTTTCGCCAAAACGAGAAACCAGAGCATCATATCTTGATCCGTAGGGATTTACAGCAAATATAAAACCAGATCTGCTATCCTGGTAAGTATCAAAGACGAACTTTATATAATCTTCTCCCCGAAGATCAGAATCCCTTGCTTTGGAATAGGAAACAATATTCCCGGGGTCATCTTCGTAGCAAGTAACACCCAGATAGATATTACTCTTATCAACCAGGATCTTCACAGTGGTTCGTAAAGAAGCCTTGCTTCCGGTTTCCGGCTCAACCATTGTCAGTGCATCAATACCTATTGCCTGTTTCCATTCATCTTCATCCAAAACGCCATCTAAAGATATCTTTTCTGAAATTTGAAAAGCATTAACAACCGGTCTTTGGCCCTGTGCATATAGAATTTTTGGTAAAACCCCCATTAAAATCAGTAGGAAGGAAAACCTTATTTGCATGTAGGTAGGGATGGGTCGGAAAAACAATTTCATTAATTTATCATTCGACAATAGTCATTTCTTCAAGCAGGTATCCTGCACCGGCAAATTTGTCAATTATAAACAGGGCGTAACGGATATCAAGTGAAATATTCCTGCACTGGTCGGGATTAAACATCAGGTCACTCATTACACCTTCCCATGCCCGGTCAAAATTTATACCAATCAGGTGGCCTTCAGCATTCAGAACAGGGCTTCCGGAGTTACCCCCGGTTGTATGATTTGTAGCAATAAAACACACATGCATTTCTTCGTCTTGAGCAAACCGGCCATAATCCTTTGTCCTGTATAAGTCCTTTAACTTTTCCGGGACATCATAATCATAAATTTCCGGATTATCTTTTTCCATAATCCCATCTAATGTGGTATAATGTTTAAAAAATACTCCATCTCTTGGAACGTACCCTTTTACCTTTCCATAACTTAGTCTTAATGTGAAATTCGCATCAGGATAAAACACCTTATCCTTCTGAAACTCCATTTGTGCTGCCATATAAATTCTGTTCAGCTTATTCATATCACGTGTAAGACGTTCATATTCCGGTAACACCTTTTGGGTATACAAGTCTATTACACTTCTGTAAATATTTAATATTGGATCATTGGAAATCTTTTTTATGCTAGCTTTTCCAGGCGATTCCAGAAGCTCTAACAATTTCTGTGGATTATTGAAAATTGTTTTCTTATAAATATTTGCTGCATATTTCTCGTAATTATCATGGTATTTTGAATGTATATTTATAAAAATGGAAGGCTGAAATTCAGGCCCAATGTTATCACCAAACATTTTCAGCAAAGCAACAAATAATTTGTAATCTGTTGGTTCATTATAGTCTTTAAAGAACCTCCCGACTTGACCATCAAGCTTATCAGCAAGTTTCTGAATTTCATTTTCAGGTACATTATCTTCAACTTTCGTTATAAGTTCTTCGAATCTTCCTGAAAATGCAACTAATTCAGTACCTGTCCTTATAAAAACCTCACTGATATAATCCTTAGCTAATCGATACCTGGTATAGTCTTCATAAAGTTTTTGATAATCTGACAGCAATGATGCATATTTTTGTTTCCTGCCAGGATCTGAATCCGACCAGGCTTGAAAATCAGCTTCAAATAATTGTTTTTTATTTATTGCATCCAGTTTTTCCAGGCCTTTGATCTCGCCTATCCACCTTTTCCATGAATTACTTACAGATGCACTTTTTGCCGAGTATTGTATCCGTACTCCTGAATTCTCCTCCATATCATTATTCATAATTTCCAGCTTTTTATCTCTTACTGATATAAGCTCAGGATAAATATCCTGTGTAAGCATCTTAAGATGATAAGACGGAACATATTCGTAAGTACTTCCAGGGTAGCCAAATATAAATGTAAAATCGTCAGGATTAGTTCCTTTAAGCGATATAGGGAAAGATTTTGCCGGGACAAAAGCTTGATTGTCCTGAGAATACTCAGCAGGCTTATTGTCTTTATCAGCATAAATTCTGAATAATGAAAAATCACCGGTATGCCTTGGCCACATCCAGTTATCAGTATCTCCTCCAAATTTTCCTATAGATGAAGGAGGAGCACCAACCAGGCGCACATCTTTATACTTCTCCTCTACAAAAAGATAATACTGGTTGCCTCTATAAAAGTCTTCGATATGAGCTGTATAATGTGTTCCCTCTATAGCTTTTTCAATAAGTTTATCAATATTTACTTCCATTACATCTTCCCGTTCCTTTTCACTCATATTTTCTGTAACACCCTCACTTACCTGCTCACTTACATCCTTCATCCATTTCAGGAAAGTGACTGTAAGCCCGGGATTTGGCAGTTCTTCCTTCAATGACATAGCCCAGAATCCATCAGTAAGATAGTCATGCTCAACTGTTGAATGCTGTTGAATTCTTCTATAACCACAATGGTGATTTGTAATCAAAAGTCCTTTATCAGAAATTAATTCTCCCGTGCATCCTCCCCCAAATATCATAACTGCATCTTTCATGCTTGCCTTGTTAACACTGTAAATGTCCTCGGCACTAAGCTTAAAACCATTCTCCTGCATCTGTTGAATATTCATTTTCTCAATGAGAAGAGGAATCCACATACCTTCATCGGCCCGTAAAAGTGAAGCAGAAGATATTACCAGGCTAAGGCTTACAAGAATAATTAATCGTTTCATTAGTATTTAATTATGTTAGAAGTATTTGCTTTAATTTACAAATTGTCAAAATAAATTCCACTATTCCACTATTCCAGTCTCTTAAGCTCCTCATAAAGCCTATGGAGGGGAAGGCCCATTACATTGAAAAACGAACCTTCTATTTTTTCTACCCCTATGTATCCAATCCATTCCTGTATCCCATAGGCCCCGGCCTTATCATAAGGTTTATATTTATCTACATAATAGACTATTTCCTCCTCACTCAATTGGCTGAAATAAACCTCAGTAGTTGAATAGAAAGTCGTTTCCCTATTCATTAATTTCAGGCAAACGCCTGTTATTACAGTATGATTGTTTCCAGCAAGACCTTTCAGCATATCAATTGCCTCCCATCGGTCTTGCGGTTTATTAATGATACTATTTTTGCAAAGAACTATGGTATCGGCTGTAAGCAATACCTCATTTTCTTTTAAACTACCTTTAAATCCCATGGCTTTCTGCCTCGCAAGATAAACCGGAACATTAAAAGGATCCATATCTTCAGGAAAAGATTCATCAGTTTCAGGTATTTGAATTATTTCTACCGGTAAATTCAGTCTCTGAATCAGATCTCTTCTCCGTGGAGATTGAGAAGCCAGCAGGATTTTCCAGTCTAAAATACCAATCCTCATATCATCCAAAATTAACTAATTGCTTAACAATTATGAAATGAGCAAGGACTGCATAAGCAAGGCCAGAAAGCATGATGACCTTGGTAAGTATACTTGCTATATGATATGCCTTGCTTGATTTTGCTTTCCAAAGCCAGAAAATAAGAAATGCCATAGGTAGCACAAGGGCAACAATCATAAAGATAAAAGTGACAGGATCATTCAGGAAAAAAATAACAATTACAAACAATGCAAACAGGGTAATCAATATTAGGCCTGAAACAATAATTTTTGAGACATTTAATCCTAAGACAATCGGCAAGCTTCTCCTTCCATAGGCACGATCTCCCTCAAAATCTTCCATATCCTTTACAAGTTCCCTGATCAATGTTGTAATAAATGCAAAAAATGAAAACCCTCCAATCCAAACCAAAATATGATTCAAATTTATATCAAAGTCTATCATGATAGCACTATATTCATCCATTAATAAAGGAATTTCGAAAAGGGCCACCATAAAAGGAACGAGTCCTGTTAAAAAGGCTACCAGTATATTCCCAATAAGAAATTGTCTTTTATAAGTTGTGGAATAAAACCACAGAAGACCAGATACCAACAGGAAAACAAAGCCCAAGAACATCATGCCAATAGACCATGCAAGATAAAATCCTAATGCGACTCCCAATCCGTTGAGTACAAGATGAATGGTCATAGTTAATCTACGGGATATCAATTTCCCAACTACAACACGATGAGGCCGGTTTAGCTTGTCTGTTTTGGTATCAAAATAATCGTTTATTACATACCCGGCAGCGGTCAGAAACACTGTTGACATAACAAGTAATAAAAACTGGAAATCAGAAAGCTGTAATTCCATATCCGGAACTTTAACAATCTCTGAATTAATAAATACATAAATATTTTTCAGCATTGTATCCAGTATGGCATAACGCATTAAATACTGGGTAGCAATAATAATTAATAGATTTGGCCAGCGTATAAGTTGTAAGAATGCTTTCATTCTAAAATTAATATTGGTTAAAAAAGTCTATTATTACCAGCTAAAGGCATCTCCGTCCATCCACTTATTATGCAGTCTGAGAACCTGTTCAATGATATCTCTAACACAGCCTTCTCCTCCCCTTAAGTTTGATATATACCTGGATAACTGTTTTATTTCTACCACTGCATCAGCAGGACATGTTGGGAAACCCACAATCTTCATAACTTCATAATCGGGCAAATCATCCCCCATATAAAGAACAGATGAGGCCTCAAGTTTATATTTTGAAAGGAAATCTGCAAAATCGTGTTTCTTATCAAAGGAATTAAGGTAAACATCTGTTACACCCAGTCCATTAAAGCGCTTTAAAACAGCATCAGAATTTCCTCCTGTAATGACAGCAATTGGATATTTCTTTTTTACTGCCAGTTGAATAGCGTAGCCATCCTTAATATTGATAGTTCGCATTGGTTCTCCGTTAGGATGAAGAGTTAGTACATGGCTGGAAAGCACCCCATCTACGTCAAATGTAAAGGCTTTTACTTTTCTTAATTCTTCTTTAAAATTGCTCATTCTATTACCTCTATTTTCTTTAAAAAGATGTTTGTCAATTATTATCTGCTTCCATCTCCTGTCTGATACTTTTGCTTACTTCAGAGTAAATACTTTGGTACCCCGGGTTAGAAGATAGTAGTTCCAAATGTTTATTTATTATTGCCTGGTCATTTCTCTTAGCCGGTCCGGTTTGAACAGCCCCCGGTAAATTCCCCTGAACTTTATCAGCAGTCTCAACAATCAATGGATATAACAAATCGAAAGGCAGATCATTGTTTTTAAGTATCCGGGATGCAATATCATAAAAATGATTGACAAAATTACAGGAATAAACCGCCGCAAGATGAATTATTTCTCTTTGAGTTGAGTTTAATATATGGATTGAGGAACTTAACTGTCCGGCCAGATGCTCAAGAAATTCTTCAGTTTCCTGGTTGCTTGCCTCAATACAAAGTGGGATAGACTTAAAGTCAATATCTCTACCTTTACTAAATGTCTGAACAGGATACATCACTCCATAATTTTGAATTTTTCCTTTAAAGAGATCCTTCTCAAGTCCCCCTGAAAGGTGAATTGCCATAACTTGTGGAAAAGAAAACTTGTTAACAAAATCTACTATTGCCTCATCACTTAAGGCAAGTATATAAAGATCTGCATCCTTCCTCACAGTACTCAGGCTTGTAGTATAATCACATTTAATAAGTCCAGCCAATTGTATTGCGGATGTATTTGTGCGACTAAAAACCTGAAGAATAATATGACCTGCATTTATGAGAGCTAAGGATAGATGAGTTGCTACATTCCCTGCACCAATCATTACAATTCTCAACTTCTCCTGGATTACCATAACAAAACAATTAAAATAGAAATCTAAAAATAATTGAAATTAACGGATTATATACAAAAAGTCCGGATGATTTATAGAAGAAGGCTAAGGTTAAGAAAAATACGGAAAAGCTTAAAAAGAGGTGAGAGAGCAGAAAGATGAGGGAGCGATGGGGCGACGGGGCGAAAGAGAGAAAGAGAGAAAGAGAAGAGGCAACAGAGCGAAAGAAGAGGTGAGTGGTGAGAAGTGAGTAGTGAGTAATGAGAGGTGAGTGAAAAAAGAGGGTCGAAAGATCTAAGAGTCTAAAAGGGCGACAATCTGAGCAATCTTGAACATCTTAAACCTTCTCCTGACTTCGACACAAAAAACATCGCAATTTCTTAAATGGCGCATAATCAAACTTATACAATTTCAGATTGGTATAATTTGGATGACCCAGTGTCATTTTTTACTTTTATTTCACCGAGCGTACCCGGGGTTATTATTGTTTTGCTCCCTGACGATATCACTTACTCCGCCTACGGCGGATAGATGATCAAAGAAATGTCAGGATCTTTGACCTACGGAGCAATGACGCTGCTCTTCAGTTCCGACATCAGTCCGCAAGGCCGGGACCCACTTAGCGAAGCTTGCGTCAAAAGGGAAAAGCTGTTTGAGACATACCAGTAACCATCAGTACAGATAGTATCAATACCAATTTTAACTGACCTGTTTAAATTACTACCGGTTGAGTTCTTTTACCTTAGCAAGCAAGCTATAAGTGGGTGGCCGAACTTTAAGCCTCGTAAGGAC
>JAUVKW010000018.1 GCA_030596025.1 Bacteroidota bacterium | reverse complement strand
TACAGGGATTTTATTCTGGATGAGAATTTCAACAGTAAGTTCAGGACCAGGGCTGGTTTGAGGCTTCGGTTTGGCGGGACTATTGAAAAATGGGATTTTTTCGAGGTCGCAGGGGAGTATAAGGTAAGTTGGTCATACCTTGAGGCTCCAGCAGAAATAGCCTATAAATTTGAAGCATTTGGAAAACCAGCATATGCAGGCCTCGGTTTGGTTCCTGCAATCAAATTATCTGCTAATGTAAAAGACGATGATGGTGAAAAGTATAAGCTGGAGGATATTAAAGGTTTTAACATTTTTATTTCCCCTCTTATTGGTTTTCAATTAACTGATCATGGTGAACTCGATTTAAATTATGATTACGGAATGATTAGCTGGGGCGGTTCGGGTGATCATAAGGCACACCGCATAAATTCTGTTAATGTCAGATATGTTCATATGTTCTACTAGTGTCAAGTCAAATATGGTATGTCGGTTTTGTCATTCCGAACCCCTCGATAAACTCGGGCCAGGCTTGTTTCGGAATCTCTTGCACGGCAAATAGATGCTGAAATAAATTACTCCCTGCGGTCATGAGTAAGTTCAGCATGACTCACTAATATCTTTTTTGGACACCCTCTTAGCTACACACTACTTTAATGGGGCTTTAGCCCAAAATATTAATATGCCATATTGAGAATTATATTCTCTAAAAAGCATACTCTCCAAATAATTTAACTACGTAGTATACTACGTAGTTGTGTAATGTAACTACTTTCTGAATGCTTGACTCGTATTAGAATACAGTAGTATATCTTAATTCTTTGACCATGCATAACAATTCCTAAACTAGAATATAAAGTCAGCTAAAAGTTAACTATCACACATATTTTATTCCTTCTGATAGCTGGTAAATCAAAATGAGCAGAAAAATATTTATATGCTTTAAGCATTTTTAACTTACCTTTGCAAAAAAAACAAATCTCATGCTAACTCAAGATCAATTAAGTTTCTCAACAATCATTCCTGATGTAGTTTCAAAATATGCCAATAATAAGGCTTTAGGCTTTGTTGATGAGGAGTACCTGACTTATGCCCAAATGGGAAAGAGTATTAATGCAGTCATGGCATTCCTTGATGCATTTGAAATCAAAGCAGGTGACAAAGTTGTTATTTATAGTCAGAATATGCCCAACTGGGGAGTAGTATATTTTGCCCTGCAATGCATGGGTGTTGTTGCCGTTCCGGTACTTCCTGAATTTAATACCCATGAATTACAAAATGTGCTAAATCATTCAGAAGCAAAAATTATTTTTGTTTCTAAAAGCCTTGAATATAAGCTTGCTGATGTGAAAAACGATTTTGTTGAGGCAATCATACGCCTCGATAATTTTGAGGTTTTAGAAGGTAAAAAGCAGTCAGTTGTATTTAATAAAGATACCCAATTTACCAGTGCTTTTAAACCTGAAGAAGATAAATTAGCTATATTGCTTTACACATCAGGTACGACCGGAAACTCGAAAGGGGTGATGCTGTCACAAAAAAACGTAATTACAAATGCCTTTCAGGCCGACAGCGTACAAGAAATTCTGGAGTCTGATAATTTTCTTTCTGTTTTACCCTTGTCTCATACCTATGAAAATACCCTGGGACTGATCTTACCCATATTAAAAGGTGCCTGTATTAGCTATTTACGTAAGCCTCCTACAGCAAGTGTATTGGTTCCTGCAATGCAAAAAATTAAGCCTGAAGTGATGCTTACCGTACCAATGGTTATAGAAAAGGTTTATAAAAACAGCATACTCCCCACAATACAAAAGAAAGCTATTACAAGTACTTTGCATAAGTTTAAACCTACGCGTAAACTCCTTTATTATCTGGCCGGAAAGAAACTGTATCAGACATTTGGAGGCAGGTTGAAATTTTTCGGTATTGGCGGAGCTAAACTTGACCCACAGGTTGAACAGTTTTTAAGAGATGCCAAATTCCCTTATGCCATAGGTTACGGCCTTACCGAAACATCTCCTTTGGTGGCCGGTTCGAATGCTTCTATGACTAAATTCCAGGCTATAGGACCTGAAGTGAGCCAGTGTGAAGTAAAAATCAATAAACCTGATCCGGTAACAGGAGAGGGGGAGATCTGGACCATGGGTCCAAATATTATGCTGGGCTATTATAAAAACGAAGAAAAAACCCGCGAGGTAATGACAGAGGATGGCTGGTTTAAAACAGGTGACCTGGGTGTTTTTGATAAAAGCGGCTGGCTCAGCCATAAAGGTAGGTTGAAAAACCTGATAGTAGGTTCCAATGGAGAAAATATTTATCCTGAAGAGATTGAATCACTGATCAATAACTTCCGACATGTGGTTGAGTCTGTAGTACTGGAGAAGAAAGGTAAGCTGGTAGCAATGGTACACTTTAACAGGGAAGAACTGGAACTAAAAGTAAGGGAAATGACCAGGAACCTTAGCCACAAAGTGGATGAGAAGATGGAAGAGGTTTCTCAAAAAGTTGAAGAAACTATAAATGAGCTGGCTGCAGAACTTCAGCAATATATTAACACCAGGGTTAATAAAATATCCCGAATTCAGTTGTTATTAGTTCAGGCTGAACCCTTTCAAAAGACTGCAACACTTAAGATCAAAAGGTATTTATATTATTAATACTCCACTTTATATTAGTATTTATTTATCTATCACTGATTCTGTGGAGCTTTAATCGTTTTTACAAAAAAACATAATAAGTTTCCTGATGAAAAAAGTAAAAAACACAAGTTTTATTTTCCTTATTGCTTTGTTTGTTATAAGCGCGTGCAATACACAAATCAATAATACCAGAATTACAGATATTAATTATCTTCTGGATTCTTTAGAAATAATTTATGCACCTGACAAACGAGTTTCGCTCTGGAATATATCAATCTCTGAATCTTCGGGAAAAATCAGTTTATCTGGTGAACTTGATAAAGCAGTGACTTACAATGCCATTGAGGAAGTTATTACAAACAAATATCCTGATGTAGAAAATAAAATTCAACTGCTTCCGGAAGGAGGGAATAAGCAAATTGTGACAGGCTTAATAAATAATTCAGTTGCTAATTTACGCTCCGATTCCCGTCATAGTTCAGAGATTGTCACACAGGTGTTATTGGGAACACCAATCAGAGTATTAAAAAGGGAAAATGATTGGTATCTGGTGCAAACGCCTAATAAGTATATTGCCTGGGTTGATTATCAGGCTCTTGTGATAATAGATGAGAAGGAATTATCAAATTACAAACAATCAGAAAAAATTATTTACAACTTACAATATGGCTTTTCATATTCAGAGCCTGACGATAAATCACAAGTTGTAACTGATTTGGTGCTTGGATGTATTTTGCCTGTAAGCTCTGCCAATGCTGAATTTTACCAGGTACAATATCCAGATAAGCGTATTGCCTGGGTAAAAAAAGATGAGGTACTAGATGCTGCAGAAGTATTTAATAAAACTATTGTAGAAGAAGATTTAGTTAAAACAGCAAAAAGATTTCTTGGTATACCTTACCTGTGGGGAGGAGCTTCATCAAAAGCAATTGATTGCAGCGGTTTTACATCCAATGTTTATTTTATGAGCGGAACACTCCTTCAAAGGGATGCTTCACAGCAAACCAAATACGGCGAAGAAATAACAAGCACTTACGATTATAGAAACCTGAAACCAGGTGATCTTTTATTTTATGGACGAAAAGCATCTGATTCTCTTCCTGAAAGGGTTACTCATGTTGCTATGTATATTGGTGACACGGAGTTTATTCATGCATCAGGAAAAGTAAGAATAAACAGTATAAACAGCACGAGAAATAATTTTATTCCGGAATATGTGCCACGCTTTGTCAGGACTGTCAGAATTATAGGAGCATCAGATGAGGGTATTGAACAAATTTCAGAAAATGCTTTTTATAAAGAAATAATAGAATAGGGTCAAGGAGTCTAATAGTCTAATAGTCGAAATGTAAAACCTTTCAGGGTCCGTAGGACCTGGAAGCGTTGACAGGAATAGTCAAAGAGTCAAATGGGGATGACGATAAAGAAATAATAAACAAACAAATAGCTAAAACCTATTATGCCTGAAAGGAGAACATTTATTAAAACACTAGGGGCAGCAACATTGGGAGCTGCAATCCCGGTTACTGCACAAGCATGTGCTGCACCTGTAAAAGGAAACGGGAAACTGGAACTGAATTACAGAACCTATGATTTGCAGTTAACACATACCTTCACTGTTGCCGGGTTTTCAAGAAATACAACACCTGTGGTTTTAACAGAAATTCATTTTAACGGTCTTACAGGATTTGGTGAAGCTTCCATGCCGCCATATCTTGGAGAATCACAGAAATCAGTTATGGGTTTCCTTAATAAAGTTGATATTAGCCAATTCAGTGATCCATTCAGATTAGATGACATACTGGAATATGTTGATTCTATTGATGAAGGGAACAGGGCTGCCAAAGCATCGGTTGATATTGCACTTCACGATTTAATAGGTAAAATCGTAAATCAACCTCTTTATAAGTTATGGGGACTAAACCCTGACAATACTCCAATGACATCATTTACTATCGGAATAGATACTCCAGATGTTGTAAAGGAAAAGACTGAGGAAGCAAGTCGCTTTAAAGTGCTTAAAGTTAAACTTGGCGGGGGAAATGACAAGGAGATGATAAATACTGTACGCTCTGTTACTGATGTCCCAATTTATGTGGATGTTAACCAGGGATGGAAGGATAAACACATGGCCCTGGAGATGATCCAGTGGCTGAAGGAAAAAGGAATTGAGTTTGTTGAACAACCAATGCCAAAGACACAGATCGACGATATGGCCTGGCTCACAGAAAACAGCCCGCTTCCTACCATTGCTGATGAAGCTTTTCAGCGTTTATCTGACGTGGCAAAATTTAAGGGTGTATATTCCGGTATAAATATCAAACTTATGAAAAGTACCGGCCTGCGTGAAGCTCATAAGATGATCACTGTGGCACGTGCACTTGACATGAGAGTAATGATTGGTTGCATGACTGAAACATCATGTGCGGTTTCGGCAGCCTCTCAACTTTCACCCATTGTTGATTGGGCAGATCTTGACGGAAACTTATTAATAGACAATGATATTTATGAAGGTATGAAAGTTATTAATGGAAAAGTAACTCTCAATGATCTTCCGGGTATTGGTATAAGGAAACTATCTGATTTATGATAAACGAAAGATTTTTTCCTGCCCGCCTTAAAGAGGGCGATTTGATAGGCCTGGTAACACCTGGCTCGCCCATTTCAAAAAAGCAACTTGAGGAAACTGTTGAAAAGCTTGAAAAACTGGGATTCAGAACTTTTTATCAAGATTCAGTTTTATCAGAATATGGATATTTTGCAGGTTCAGATCAGGAAAGGGCTGATGAACTAATGGGCATGTTCACTAATGAAGATATTGATGGGATTTTATGTGTAAGGGGAGGCTATGGTTCAATCAGGATACTCGACCTGCTCGATTTTGAACAGATTAAGCATAATCCTAAAGTCCTTATTGGGTATAGTGATATAACAGCTCTGTTAAGCTCAATTTATGAACAAACCGGATTGATTACTTTTCACGGACCATTTGGTATTTCAGAGTTTAACGATTTTACTCTTAAGTCCCTGAAAAAGATTGTAATGACCCCGGTAGATAATTATAAATACCCTTACAAGAGAGAAGATGATACCGAAGACAAGGCGGAATACGACCTTTATACAATTAATGGAGGTAAAGCTGAAGGTGAGTTGACAGGGGGAAACATCAGTGTACTGGATTCTATGATTGGCAGTAGATTTGAAGTTAATTTCGAAAATAAAATTGTTTATCTGGAAGATACTGAAGAAAAAACTTACAGAGTTGATAAAATGCTTGTACATCTGCTGCAGGCTACAAACCTGAAGAAGGCTGCAGGAATAGTAATGGGTGTCTTTTATGAATGTAACATTAATGATGAGCCCAGGCTAAGCCTAAAGGAGGCTATAGGCGATCTGCTTAAGCCACTTGATATTCCGGTTTCCTATGGATTGTCATTTGGCCATATCGATATAATGATTACAATTCCCAACGGCATTATGGCCAGGATGAATGCCGACAGAAACACACTTGAATTACTTGAAAAGGCAGTATTGTAGAAAGATTAACATTGGCTCTGTTCTAATTTGTGTGTAATCTGGCAATTGAAACAAAAACAATAACATTGATGGAGCTCAAAAAATAAGCACCATGCTTAGCATGGTGTTAAATGCATGCAAACAATGGTCTTCAGTGCGCTTTAGCGTACTTAATAAGATATACTCGTCAGACCACTAATAGTAAATTCATCAAGTAAAATGATATGTCTGTCTACTGGCCGTAACCATAAGTGGTCAGACGAGTAAAAAATTTCGAAACTCAGGTTATAGTTATTTATTGAACTCTGCCAGGGCAATCATCAGTTGTTCAAGTTTAGCCCTTGCTTCGCTGGATTTACAGCTAAAGTTATTTACCACCATTGAGAAGACTATTTCCCTTCCTGATACCGATGTAACATATCCTGCATAAGCTTTAGCACGACTAATAGTTCCGCTCTTTGCACGTAGTTTTCCTTCGGCAATACTGCCTCTAAACATATTCTCAAGTGTACCGGTTTTTCCTGCAATAGACATTGAGTTATAGAATTCATCAAAATATTTGCTGTTAAGCTTCATATATTTGAGTAAATATACCATCTGACCCGGTGTAATAGCATTATAATGCGATAGACCGCTGCCATCATGCAAGCTCAAACCCTGGGTATCCATTCCATTTCTTGTCCAGAAACTCAAAACAGAATCAGCCGAACTTACCGGTTCGGGTGCAGCACCAAGCTTAATTCCCGATTGGATCAAAAAATGTTCAGCAAACAGATTAATACTATGTGTATTTGTTTGTGCAATAATATCGGTAAGCATTGGCGATCGTGTAGTATAAATAGTTTTTCCGCTTATTTCTCCGGATAATCCTTCTTTTTGAAGAAGACGTTTTGTAGTGGCCGGCATTTGTATACCAATATTAATTTCAGCTAACATTGAATCAAGATGTTGGGCTGCAATAAGTGCAGGGTCAGGCATAGATCCCTTAACTTTAAAATCATTTTTATTCAGTGGTATCTGGCCTCGAATATCCCGCGAATACGAATAGGGAGCACCAAAAATATTGGTATTGTCATACGAAATTGAATCAGATGTTACTGCATTATCAAAGATCAGACCGGGAATTTGAGGCAAAGAGCTTACTATTTTAACTTCGTTTCCAGGCAGGCTACCTGAATTAAAAAAGATAGTGTAATAATTATCGTAAATACTTAAACCACACGCTCCTGCTCCGAAATAATTCCCCATATTTTGCCATGACCAGCCTGGTGGCACAATATCCCAGGTAAATATCCTGGCATCAGAGATTATTCTACCGCTTATAGAATCTATTCCAAGGGCTTTGACAGCATGGGTCCAGTCAATTAAAAATTGCCTTTTATAGGTAGAATCAAAATATTTTGATCCCAGGCTTGGGTCACCTCCTCCTTTAATAATAATATCGCCTTGTAACAAATTATTTATCGTATCTATTTCCCCTGTATACTCCAGTGCAGTCTCAAATTGATAATCGGGTCCCAGTAGTTCAAGAATTGTTGCAGTGGTTAATAGTTTTTGTGTTGACGCAGGTTTGAGGGCCATGTCCTGATTAACTGCAGCAATGGCTTCGCCTGAATTAATATCTACAGCGTAAAATGCAAAACCAGCCGTCTTGAAATCAGGGAAGGCAACAATTTGTTTTAAAAGCTTATTTACCTTATGGTTTCGTTTCTTTAAAGGGCGTATCACAGCAAAACTGCTGCTGCCAACAAAAACAAGACATAGAATTAATATTATTTTTTTCATAAGTTAACACAAGTTTGTTATTAGCAATCCAAATTCCTGATGTATTTTTTTCTTGCCAGGTAGCACATAAAGTAAAATTATTAATATTTTTAGGACTTAATGAAGATAATGTCAATTTTCGAAAAACCAATAATAAAATTTGCAGCTTGTGTCATCCTTGCTATACTTATATGGATGATGGACGGGATGTTTGATGTTCCTTCACAAGCCTGGCATTTATTTGCAGTTCTTATAGCAGTTATTGCAAGTTTTATTCTCAGGCCTTTTCCTATGGGAATGATGGTTCTTATTGGTTTATTCTCATTGGTAGCTACCAAAACAACTACCATCCAGGAGTCTTTAACAGGATATGGAGATTCAATAGTTTGGTTGGTTGTTGCAGCATTTCTGTTATCAAGTGCTGTTCTCAACACTGGTATAGGCAGGAGGATAGCATTGTGGCTTTTTAGTATTTTTGGCAGATCTGTAAAGGGACTTGCATACTCTGTATGTGCCTCCGAATTATTACTTGCTCCGGTTATTCCTTCCAATACGGCAAGGGGTGGGGGACTTCACGCACCAATTGTTAATTCCCTGGCACAGTCTCTGGTAACACCTGACTCATCTAAGAAAAATGATGCAGGAATATATCTGTCTCTTGTGGGTGGTCATGCCAATCTTGTTACATCGGCTATGTTTATGACAGCAATGGCTGCCAATCCCCTAATTACTAAAGCAGCAAGAGATATTTTCGATATTGATTTTGGGTGGGGCACCTGGGCACTGGGTGCAATTGTACCGGGATTGGTTTCTTTATTGCTACTTCCACAATTCATTTTTTTGCTGGCAAAACCTTCATCCAGTGATGGAAGTGCTGCCCGCGAAAAGGCTAAGGATGAGCTTAATAAAATGGGGCCATTGAGTATTAAAGAAAAGGTAATGCTTGTCGACCTGGTACTATTGGTAATCCTGTGGAGCACTAAATTCCTTCATGGCATGGATACAACCCTGGTTGCCTGGATTGGGGTATTGATTTTATTATTGACCAACACACAATCATGGCATGATATAATTACAAACGAAAAAGCATGGGACGCTTTAATTTGGTTGGGGGGCTTGCTTACTATGGGTAATCTCCTGCTGGAATACGGGTTTATACAATGGTTTGTAGATAATTTAACAATACTTGTATCGGGAATGGGTGGGTTTACAGTGATAATTGTACTGGGTATTGTTTATTTCTATTCAATGTATGCTTTTTCTATGATGACTGCCCATATTTCGGCAATGATTGCTCCATTTCTTGGTGTATGTCTGGCTGCCGGAGGAGAACCAATGTTGGCTGTTGCTGTATTTGCCTATTTTTCTTTACTCTGCGGCAGTATGACCAATTATTCCTCCGGACCTATCATTATCTATTTCGGTCTTGGCTATGTAACGGCTCCCAAGTGGTTTAAGGTTGGATTTCTTGTTTCACTATTCCACCTGGCTGTCTGGTTTAGTGTTGGTATGCTATGGTGGAAAATTCTTGGGTGGTGGTAAAGCCATGGCAAGATACTCGTCAGACCACTAATAGTTAGTTCATTGAACCATAATCCATGATTTAAGGAGATCGCTTCACTACGTTCGCGATGACCATTATTTTGCTAAACTGAAGATTAGAATTTATTGAGTAGACCAGTCTAACCATAAGTGGTCAGACGAGTGAACAGCATATTATAATATCGGGTTCTTTTCTATTCGACTTTTGGACCTTTAGACCTTCGACTGCTAAAGGAGTGGTCATACGAGTAAATATGAAGGAAAGCCTATAAGTGTTTTGGTAGCTTGATAGTAAAGGTGGTTCCATTACCGGGCTCACTATCAGCATAGATCTGACCCTTGTTCTTATCCACAAATTCTTTACACAGCAGCAGTCCAAGCCCTGAGCCCGACTCTTCTTCAGTCCCACGCGTAGTGATTTCCTTATCCAGGTCAAATATCTGGTCCATTAATGTATGGGGAATGCCAACACCGGTATCAATAACATCGATGCGAAGAAACTCATGCTCCTCTTTAGAATTTATGCTGACACTACCTCCTTTGGGTGTGAATTTTATAGCATTTGATATAAGGTTCCTCATTATGGTCATAAGCATATTTTCATCAGCAAAGACCTTAATATTATCCGGGATGTCAACTATAGTGTTGATATTTTTCCGGGCAGCAAATTCACCATGGAGTCTCACTGCACTATCAACGACACGATGAACAGGAAAAAGTGTGGGTGTGTATTTTATCTTTCCTGTTTCTGACCGGGACCATTCAAGAAGGTTTTCTAATAAATCATATGTGTCCTTTCCTGTATTATAAAGGTCTTTGGCTATTTCCCGGATTTCTGTAATAGTAAAATCTTCTTTCCATAACAATTCGGAAAAACCTAGAATTGCATTAAATGGTGTTCTGAGGTCGTGGCTGATTATGGAAAAGAATTTATCTTTAGAAGCATTGAGTTCCTCAAGGTGCCTGGTACTTTCCTTTAAAGCCTTTTCATCTTTTTTCTGTTGTGTAATATCCCGAATGATGCCATGATATGCATAGATATTACCAAGTTCATCCCTTATAGCCAGGGAGGTTACAAGTGCATAAATTATAGTGCCATCATTTTTCTTGAAACTCAAGGGAGCATCTCTGGAAAATCCCTTATGTTCAATATCCTTAATATTGATTTTTCTTTGTTCCGGATAATAGTATAATTCCTGAATGTCAATCTTCAACAATTCTTCTTTTGATTGGTATCCGAAAAATTCCGGGGCACAATCATTCATATCCAGCCATTTCCCATCCTTGGAAGTGAAAAATACGCAATCCTTGGAGGTTTTAAAGAAGCTACGGTATTTTTCTTCACTATTGCGAAGGTTTTCAAGACTTTGTTTGAGTTCTGTGATATCATGAATGACGATAAGATCTGCCGGATTGCCCTTGTAATTGAAAAAAATAGCACTGAGTCCAACAAAAACCTTCTTCCCATTTTTGTGCTCTAAAACACTCTCATAATAATCAGCAACTTTTTCCCCTTTCATTCGTCGCTGATACCTGTCTGTTAATTCCTGCCTGGATTCGACGGGAAGATAGGACATAAACTTCTTATCGAGTACTTCATCAATCTCATAACCAAAAAGTTTCTTTACCCGAGGGTTTATTTCCTTTATAGCACCATCCTGAATGACAACAACAAGGTCATTTGCCCTTTCAAACCAACGAAACAAATAATCATCTGGTTTATTATCATTTCGTACATTTTCGAGTTCTGTCTCTAAAACCTTAATTCTGTCCTCTAGCTGTTGAATAGTGGGCTTCATTTGAAGTAAATATACATATATTTATTTATTTAAACATTTAGAACATTATTCAACAATGGTCTTGTACAATGATCCTGAATAATCGTTGAAATGTTATAACAGATTTAATAATGCTAATTTAATGTGAAAAAGTCAGATCTAAACTGAATTACAATCTTTCACCGAACTTCGTTCTATTAATTTGGCGGGTAGCAATTTACTTTCAGGTTGCCTGCCATCCATTAAATTAAATAAAATGCGGACAGCTTCCAGGCCTATTAGATCTATTGGTTGCCGGATGGTGGTAAGGGGAGGACAGGTTAAATCAAAATATGCCTGGTCGTCAAACGAAATAATCGAGATATCCTCTGGTATTTTCAGACCATTTTCTTTGATGGCTCGCATAGCACCAATAGCTATCTGGTTGCCCAATGTAAAGATGGCTGTTAGTGAGCTTGCTTGCTTAAGCAGTTTCTGGGTGGTTTGGTAACCATTTTCAATGCTAAAATCCCTTCCGCATATTTCGATATCTTCAGATGAAATACCATAGTCCTTAATAGCTTTCCGAAAGCCCCGTACACGTTCTTTATTTGATATTGTGTTAACAAGGCCTTGAATACAGGCAATCCGGCTATGGTTTTTGTTTATCAGGTATTCAGTAGCTACATACGCACCTGCATAGTTATCAGTGGAAACATAGGGCACAGACAGCTCACTGAAGTACCGGTCTATCATAACCATGGGAATATGAGAGAATCTCTGGAGGTGTTCACACCTTAATCCCACAGGGGCAACAAGTATACCATCTACCTTTCTGCCAAATAAGAACTTAAAAGTTTCACATTCCAGATCTGAACTGTCATGAGTGTCGGTAAGCAGGATTAGTTTCCCCAGTTTGCGCAATTCAATTTCTATTATCCTGGCCAAATTGGCGAAGAAAGGGTTGGAGATGTCAGGAATTACCAGTCCAATTGTGTTGGTTTCTTTTAATCTTAAGTTTCTGGCAATTTGATTGGGTTGGTACTGATGTTGTTTTGCAGCTTCCTTAACAAGTTTTTCGGTGGCATCACTAATCCGATATTTTTTAGCGTTTCCACTTAACACTCTCGATACGGTAGTAGGGGATAAGTCTAGCAGCCTTGCAAGTTCTTTTATAGTGATAACTGGAGAATTCATGATTCAAAAATAAACATATCTGCCTGTTGACCTTATAAATATAAGCAATAAATTTGGATAGCCTGGAATATTTTACGTAATTTGCACAATCGATTGTGCAAGTAGTAATTCTCAAATAATCAAAACATATTTTATAGCAATTTAAAATACAAACAAATGAAAAGAAATTTTTACATACCAGGAATTGTTTATGCTTTAGCAATCGTAATGTTAATAGGATGCAACACTTCTTCACGGAAGGCACAAGATGATAATTTCATTACACTATCTAAAGAGGTCTTACAAGACAAAATTAAAGGAGCCTGGGCTCTGCAAACCATTGGGGTAGCTTATGGAGGTCCAACAGAGTTTAAGTACCTGGGAAGAATAATACCAGACAGCATTGAAATTATATGGGCAGATACAATGATGCTGCATTGGATGACTACTTTTCCAGGCCTTTACGATGATATTTACTTAGATCTTACATTTGTTGATGTGATGGAAAAGGAAGGCCTGGATGCTCCTGCATTGTCTCATGGGAAAGCTGTTGCCAATGCAAAATACTGGCTCTGGCATGCGAATCAGCAAGCCAGATACAATATTCTGTATGGTATTCTTCCTCCTGAATCGGGTCACTGGCTCAATAATCCACATGCCGACGACATTGATTTTCAGATTGAAGCCGATTTTGCAGGTATTATGAGTCCGGCAATGCCTAACACTGCTCTCGAAATATGTGACAGGGTAGGACATGTGATGAATTCAGGAGATGGTTATTATGGAGGTGTATTTGTAGCAGGAATGTATAGCTATGCATTTATTGAGAATGACATTCCTCTTATTGTAAATAAAGCACTCGCCATGATTCCAGTGGAAAGCACTTTCTACCAGTGTATTGCTGATGTAATACAATGGCATCAGAAATACCCTGATGACTGGAAAAAGAACTGGCAGCTTATAGAAGATAAGTGGGGCCCGGAAATTGGATGCCCATACGGGGCATATAGTGTTTTTAATATTGATGCTAAAATAAATTCCGCTTACGTGGTTCTCGGACTCTTATACGGTGAAGGTGATTTAGGAA
Organism: Bacteroidota bacterium; assembly: GCA_030596025.1. GTDB lineage: Bacteria > Bacteroidota > Bacteroidia > Bacteroidales > VadinHA17 > JAYEGO01. The sequence goes on along the minus strand of JAUVKW010000018.1, from coordinate 16,774 downwards.
AAACCATGGAAATAGCTACCAGAGCGGGCCAGGATTCAGATTGTAACCCCGGAACTGCCGGAGGAGTGCTAGGAACCATTATTGGTTATGATCAAATACCAGAATACTGGGGAAAAGGGCTTGAATTGATCGAAGACATGAATTTTCAAAATATCAGCATTTCCCTGAATGATGTTTATGAGATTAGTTACAGGCATGCCCTGGAAGTCATTGCTGAAAATGGTGGCCAGCTTACAGAATCAGAGGTAAAAATTAAACTACAAGAGCCTGTAGTTGCCCCTCTTGAACAAAACTATACAGGGTATGTGCTTGGAGATGAAATTAAGATAAACAAGCGATTTACATCAAAAGATCCACAGGAACTTGAGGTGGAATTCGAAGGTGTTGGAGCAGTATTAACAGGAAGGGTAAGGCATATTGACTTCGATGATACATATGCACTTATTTCGGACGAAGAAACACTGAATAATTATAAACTGATAGCGGAATTTTATATTGACGGGGAATTGTCTAAGACAATGGAATTACCACTGTCCTTCGTTGAGCGTACTTTCCCAATATTCTTTCAATACGAACTGCCGGAAGGAAAACATACATTGAAAATGAAAATTACAAATCCTCATGAAAAGGTTTACCTGCAGCTATGGAATATGGTGGTATACAAAAAGAAGCATTAATGAAAAACGGAAAAATAGTAGTTATTGGCAGTAGTAACACAGATATGGTGGTTCAGTCAGGCCATTTGCCATTGCCAGGTGAGACGGTATTGGGCGGTGAGTTTATTATGAACCCGGGAGGCAAAGGAGCGAATCAGGCGGTTGCAAGTGCAAAACTTAATGGAGATGTTACTTTTATTGCCAGAGTTGGTAATGATGTTTTTGGGCAGGAAGCAATGAAGGGTTTTCATTCTCACAAAATCGATACAAGCTTTGTTGTGGTCGATAGGGAATCTCCATCAGGTGTAGCCTTGATTATGGTGGATGATAAGGGAGAAAATTGCATTTCAGTAGCCCTGGGAGCCAATGCGGCTATGCAAAATGCAGATATTGTAAACGAAGTGATCTCCCAGGCATCTTTTGTGCTGATACAGCTGGAAATCCCGATTGATGTAGTGGAGCATGCAGTAAAATTGGCTGAACAGGAAGGTGTTATGGTAGTATTAAATCCTGCTCCTGCACAAATCTTATCTGACGACTTACTGGCTTTGCTTTATATAATTACACCAAATGAAACTGAAGCCGAATTGCTTACTGGCATTAAGGTTACTAATGAAGAAACCGCCAGAAAAGCTGCTCAGGCATTAAAAAGGAAAGGTGTGGATGTAGTTGTGATTACTATGGGCGCACAGGGTGCTTATTTACTCTCGGACGAAGAAGACCAAATGATAGCATCTCCGAAGGTAAAAGCTGTGGATACAACAGCAGCAGGAGATACATTCAATGGTGCTCTTGTTGTGGGACTATCGGAAGGGATGTTGTTGATTGATGCAATTAAGTTTGCCAATAAAGCAGCCGCTTTCTCGGTAACAAGAATGGGGGCACAAGCTTCGGTACCATCAAGAAAGGATATTGAATAATTCATCAACCTAAATCACAAAATTATGTTTATACCTGAAAGTTACGGATTGGCAGTTGGTCTTTGTGTGATAACCATGCTTTGCTGGGGATCATGGGCTAACACCCAGAAGCTGGCAACAAAATCATGGTCATTTCCTCTTTTCTATTGGGACTATTCCTTTGGAATTATTCTTCTGACCCTGGTATTTGGATTTACCCTGGGTAGCTCAGGTGAAGAGGGTCGTGGTTTTATTGAAGACCTTGCACAAGGAAATCTAAGTTCTTTTAGTTCGGCTCTGCTTGGGGGTATTATATTTAATATTGCCAACCTCTTGATAGTGGCAGCCATAGATATTGCAGGCATGGCAGTCGCCTTTCCTGTAGGAATTGGTATCGCCCTTGTACTGGGTGTTAGTGTTAATTATATAGCCACACCCATTGGAGATCCGAAGCTTCTGTTTACAGGAGTTGGATTGGTGGCAGTGGCAATCATCCTGGATGCCTTTGCTTATAAGAAAATGTCTGCAAAACAGAAATCAAAACCTGTTAAAGGCATATTACTTTCTGTAGCAGGAGGTATACTTATGGGATTTTTCTATCGTTTTGTAGCTGCATCTGTATCAATGGATTTTACCTCACCTGAACCCGGTCTTTTTACGCCTTATAGTGCTGTTTTTGTGTTTTCTATCGGGATTTTCCTCTCCAATTTTCTGTGGAATAGCATTTTTATGTACAAGCCGGTAAAAGGAGACCCGGTTAAGTATGCTGACTATTTTACAAAAGGAAATTTCAAGTTGCATTTAATTGGATTATTGGGAGGTATTATATGGGCCATAGGCATGTCATTCAGTATGATAGCATCTGAGAAAGCCGGTTTTGCAATTTCTTACGGGCTTGGACAGGGAGCAACTCTGGTGGCAGCTGCCTGGGGAGTATTTATCTGGAAGGAGTTTAAAAATGCTCCAAAGGGAACCAATATTTTAATATGGTTGATGTTCCTCAGTTTTGTTCTGGGACTGGGATTAGTTATTGTTTCAAGGTTTGCTTAACACGAAATGCTAGTGCCTTTGTGCCTTGGCCTGCCCCGTAGGGAAGTTTACCCTGTGAAATGCGAAGCAATATTTAATAGGGAATAACTGTACTGGGGTGGCAGGAAAAAGAAAGTAATGACAATCGCCTGCGCCTAAGACAAATCTTTGGCTTGTACCTGGTTATTCTGCAATATAAATCATATAAAAAAACAGCCGGCCTTATCAAAAGGACCGGCTGTTAATCGCTGAAATTAGCCTTTCTATTTTATATCCTGAGTATCAGTATTTAACCATGGAGAGTTCCAACCGTATCCTCCATATCCCCGCATTCCTCTCTGCATTGGTCTTCTGCCGTTCTGAAATCCATTTCTTTGCATTCCATAACCACCTCTTCCATATCCTGATCTTCCAAACCTGTTCATCCTGGATTGTGCCAATACTTTTTGCTCATCGCTTAATATGCTTTTGAATTTCAACTGGAAGTCAGCGCCCAGCTTTGCTATCTCATTCTGAAGCTTAGTTGCCTTGTCGATATTATCATTAATAGCTTTTTTGTCCGGATTATTAGCATTCATCAAGGTTCTCTGATGTGCCCAGGTTTCCATCAATTGATCACTCAATGGCTGTACCTCTTTCAAATGGTCTATTCTCATATCATCCACTTGCTTCTGCTGTTCATCTGATAAATTCAATAAACAAAAATATCTCCATTCAGTATTTAGCTCATTTTGCCCATAATAAGCTCTCTGTGTATTTAAGTTCATTCCTCTATTTAGCCCCCTTTGTCCATATCCTCTCTGTGCATTTAAATTCATTCCTGCCAGCATGAATATGGCAATAATTAAAATTGTGCTTTTTTTGATTGTTATTGTTTTCATGATTTGTTAATTTATGTTTAAAGTTAATGCTATTATATTATATAGACAATCTCGATTAAGATTTTATTCCTTAATAATGAATTTCATTTCTTATTTTTTACCTGTTAATAGGGCTTAACTCTGTAATCTCAAAGCCTTACATACGCTTTATAAATGAAAATTTGACTTGTGATAAAAAAAGTGTAATTTTATTTCAATAATAGAATTTCCACAAGGCCTATTTATCAACCCATTTATTTATTTTATCATGAAACTATTTTATGCCAGGCTGAATACTAATTTCAGCAAAGCAATATTCTTGCTTACTTTTCTTAGTGTACTTACCGGATGTCAGAATGCCCCTGAATTTGAGGGATATACCCTTCTTGAAAAGCGTTTTGTTAAGGAAGTGAATGCTGATTGTTATTTTCTTGAGCATGATGGAAGCGGGGCTCAGGTACTAAAAATTGCAGCAGATGATCCAAACAAAACCTTCAGTATCTCATTTAATACAATCCCGGAGTCGGATTGTGGCACTCCACACATTATGGAACACTCGGTACTTAACGGGTCAAAGAATTTTCCGGTTAAAAGTCCGTTTGACGTGCTTTCCAAAGGATCACTGAATACTTTCTTAAATGCTATGACCGGCCCCGACATGACCTATTACCCGGTAGCCAGTATGAATGAAAAGGATTATTACAACCTTATGCATGTCTACCTTGATGCTGTTTTTAATCCACTGATTTACGATGATCCACGGATCTTCGAACAGGAGGGGTGGCACTACGAACTAACCGATCCTGACGAACCGGTAAGTTACAAAGGAGTAGTGTATAACGAAATGAAAGGAGCCTTTTCTAGTCCTGAACGGGAACGGGGGTACCTTGTGTTTAAGAACCTTTTCCCTGAAAACGGTTATGGATTTTCTTCAGGAGGATATCCTGAAGCCATTCCTGATCTGACATATGAAGATTTCCTGGCTTTTCATACAAAGTATTATCATCCTAATAACAGCTACATAATACTTTATGGCGATGCCGATATGGGTAAAGAGCTGGCATTTATTGATAGTGCCTACCTGTCAAAATATGAACGATCGGGGTTCAGGGCAGAAATACCTTTGCACGCTCCTTATGATTCTCCAAAGGCTCTCGAAGCTGTATATTCTGCAACGGAAGGTAGCAGTACCGAAAACCAGACTTTCCTTTCCATGAGTTTTGTTACCGGTGAAGGCTCAGATATAGAAGCATATGTTTCACAGATGATCCTGGCCGATGTATTGGTAAACCAGGAATCTGCTCCAATCCGAAAAGCTTTATTGGAGGCTGAAATAGGGCGGGAGGTATCTGCATATTCTAATTTTCTGAAACAAAATGTTTTGGAAATAGTGGTTCAGAATGCCAATCCTGAAGATAGTGATAAGTTTAAGGTAGTGGTAATGAGCGCCTTAAAAGAGGCTGCTGAAAAGGGATTAGACCAGGAAGCGGCAGAAGGAGCTTTTAATCGCATAGAATTTGAATTTAGAGAAGGTGATGATGCCCAAAAAGGATTAACCTATGGTCAGATGGCCCTTCTTGGCTGGAAATTTAAAAACGATCCTTTTCTTACTTTACAGTATAATGCAGCCCTTGAACAGGTTAAAACAAACCTGAAAGAAGGATACCTGGAAGATTTTGTGGAAAAACAGATGCTGGATAATCCATATACTCTTTTACTGGTTCTTAAACCAAAACCCGGCCTGGAGAAAATAAAGAAAGCAAAAATTGAGGAGGAATTAACAGCGTTTAAAGCCGGGCTTTCAGGAGAGGCTATTCAAAAGCTGGTTGATGAAACTCAGGCATTGATTGCCTATCAACGGGAAGAAGACACACCCGAGAATCTTGCTACTATTCCGATGTTGCAACTTTCAGACATTAATCCTGAATCTGAGTTTTATGGTATAGATGAAGTTGATAGTGATGGAGTAACTATACTGCACTATGACGTTTTCACTAATAATGTGGTTTATGAACGACTGATGTTCGATCTTCATGTTTTACCACTGGAAGACATCCCTTATGCAAGGTTATTAACAGAGTTTATGGGTAAACTTGATACGGAAAATCATAGTTATGAAGATCTCGAAAAAGAACTGAATATTCATCTTGGAGGGTTTAATATATTCCTGAACACCTACCTTGAGGACCAAAATAGTTCAACTCCCATTGCACAGCTACAGGTAAGTGCCAAATCAATGAATGATAAAGTGGATAAAATGATTGAACTGACTGCTGAAATCCTTAACCATACTAAATTTGATGATTCAGAGCGCCTGGGAGAGCTGCTTACCCGGCACCAATCACAATTGGAGTCTGGTGTTAAAAACAATGGACTTTGGTATGCCCTCTACAGGCTTAAATCTTATATTTCCAATTCAGGAATGTATGATGAGCTAACAGAAGGATTAAGCTATTACGATTTTGTTACCGGCCTGTCAAAAGACTTCGAAAATAATCCGGAACCTCTAACTCACAAACTAAATGAAATTGCTTCCAAATTGTTCTCTAAAGGAAATATGATGGCTGCTACTACATGTAGTTCGGAAGACCTGGCAAAAATAAAAGACGGATTTTCTCATCTGGCGGAAACATTTGAAACCGAAAAACCCGGGGCAAATGAATGGAACTTTGAACTTTCTGTAAAAAATGAGGGATTAATGGCAGCATCAAAAGTGCAGTATGTACTGAAAGGCTCTGACTATAGAAAGTTTGGTTATGACTGGGATGGCCGGATGGAGGTGCTTAGTCAGATTCTTTCAACTGACTGGCTGCAAAATCAAATCAGGGTAATTGGCGGTGCATATGGAGGATTTACCTTCCTTGACAGGAGCGGAACTTTTATATTTGCCTCATACAGGGATCCTAACCTGAAGGGTACCCTTGATAATTATGATGCCACACCAGGTTATTTAAAGGAATTTGATGCTGATGAAGCAACCATAACCAGGTACCTTATAGGAACTATTGCAGGTATTGATTATCCACGCACACCATCACAAAAAGGCTCATCTGCCGTCCGGTATTACCTTGAAAAAACAACAAAGGAAGACCTGCAAAAAGAACGTGAGGCCGTTTTATCAACAACTGTGCAGGATATCCGGGATATGGAAGCCATGGTAACTAAAATCCTGAAACAAAATGTTTATTGTGTGTATGGAAACCAGGAACTTCTAATGGAACATAAGGACATGTTTGGAGAGCTAATATTGACAGTAAAATAGAAATCTGAGACATATTCGTCTGACCACTAAGAAGTGGTGACGAGTAAAAGGTTTCACCAACATTGGTTCTACGCCTTTCATATAGCTAAGGCTAATCGGTGGAGATAAGTTTGTTTTATAAACATTAAGTTTAGTTCATCAGTTGAGGTTCTGTTCCTCCTGCTTTCTTAAGAAGACACCCAAATAAAAAACAGCACCGGGCTTTAGCCTGGTGTTAATGGTATAGTCTGAATCAGGTTTTGGCGCAAATTTTGCATTATACTGAACCTTTAGATATGCCCAGGTTGAAGTTTGCTGAAGACTGCAAAACTTGTGACAAAACCGAAATATGCAACTAAAACTTGTAGACATTAGGCACTACCGGAACCAATTCATGAGCCAACAGAAATATTTACCTTTTTAGAATCTGTTCCACCATTTTTAGAACTCACACTTACTTTTATCCACCCCTTAGAGCCATCAAGCCTGATCAGACCTCTGAAAACAACAGTTTCTTTTCCCTTAAGCCTGAATTCTGTAGTTTTCCCGCTTATAGGCTTAAACCTGGTACCGAGCTTTGTTGGTTCGAACAAGTTGTATTCTTTTATCAGTTCCAGCTGCGTTACATTACCTGAAGATTCAAGGATTAGCTGATCTTTTACAGCCAGGCCAAGCTTTAGTGAACGGTCTGAAAAAGTTGGATAAACACGGTCATTTTTAACTATTACCTCTATCCAGTGAAGGTCAGAAGTAGCGGGCAAAACAGTTACCTCAGCAATTTCAGCTTTTGGAAACTGACTGGCACAATATAAAACAAACTTTGAATTCTTTTCAGCCTCCATTTCAATATATCGTGCGGGGGGTGTCCTGCGCATATGTTTTTTTGGTGTTCCGCCAATCCAGATTTCTCCAAGATCAGGATGTTTTACTGCATGGGGCGTAATCCAGCCTTCACCTGTAAGTTCAAGGTCGATCCATTTCAGGTATTCTTCATCTGACACACGGCCATCACCATCTTCATCAGCATCAAAAGATGGCATTCCCCATAGCTCAATAAGATATGAATATGCTCCCAACATATAATATGTGGAAGCCGGGGCCTGACCAGATAAGCCTGAAAGAACAGGTTTGTAGTTCTTTAATATCCTGGCACCGGTGGTAACTATATCCATCTGTACATTCATATCGTGTTGATATTCGGGTGCTACACGGCGACTAACCAGTTGTGCGTATTTATTGGTTTTACGCATCTCTATAAGGCGTTCCTCAACTTGCTTTTCTTGTTCCTTAGTTTGTTCTGGAGTAAGATTCTTTCGAATATCAGGAGGAGTTTGATACATAATCAACCTGCCTGTATTGTGATAGTGAAACCCGACAAAAATATTAGGATGCGCCAGTTGGAATTCGAAAACATTCCGTGTACAAAGCTCAGACATGGGGTAAGGGTTCCCGGCCTGAAGATTCCAGCCATATGGAAAATTCCGGTTTGGATCGGGTCCCCCTATGTCATCTTCATTAATCAGGCCATCTCCGTCATTATCAAATCCTTCTGAACCTATCATGCGATAGCGAACACCATCTTCCAGGGGATCTGAGATCCTTACAAACCTGCGCTTATCGGGAGACAATTTATACTGTCCTTTAGGATCTTCAATATACATTGTTGATAATTCTCCGTCGCCATCAACATCCTCCGTCTGATCCTCATCATATAACCCATCTCCGTCATTATCTTCAGGCCTGTATGGTTCCCTTGGATTATTTGCAGTATTAGGAAATTCTACATATGAAGCAATTGCATCTACATTCAGTCCTGGTAAGATATAGAAAGTAGTGTTATTAACAAGTTCATGAACATAAGAATCGTAATCATAACGTGTAAGCAAATACCATATAAGGTAGAGGGAACTGGTTACACCGTTTACTTCGTTGCCATGTATCGCCCCGTCTACCCACATAGCTGGTTTGTCAATATGCTTACCTGTAGATTGTGCTGTTATAGTCATCAGGTATTGTTCCCTTCCCATACGGGTTTTTCCAATACTTTCAATCTTTGCCAGGTGTGGATATTTCTTTTGAATATCCTTCATCATGTTTGTCCATTCCGGGTAAGTGTAGTAGCGTTTCCAGCTTATAATAAAATCATTTTCTCCATGGTAGCCACCAGGACTGGTTTGTAATTTATCCTGTGCACTAAGTTTTCCACTATTAAGAAGGAAGAGAAATCCTAAAAGGAAAATACCTGTAATACTTGAGATAGTTTTTAGTGTTTTCATAGTTCTGCCTCCTATTTAATGCTTATTTTTTTAACTTTTGTTCCACCCTTCTGGGAGGCAACCACCACCTTTAAATCAGGGGTTCCTTCCACGGCAACCAGCCATTTAACCGTTCTTGTTGAACCGGTTTGTTTTTTGCCTGGCTGGTCATAACTCACTCTTCTGAACCTTCTGTACCTCGAATAGTTTGGTGAAGGTGCTGATGCCACAGTTGCCTGTTTTTCAGGACGTGCCTTATAGCCCGGTATCTTTTTGTTTCCCTCCAGTACGCCAATCTTTTGATAGGGAGTACCCTGAAGAAACTCAATATTGTTACTTTCTCCAAGCAGCCATACAACATCAGGGCGGTTGCCTGCGAGAGATGAACCCCGGCCAATATGTGTAGCTAAAGCTCCTGCATTATTAATTTTGGCAGTGATCTCCACAATCCTGTATTTCCCAATCGATTTTCCTTTCTTAACTTTTACAGGATCTCCTTCAGATTGTATAGTTGCACTCTGTGCCTTATTTGTTGTATACAATACTTTGACATCAACATCACTAATTTCCACCTCAGGTAATAAAGTTGCCCTGAATAGCTCGAACTGCCAGTGCTTTTCACAAACACTTAATAATGGCTCGCCGGGAAAAGCATTATTCCTCCTGTATTGCGGCAGCCATCCTCCAATCTCTCCTTCACCAAGCTCGGGATGCTTAAATGCTTTCCAGTTTATAAAATATTTACCATCATAATGATCATCCTGGTATTTAAGTAAGGCCCGGCTGCGCTGCAGACGCCTGTCTTTATCTTCCAGCTTAGGGAAATCAGGCAAGTCCTTTTCAGGATTCCACAGCTCAGTAGTTGTTGCATATACCCCGTACTGCATATACATCCAATCTGAAGCCATTCCAAAACTATACCTGCGGTCATCCGACTCATTATAACTAACCCGCCATCCACGTGGCAGTTCATAACCCCTTTGAATTGCATATTTGTTTTTTGTGACTTTCTTTAGTGCTTCCTTATAAACATCCAGCGAATCAGGATAGATCCAGGCTTGTGGAACTTCTTCGTTAATTAGTTCAAGATATTTTTTACCCATGATCATATCATAAACAGCCACATCTTTTGGATGCAATTTCTCGTGAGGACTGGTACCCAGGGGGCGGTAGGTAAAACCACCTGAGGTATGAAAATTCTGGGCCATTAAAATGTTTGTATGATTTGTAAAAAATTCTGCGAGTGCCCTGGTTTCAGGAGCAGAGGTAGGGTAGGAGCCCGATCCACCCTGCATACCATCATCTGTAAACCATACTTCCGGGAAGTTCCTGTTTAAATCAATTCCTGCTTCAGGATCTTCACCTCGTTCACCATCACTATCATTATCAATATCTTCATTAATTACGCTCCAGCGCTCACTTGTAGTCTCTTCATTTCTCCCAAGCCTTACCATCAGACGCGAATCGACATCATCAATTATATACCTGCCTTTAGTATCTTTATAGCGGAATTGGGTAATTATTCCATCTCCGTTGATATCATCCGGTCCGTCCTCATTGATCCTGCCATCATCATCATCATCCTTTTTCATACTGTTGTATCGCTGCGGGATACCTAACTCAACACTGTTGTAAACACCATCAGGATTTACCATGGGACAGATGTAGAAAACTTTCTTGTCTAACAATGTGGTGATTTCGCCATTATTATTATAGCCCCGAATCAATTTATCTATTATATAAAGGCATACCTCCGTTCCGGTATATTCATTACCATGTGTGCTACCCGAAATCCATTGCCCGGGTTTGCCCTGGTGCTTTTTCATTTTTGGTACATTTTGCACATTTTCTTTTCTCATGTTACTCAGTGTTACATGAGCGTCCAGTGTTGTTCCGGTTTTTTTGTTTGTAAGGATCAAAACATGAATCGGACGGTCCATAGTGCTTCTGCCAATCTCAAGTAATTCTGTAATATCCGGATAGGCTTTTGCCACATCATTTAAATACTTTGTGGTAGCTGTATATCCGTGGTAAGCATCAAAAGAAATTGGAACCTTCTGAGCAAGGCTGTGTTGCAGGGATGCGAGTAAGAATATCAGGAACATCATCCGCAGCACAGGAATCGAATTAATTTGATTAAATCCCATAGTTTTGGTCTCCTTTATGTTTATAAGTAAATGAATAAGGAAAGATAAGAATGCTAATTCTATTTTTGCTAATTAGACTTTGTTTTTGCAGTTTTCATTCCCTTTATTAATACGAAAAGAGTAATAATAGAAACATTTGATAAGTGTTATGTAAAAGTCGAAAATAGTCTCTATGTTTTTTATAGTTTTACCGATGCAGTATTCAAAACAATGTTAATTCAGGAGGAAATCTATGAAATCGTATACCATTAATGAAATAAATGAAATTTTAGAAGGCGAATTGGTTGGGGATACAAGCCAGCAAATATGCGGACCTGAAGAGTTGGAAAAGGCCGGCAATAATCATATTAGCTTTATTGGAAACAAGAAATATGTGCATCTGTGGGAAACTTCTAAAGCCTGTGCTGCCATTGTTGATGAGAAACTGGAGATTGAACCGGGCCTGAACCGGGCATTGATCAAGGTAAAGAATGCAGATCTGGCAATGGCCAAATTGCTGGAAGTGTTCGATCCGGGCTCTCCTCAATTTGATACTGATACCCATTCTACAGCTGTTGTTCATGAATCAGCTACTATTGGTAAAGATTGTAAAATTGGTGCAGGTTGTTATGTTGGAAAAGATGTTGTTTTGGGTGATGCCGTTGTTTTGTTTCCCAATGTTACAATTCTTGATGAAACAAAAATTGGTAATGGCACAGTCATTTGGCCGGGTACGGTAATTCGCGAACGTTGTGAAATCGGCAGCTATTGCATTTTTCATATTAATGTTAGTATTGGTGCCGATGGTTTTGGATACCGGCCAGCTGAAGATGGCAGGGGTCTTGTAAAGATCCCCCAAATTGGGAATGTTGTAATAGGTAATGGTGTTGAGATCGGAGCTAACTCATGTGTTGATCGTGGTAAATTCAGCTCAACAATAATAGGGGATGGCTGTAAAATCGACAACCTTGTGCAGATTGCTCACAATTGCATTCTGGGGCGTTCTTGTATTATGGCCGGGAACAGTGGTCTTGCTGGTTCTGTTACCCTGGGTGATGGTGTTATTATTGGTGGAAGCGCATCTATTGTTGACCACTTGACTATCCATTCGGGTGCTGTGGTAGGCGGAGGCTCAGGAGTAATGAGTGATGTCCCTCCCGGCAAAACAGTTTTAGGTTATCCTGCCAGGGATGCCAGGGATATGCTCAGGCAGTGGGTGGCCATGCGCAAGCTTGTTTAGTTTTACACCAGTCCCCCCGGGTCACATATAGTTAATGATTTTAGGCCAAATTCAACATATATGAAATTTGAACAATATCACATTGCCGATGGAATAAAGACCAGTATTTCTAAACTGGGATATAAAAAACCCACTGATATTCAGTTTAAATCTATTCCACCTGTCTTAAGAGGAGAAGACGTATTAGCTATTTCGCAAACAGGTACAGGTAAGACTGCTGCCTTTGCTATACCTGTTTTGCATATTCTGCAGGAACGCAAAATTACCGGTCGGCAGGATGGTGTAAAGTGCCTGGTTATGGCACCTACACATGAGCTGGCTTTGCAAATAGAATCTGTTTTTAAAACATTGGGCAAACATACAAGTGTGAGCTCTTTTTGTATTCATGGCGGTGTAGATCAGGAACCACAAATTAAGCAGCTGAACGAAGGAGTGGATATTTTAATTGCTACCCCAGGGAGAATGTTTGATTTAGTAAGCCAGGGAGCATTAAATTTAAAGCGGGTGGAGGTTTTAGTTTTAGATGAGGCCGACCATATGCTGGACCTGGGGTTTGTTAAGGATATACGCGATTTAATGCGCCATATACCCAAAAAACGTCAGACTCTTTTCTTTTCAGCAACCATTAACGAAAAGATAAAAAAACTTGCATACTCCCTGGTTACCAATCCCATTCGCATTCAAATATCACCTAAAGACCCTGTAGCAAGAAATATTGAGCATGCGGTTGCATTTATTGAAATGGATGACAAGCGTTTCTTTTTGGAAGCTTTAATTAAGGACAATTCTGAAAAGAAGATATTAGTATTTGTGAGGACCAAAATACGTGCAGAGCGCGTAAAGAAAGCTCTTAAAAGAGTAGATATATTAGCAGATTCTATACACAGTGACAAGTTGCAGGAAGAACGGTCACGAACCATGGACAATTTTAGAAAAGGAGAATTAAAGATTTTAATTGCAACTGATGTTAGTGCCAGGGGAATAGACATAGAGAATGTGGAATTCGTAGTAAATTATGATTTACCGGAGACTCTGGAAAATTATGTGCATAGGGTTGGAAGAACGGGGCGCGGAAGTCAGAAAGGACAGGCAGTTTCGTTTTGTAGTTCACAGGAAAAAGAACTTCTTGAAATTATTGAAAAAAATCTGGGAAAAGCAATTCAAAGAATGGAAATTTCTAAAAAGGATTATAAATATACCCTGGAAAGCACTGAAGACAAATCTCATGATTGGAGATCGCTGATAGAAGAGGAAGAAGAATATCAACGAAGAAAGAAAAAAAGGAAATCCAGAAGCTAATGTTGTCAAATATATATTTTCTATCTTTAAACATCAAACCATTAAAAACCAGAATAATGAAACTTTCTAACAAATACCTGTCAGGTTTGTGCATAGTCTTTTCTCTGTTTGTATTTCTGTCTTTTACTTTGCCGGTTTATACTCAGAATACCATTACTTCACCTGAAGACTTTTTTGGGTTCAGGATGGGGGAGGATCGCGTTCTGGCACGGTGGGACAAGATTGTAGAATACTTCAACTTGCTTGAGGAAGAGAGTGACAGAATACAAGTGGTGAACATGGGACCTTCATCAGAAGGACATCCTTTCCTGATAGTGCTGATCACCTCGCCTGATAATTTGGCCAGGCTGGAACATCTGCAGGAAATCAACAAGAAAATCAGCAACCCGGAGGGAATTTCCCGGGAAATGATTACACAATATATAAAGGAGGGGAAAGCAGTTATTTTTCAATCCATGGGACTCCATGCCTCCGAGGTTGGTGGTACACAAATGACACCCGAGCTGGCATATGATCTGCTTGCCAAAAATGATAATGAAACAAAGCTAATTCTGGATAATGTCCTTTTCTTCATGATACCCTGTATGAACCCCGATGGTGAAGTAATGATTGTAGATTGGTACCGGGAGACTGTTGGAACACAATACGAAGGAGTAAGCATGCCATGGCTCTATCACAAATATTGTGGTCACGATAATAACAGGGATGGTGATTTCCTTAACCTGCAGGAGTCTAAATATATTGCACAGGCAATGTATGTTGACTGGCCACCTCAGGCTTATATAGATCACCATCAGATGGGCTCATATGGTGCAAGGTTTTATGTTCCGCCATATTGCGATCCTATTCGCCCCTGGGCAGATCCACTGGTATGGAGAGAAATGAACTGGTATGGGTCACATATTGCCTATAAGCTGCAAGCAAAGGGATTCCAGGGTGTTTTAAACTCTGCACAATTCTCCGGCTGGGGCCATTTTGGATGGCATTGGATAACCCCATTTCATAATATCACAGGAATGCTTACCGAATCGGCCAGCACCAAACTTGCGACACCTGTTTACATTCAGCCTGAACAACTAAAAGGAGGTTCACGAATGTTTCCTGCGTATGAAGCACAGGCTTCCTTTCCGGATCCGTGGTTGGGTGGCTGGTGGCATCTAAGGGATATTGTTGAACAAATGAAGGTTTCGGCATGGTCATTATTGGAAATGGCAGCACTCAACAAAGAAACTATCCTGGAAGCAGCATACCTGAAAGCCAGGAATCAGATTGATAAAGGGGCATCAGGAGATGTGAAGGCGCTGATTATCCTGGCAGAGCAACATGATCATCTTACTGCCTTAAAGATGATCAACATCCTGCTGCGCTCGGGGATAAGAATTACGAAAGCTGCCGGTGACTTTCAGGCAGGTGGAAGGCTCTATGCTGAAGGTTCGTATATGATCTCCCTGGATCAGCCTAAAATGGGATTGATACGTAATCTACTTATGGAAACCCATTATCCTGATAATGCCTGGACCCGAAAAGAGGATGGGGTGCCATTGAGACCTTACGACCTGGCTACCCACACAATGAATGAATTTATGGGTGTAACAGTGGAACCGGTAGCTGAAATACCTGAAGGAAGCTTTTTCATTGTAAAGGAACAGGAAAATCCGGCTGGTATTGTGGCAGAAGATACTAAAGTTTTTATATTGGATGGACGACAAAATCATAGTTATAAAGCTGTTAATCTGCTTATAGACAAGGGTGTAAAAGTAAAAAGAATAGACGAGTCAACAAATAGCTTTCGGCACGGAGACTTTGTCATTGAAGATGTACCACCCGAAAAATTACTGCCCATAGCAAAGGAAACTGGTGTAGATTTTATGCCATTAAATGAAGATCCACAAATTTCGCATAGCGTCAGGCGTTGCCGGGTGGGATTATTCCAGAGGTATTATGGTGGAAATATGGATGAAGGCTGGACACGCAATTGTCTGGAAAATTATAGTTTTCCCTACGAGACCTTGATGAGTGAGGAAATCACAAAGGGCTCACTGAATAAAAAATGGGATGTGATTGTTATACCTGATGATTCGCCAGCAATGATAAGTGGTGTGATTGAAAGAAATACCAGGTACAAACCGGAAGATTATCCTGAAAAATACCGCAGTGGTTTAGGAAAAGAAGGTGGAGAGCAACTAAAAAGTTTTGTTGCAGGTGGTGGTACTCTGGTTGTTCTTGGAAGGGCCTGGGAGTATGCTTCAAAAACCTTTGATTTGAGCATCCGGAACCTTTCGGAGAATATAGACAGAAAAGCGTTTTACTGTCCGGGTTCAACCCTGAAGGTTAAGTTCAATAATACAAATCCGCTGGCCTATGGTATGCCGGCAGAAGGACTGGTGCTGTTTCGCAGCAGTCCTGTGTTTGAGATTGTACCAAACAGGTTTAATGAACATTATGAAACCATTGTGAGATATAAAGACCAAAACCTCCTGAAAAGTGGCTGGCTCGACGGAGAGAAGATGATTGCCGGAAAGGATGGAATGATAAAGGTCAAATATGGCAGTGGAACTATAGTCATCATTGGATTCAGAACACAGCACCGCAACCAGACAGATGGAACATTCAAGCTGCTGTTTAATACTATACTAGAGTAATCAACAGTATTGACCATGCTTGCGAACGGCCTTAAACATCGCTATGGCGTTCTCGGGATTAACTCCCGGATGCAATGAATTTGAAGAGCAAACTATTAAACCCCCGCCAGCGGCCCCGTCTTCAATCGTTTGGATGACGGCCTGTTCAACCTGCTTAGTATTCCCCCAGGGTAGAAGATCCACACAATCTATGTTCCCTAATAGACAGATTTTATCGCCACAGTAGGCTTTTACCTTTTTCATTGCCATATCAGCCTGAGGCTCCAAAGGATTAAGCCCATCGTACCCGGTTTCAAGAAGAACGTCTAAAAGGGGCCAGAGGTTACCGTCAGAGTGCCTGACCACTTTAAGCCCTTTTTGATGTGCTCTATCGACGATCTGCCGGTTGTAGTGATTTATAAAAATTTTGAAATGTTCCAGGGATATCATGGGCCCCTTGTCCATAGCGATATCATCTTCAATGACCAGGACATCAAGACCAGCTTCAACCAGTAGGTCCAATTGGACAAGACTGAATTCCATCATCA
>JAUVKW010000200.1 GCA_030596025.1 Bacteroidota bacterium | reverse complement strand
CCTGTATCAACCTTTTGGCAGTGGTCTTAAGGATGATATAGGTTTCTGTGTCAATAAAATAATTACTAACATCACTATTTTCCTTTGTAAGTTTTAACTTGTACACTTCTGTGCCTTCAGCTTCTTCTGTTCCTGCAAATTCAAGACTTGATCCTTTTTCTTCATAATTATATAAATCTCCATCAAAATCAGCCTGTTCTTTCATATCTTTTATCATGTCAGGTCCCATATCCTGGGGTTCAAGAGTTCCTGCCATAGGACTGATGTACCATCCCGATTCTCCATCAAATGCCTGAATCATTTGCTGTCCCTGAATGGATATCTCCATTTTTATTTTCAAAGGTCTGGACATATACATTGTAAAGGGGAGTTCCATGCCTCCCTGAACTACATTCCCAACCATTTTAATAGTATTTATGTTTGCTAGTTTCTCCTGTCCAACAACATCGAAATGGTTCTCCAGAATTTCTTCCAGGTTCTGAGCCTGAAGTGAGAATACTATACATAAAGCAAATAAAGCGCTAATTAATTTTTTCATTTTAAGTAAGATTAAGTTTATAAATTGTTTTTCGTATTAAAAGCAGTTTGATCAACAGACTCTCAAGGCGGTCAAGGTGAAGCATATTTGCACCATCAGAAAGTGCAGAAGCCGGATCAGGATGTGTTTCTACAAACAGTCCATCTACTCCAACAGCAATGCCTGCCCTGGCAATGGTTTCAATCATATGAGGATTCCCTCCGGTAACGCCTGTATCCTGGTTTGGTTTCTGCAGTGAATGGGTAATATCGAGTACAACAGGATGTCCAAATTCCTTCATTTCCACCAGGCCTCTATAGTCAACTACTAAATCATGGTAACCGAACATACTTCCACGATCGGTAATCAAGATTTTTTCATTTCCGGAGTCAATAACTTTTTGAGCAGCAAATTTCATTGCACCCGGAGCCATAAACTGGCCTTTTTTAATATTTATCACTTTTCCTGTTTTAGCTGCTGCTACCAGGATTTCTGTCTGGCGACTTAAAAAGGCGGGGATTTGCAAAACATCAACATATTGAGCCGCCATTTCAGCCTCCGGGGCAGAATGAATGTCTGTTACTACCGGCAGCTTAAACTCATTTCTGATTTTATCAAGTATTTTTAATGCCTTTTCATCACCAATTCCTGTAAATGAATCAAGACGCGAGCGATTGGCTTTTTTATATGATCCCTTAAAAATAAAAGGAATACTCAAGCCAGCAGATATCTTCTGAATCTTTTCAGCTATTGACAGGGCAATGGATTCTCCTTCTATAGCACAAGGTCCGGCCATGAGAAAGAAATTTACTTTATCTAGATAGTCCAGATTTGGAATGGAACTCAGTGTTTTTGATACTTTCATTAAAGTCATTTGAGTACAGACAAAAATAATTGAAAAATCTTACGAAAGGAAGAATTGTGATGAAAACTCAAAGTAGTTTTAAAAGTATTCAGATCTTTAGTTTTTTCTCCAGATCCCCAATCTGAAGACGGAATCTTTTATCTGTATCAATCAGGTTGTTTACAGTTTTACATGCATGTAAAACTGTTGCATGATCTTTTCCACCTATCTTGGAACCAATAGTAGCCAGGCTGGATTTTGTTAAACTCTTGGAAAAGAACATTGCAATTTGTCTAGCCTGTACAATTTCTCTTTTACGGGTTTTGGTTTGGATAAGATCAAGTGGTATGTTATAGTAATCACAAACAACCTTTTGAATGTAATCGATAGAAATTTCATGATAGGAATTCTTTACCAGCTTGTCAATCATTTCCCTGGCAAGATCTATCGTGATTTCCTTTCTATTGAGAGTACTCTGAGCTAATAATGAAATCAGGGCACCTTCAAGTTCTCTTACATTGGTAGAAATATGAGTGGCAATATACTCAAGCACGTGATCATCCATTTCAATCCCATCATTGTAAATTTTCTGACGAAGAATAGATGCTCTGGTTTCATAATCCGGAGATTGTAAATCAGCTGATAATCCCCACTTGAACCTGGAGAGCAATCTTTGTTCCAATCCCTGAAGCTCCACAGGGGCTTTATCTGAAGTAAGAATTAATTGTTTCCCTGTTTGATGAAGGTGGTTGAAAATATGGAAAAATGTATCCTGGGTTTTTTCTTTACCGGCAAACTCATGTACATCATCAATAATCAGTACATCAATCATCTGATAGAAATGCAGAAAATCATTCTTGTTATTGTTTCTTACCGATTCCACAAACTGAGTCTGGAATTTATTGGCCGTAACATAAAGTACAGTTTTTTCGGGACGAGTCTCTTTTACCTGGATTCCTATGGCCTGTGCCAGATGTGTTTTTCCGAGTCCAGAATCTCCATAGATAAGAAATGGATTGAAAGCAGTGCCACCTGGATTGGTTCCCACAGCATAACCAGCTGACCTGGCCAGGCGATTACAATCACCTTCTACAAAATTGGTGAAAGTATAATCGGGATTCAGGTGTGGATCTACATGCAGCTTCTTGATTCCAGGAATTATGAAAGGGTTTTTAATAGATGTTCCTTCTGATTCCATGGGAAAAGAAACAGGTTTGTTTTTTAACTGGGACTTAGTCCTGGCTGGAAATTTAACTGTATAAGGCTTAGTTTGGGAAAATGAATTATTCTCAATTACAACACTATACTCAAGTTTTGCTTCAGTTCCAATCTCTTTTCTTAAGGTTTTCTTTAGTATGTCTAAATATTGTTCTTCCAGGTATTCATAAAAGAAAGGACTTGGCACCTGAATTGTCAATACATTATTTTCAAGTTTTACAGGAATGATAGGTTCAAACCAGGTGCGGTAGCTAATAGAGGGAACATTGTCTTTTATAACTTCTAAACAACTGTTCCAGATTTTTTGGTGATCTTTACCCATCTAATTTCAGGTGTATTTTTTTTAGTTTTATTAAGGCTTAATTTGGTTAAGCAATTTTGTTAAAAAAAAATTAAAAAAAAAATAATTTTTACTTGACTTTTAATAAAAAAGTATATCAGTTTTATTTTCAGCTTTTTATTATCTCAATAAAATGAAAAAAAAATGCAAACAATCTTAACTGGCAGTTAGCCAGACATTTACGGCTGAAGCCAAGTAAAAAATTGTGAATGAGACACTTGGATGCTTAAAGTTAAAGTAAATTTTAGTTAATGGGGTATGATTCGTGAAATTTAGTCAAACAAAAAGCTCATTTGGTCAAAAGCTATGAGCAAAAAAAGCAGAAAAGAGCAATAAAATATATTTTTCGTATAAAAATGGATGCTACTATTTGAAGAGAACAAGTAAAATTTCGAAACAGAGAAATTCACTCCTGGCTTCAGAAAAAACTAATCCTTTTTCTTTTTATTTCCACCAAAAACTGAAAACTGGATGTATTTGCCTGGATTTTCCTTCATGTCAATCATTAGAATATCCATGTCTTTTGTAAGTTGCTCAAGATATATATAGAGTGAATCATTGGTCATAAGCTGTCCCATGGTTCCAGCCCCCTCATTCATATTCTTTAACAAAACCCGGGTTTGGTAAAGACTTTGATCCAGATTATTGGCCAGGCTTTTGATATTTGCATTAGCAAGAGAATCACTCACTGACGAAAAATTTGCAAGAATATATGATAGTTCTGTCATACTTTGATTCAGCTTCATCGTTAATTCATCCACATTGCCAAGAATTGAATTGAATTTACTATTCTTATTGCTTAGTAAAGTATCAAGGCTATGACTTGAACTTTTTAAATTGGCAGTTAGTTCATTCACATTGTTTCTGAATTCGGGATTGAGGATATCATTTAATGTCATTAATAGTGTATCAAGCGAGTTAAACAATTTCTCAGCTTTTGTTTTTATAGGAAGCATCTGCTCATTTATTAAATCAGTTAAGCTCCCGCCAACTGTTCCTGTAAGAGTATCTCCTGATTTGGCAAGTTCTTCAGAATCTCCGAATATTATCCTTATTGCCTGAGATCCCATAATATCCACACTATAAATATCTGCAGTGGAATTCTTTGCAAAGGGGATATCCTCTTCAATGCTGAATTTTACAAGTAGTTTTCCGCTTTTATCGGGTGCAAATCCTATGTGGTCTACCATCCCAACTCTGAATCCATTGACCAGTACAGGGTCTGATCCCTTAAGCCCATTTACATTTTCATACACAGAGATATAGCTTGAACTGTGCTTTACGAGGTTTCTTCCCTTCATAAATTGATATCCCCATATAAAAATTGTAATGGCAAAGATTCCAATAATACCAACTTTTACTTCAGTTTTAATTTTCATTTGGTTTAAGCTTGAATTGCTCGATAAATTTAATCAATTATTTATTTATTTCTTTCAGGGCCTCAGACAGGGGAATTATTTTATTCTCCTTGATTGCAATGACAAAGGCATCCTTAAAATCCTTTCTTACTTCCGACTGGAGTTTGACAATTTCTTCATAGGAAGCGGTACTTCCAACCGCATATTTATATAACTTCCCAACTTGAAATTCCTGGACATCTGTATAGTTTTTAAATGAATTTGAGCTTAAATCCAACTGCTTTCTGGAGGAACTTATCTGGACTTTAAACAACAACGGAGGTTCTGTAAGGATGTGTGAAAAATTACTTCTACTCTCAATTTTCTTCTTATAATCTCTGAATGCTCTAAAAATTGCCGAAGCAATATAATCCTGACCGGTTTCTGACGCTAAGAATATTTCTTCTCTGGGATTAGACAAGTATCCTGTTTCAATTAAAACGCTGGGCATAGAGGCACCTACCAATACATAGAACCCCGCCTGCTTTACTCCGCGGGATTTTAAGCTGAGGTTTGCAGTAAACTCTTTATTTAAAAAATCTGCAAACTTTTCAGAATATTTCATAT
>JAUVKW010000215.1 GCA_030596025.1 Bacteroidota bacterium | reverse complement strand
CGAAACGTTTTTTTCAAATATGAAAATGATTA
This sequence comes from Bacteroidota bacterium, assembly GCA_030596025.1. Lineage (GTDB taxonomy): Bacteria > Bacteroidota > Bacteroidia > Bacteroidales > VadinHA17 > JAYEGO01. The sequence continues at coordinate 4,320 of JAUVKW010000215.1, read as the reverse complement.
TGTTTTGGAAAATATAAACCTTACTATTGAAAAAGCCAAAACTGTTGCATTGGTTGGGAAATCAGGAGGAGGAAAATCAACCCTTGCCGATTTAATACCGAGGTTTATGGATATCACATCAGGACAGCTTTTAATTGATGGTATTCCTATAGATGATTTCAGCCTATATGATTTACGAAACCTGATGGGAATTGTCAACCAGCAACCCATATTGTTCAATGATTCCTTTTTTAATAACATTGCGTTTGGAATGGATGGGGCTAGTAAAGAGGATGTAATAGCAGCTGCTAAAGTTGCGAATGCACACAATTTTATTATGGAAACTGCCAAAGACTATTATACGAATGTGGGTGATGCAGGAAATAAATTGTCGGGAGGAGAAAAACAAAGAATTAGCATTGCCAGGGCAGTCTTGAAGAATCCTCCTATTTTAGTTCTTGACGAAGCTACATCTTCCCTGGATACAGAATCGGAGAGTTTGGTGCAGGAAGCTATCCTTAATCTGATGAAGAACCGTACATCAATCGTAATTGCTCACAGGTTGTCAACAATAAAGCATGCTGATATTATCTGCGTGGTTCATGAAGGAAAAATTGTGGAAAGGGGAAAACACGCGGAACTGCTAAAAAAGAAAGGTTATTATTACCGTTTACATAACCTACAGATGTTTTGACAGGGAGGAATGGAATAGATGGAATAGAGGGAATAGATGGAATAGAGGGAATAGATGGAATAGAGGAAGAACAACAATTATTATTAACTTTTAGCTTGTTTAAATTATGAAGGTTTGTGGATTCAGTTTTGTCAGGAATGCTGTTAAGTACAGTTTTCCCGTTGTTGAATCGGTAAAATCCATTTTACCCGTTTGTGATAAGTTTATCATGAGTGTTGGAGAATCTGATGACGATACATTAGGCCTTATCCAATCTATTAATTCAGATAAGATGGAAATTATTCATAGTGTGTGGGATGACAGACTGAGAAAAGGGGGTGAAGTTCTGGCTATTGAAACAAACAAAGTTTTTGATGCTATTCCTGAAGAATACGACTGGGCGTTTTATGTTCAGGCTGATGAGATTGTGCACGAAAAATTTCTTGATACAATTAGAGAAGCCATGGAAAGATACGTCAATCAACCTGAGGTGGAAGGTCTTTTGTTCAAATACCTTCATTTCTTTGGTTCTTTTCGCTATGTAGCTGATTCAAGATCATGGTACAGGAAGGAAGTCAGGGTGATAAGGAATAATAAAAACATCCGCTCTTTCAGAGATGCACAGGGCTTCAGGAAAAGTGACAAGCAATTAAGAGTGAAGGCATTGGATGCTTTTATATATCATTACGGATGGGTAAAACATCCAAAAATAATGAGGGATAAAGCTCTTAATAACCGTAAGTACTGGCATCCGGATGAAAATGTTGAGAGTGGAACTTATAAACAATTTCACCAGGAACAATTTGATTTCACAAAAGTTGACTCTATTCAGGAGTTTGATGGAGATCATCCGGCAGTGATTAAAGACCTGATTGAAAAAATGAACTGGGATGTTAAATTGGATATTCATAAAAAGCAATTTAACCTGAGAAATAAATTACTTTACTGGTATGAGAAACAAACCGGCAATAGGCTCTTTGAGTACAAAAATTATAAACTAATTAAATAGTTGATAACTTTAGGCACTTTAGACACTTTAGTCACTTCTTCAATTAGTTATTTCAAAATACCAATACCGATTCCTGCAGTTGGAAAAACACCGGAATAATCTATATTATACCACTTTTTATATTTTGTTAGTCCGGATACATCGTCATATTTACTTAATCTAATATTTCCACCAACGAATATATCTACAACTAATACTTTCATAACAGGTATTTTGGTTCCAAGTATTACTCCCGCTGAACCGATATTCAATTTCTGTTTAATTACTTTTTCCACCCATTCATCATCTTCTATAATATATTCCATTGTTTCACCTGTAATCCAAACTCTTCTGTACATTAATTGCGGAGCAGCATACAGACCTAAAGGTGCCTTATTCCTGGTTTTGTAATTTGCCATAAGATAATTTTTGCCTTTTAATACTACCCCTGTACCTGCAATTGATTCTCCCTGATAATTTTCGTAGGAATTTGATGCTTTATCGAGATATGCAAAACTTTGATTTGCGAAAAAATATTGGGCTATACCCTCTTCTGTTGCATAGGTTGCCAAAGCAGAAATACTTACTGAAAAATTTTCAGTAAGTAACCGTTCATACGATAAGTGAAATGTTCCTTCAAACAGGCTGACAGGATTAAGCATTATGGCAGATTTGTAGTCCTTATAAAATTCTATCTCCTGTTCCTGAATAGCAGGTACAGGCATTATAACCGGAATTTTTACTTCTTTTAGTTCCTGTATCATTGATTCAACTTCAAGAAATTTTAAATTAACACCGGCCGGGTCAAAATTCAGTGTTTTTATCTTGTCATCAATTTCATCCAGCCTGATATCTAATTCCGCAGGTTTTGACTCCCATATTTTAATTTTTGAGTCTAATAATTCCAGTTTGGAATCCAGCAACTGTAATTTCAGGTCTAACATTTTCGCTTTCTGATCAATTGATTCCTGGGCGAAATTTTTATTACTAAGGACAGCAGTAAAAAAAACAGTTACGATAATTAATAAAACAGATTTTGTTTTCATATCTATTAGCTTAAATTAATTAATAAATATTAATAAATGGACAGTTATTGGCTGTACGCCAGAGACTCAAACTTGTGTGTTTGAATATATTATTACAAAATATAGTTGCAGGCTTATCTCCAAATATTCAATAACAAAAGTAGTGAAACCGGAGAAACTATATTCCTATCTAATAAGATGAGTTAATAATTGAAAAGGTTGCTTTGTTAAAAAGTAAAAAGACCTGCCAGAGTGCGCCGAAGGCGTTCCTGGCAGAGTCTGAAGGAAGATAAGAGAGCTATAATGTGAGGTTTGATTAACGCCAAACGTTCTTCAATTTTAGTGATTTTAAATTAGTTTAATTAAATTTAGCCTGACGTATTCATAAATATTACCATGAAATCAACTCTTGTTTTCTTTTTCAGTATCCTTGCCTTTACTGCTTTTTCACAAGCACAGCAAACAAAGTGGAAAAAAATGTTTCTTTACGATGCAATGGGAGTTTGGGATGAAAGTTCCGAACTTGCTGATCCGGGGAATGAATATGATGGTATAGGGAAATATAGTGCCTGCCGGCTTTTTGATAAAGATGTGACAACTGCATGGGTAGAAGGTGCAAAAGGAGATGGCATTGGAGAATATGTACTTATTGGACAGAAAAATACTTTTCCTGATAAAATCCATATAAACAATGGGTACCAGAAAACAGAGTCGCTCTATTTCAAAAATGGCCGGCCAAAAACCCTGAAAATAAGTCTTTATGTGGCTTATCATCTGCCTGCTGATGTTACAGAACTGGGAGGAAACTATTATTGTCTGCCATTTCATGATTCCATCCTTAGTGAAGGGAAATTAATTCCCATAACCAATACTTTAAAATTTAGAGACGAAATGGTCCCCCGGTTTTTTGGGCTGCCTTTTGATAAAGAGAAGGTAGCTTCTTTAAAAGAATTTGGAGACTTTCTATTTGAAGAGGATTTTGGAGAGAGGCGGACTGAAATGCTGAAAAATAGTGGCGGGTTTGAACAATATGAAGCTTTTTACGGTTATATTTTTAAGCTGGAAATTCTTGATATATATAAGGGAAGTCAGTGGGATGATATCTGTATTTCTGATGTTTGGTTCAGTACAGAAGAAAAAATGAAAAAAAGTCTTTCGTCCGATGAGAAGATCACTGACATTTTTGAAGGAGAGGACGGGAATATTTATTTCTCTACCTCAAAGCAGGAAAAGGTCTTGCTTGCAAGTTCCCGGGATATAGAGGATGAAGACGACATTGTCGGTGGAGAGCTGGATATTGTATTAATGGATGTTAGTCCTGATAAGGAATGGGCACAGATAGATTTTCTTTTCTCACAAGCAGCATATGTTCGTGTAGAAGAAGTCCCTTTTCTTTATAATGTAAGGCTTAGTAAAAAAGTAGACAAATCCCTGTTAGGCAATTATTTTTCAATGTATGGTTTTATTGAAAAGGATGGGAAAGTGTTTATTGATACAAGCGAAGGAATGTTTAATCTGGATGAGGTTTTTAAAAATCTAATGAACAAAAGAAATCCGTTGGATAATTTATGAATATGGGGTAAATTGGTGCTTTCACCTGATTAATTCCTATTTAATTTAAAAATCAGTTTCGGGGTGTAAAAAACCGCCGAAAG
>JAUVKW010000040.1 GCA_030596025.1 Bacteroidota bacterium | reverse complement strand
TATTACAGATTTTAAAGATGCTGTCATCAGAGAAATAGATATTAGTGATCAGCCAAAAGGCATTTATTTATTTAAGATAAGCGGAGATAAAGCTTTTCAGAGTTTAAAAATTGTATTAAAATAGATTAATGTTGAATGAAGCTCTGGTTCAGTTCAATGATCTAAAAGATTTTCATTCTGAAATTTCGGTAGTTATAAAACCAAATCCCCGGATAAATTTAACTCAGTCCGGGGTTGTGGTATGTATTGTCTTGTTGTCCCAGACTCTACCGGGACTATCTAAATTAATGCCCTGTCTGCCTGTCAGGAATGAAAGCATACTATAATACTCACGCATACCACTCGTTCATGCAACCTTTTATTTTATTCATTAGTCAAATAAGAGTTTGAAAAAAATGTGTTTATATATTCAGATTGGTACCTTTGCACCTTAATCCCAGCCCTTTTCATGAATATTTTTATAAAGAGACGACTGGTTTACATCTTTATTGACCTCATCCTGGTCTTTCTTTCTTTTGTGCTGGTAATTTTAATAAAAGCAGGTACCCTGAATACCTACTTCCCAAAATATCTATATTCCTTTCTAATCTTTCTTGCCATCTGGCTGATGATTTCCTGGTTTTTTAAAAAATACTTTTTCAGAGATTATGACCAGTTCAAACATTCTTTCAGGCCAATCTTAATAAGTAATTTTGTAATTCTGGGAACTATAAGCCTGCTTATGTACTTTCTAAGATCTACTTATTATTCCAGGGCTGTCGTTTTTGGAACTATCGCGCTGGCAACTGGTTTCGAGCTATTCTGGGGGCTTACATACCATTTTATACGTGTAGCCAGAATCAATGAGAATCCTACAGACCAGGAGTATTTGGCTCTTCAGGCTCAAAAAACCAATGGTAATGGGTATAATGATGAATTAGTTTCAGGAAAAAAAATATTGTTGTCAGATAAGCTCCAGGGCATTATTATTGATGAATGCGGAAAACAGGCTTTTACATTTGTTCAAAACACCAATATCTTCCCTTCTGATGAGATTCTTTTGCTTTCAACAACAAACCCAATTAACATCCAAACTCATACTGAAGATCACCACAAATCAATCATTAATCTTAAAAGAGTAAATGATATTAGATATTTAAGTAAGTTTTTTGAGGCAGTCAATGAAAACCTTCCAATGAATGGGACTTTTAGTTGCTGTGTTGAAACAAAAGATCTCAGGAAGCAAAGACTCTTTAAAAAGTACCCTTTTCTTTTAAACTATTTCTATTACTACCTTATTGATTTCCCTATTAAAAGAGTATTTCCTAAATTCAAGATCACAAGTGGTATTTACTTCTTTTTAACCAGGGGCCAAAACCGGGTTATTACCAGGGCTGAAACACTTGGTCGTCTGATTTCCTGTGGTTTTCAAGTTCAAAATGAAGAATACATAAATAATCTCTGTTATATCACGGTCAAGAAGATCCAGAAGCCTAGTTATGACCCCGATCCTTCTTATGGTCCCCTGGTGCGACTTAAGAGAATTGGAAAGAAAGGAAAATATATTAAGGTTTATAAGATGAGGACAATGCATCCCTACGCCGAATACCTGCAAGATTATATTTACAAGCATCATAATTTGAAAGAAGGAGGGAAATTTGAAAGTGATTTCCGGGTATCAACACAGGGAAAGATCATGCGGAGATTCTGGATTGATGAGCTCCCCATGCTTGGGAATCTCATAAAGGGTGATCTCAAAATAGTTGGTGTTCGACCTTTAAGCAAGCATTATTTCGGCCTATACTCAAAAGAACTACAGGAAAAAAGAATCCTGTGGAAACCCGGGCTGGTACCTCCATACTATACTGATCTCCCAAAAACACTGGAAGAAATACAATCCTCAGAAATGAGATATCTTGAATTCTACGAAAAACATCCCTTTAAAACCGATTGGAAATATTTCTGGAAAGCTTTTTACAACATCATATTTAAAAATGCAAGAAGCCAGTAAAAATTAAGCCGGAAATACACGATGTTCTTTGATTTTGTATCTTTAACTACTTACTGGTTATTTTTGGTCTTAGGAAATACAACAATTAAGGACAATCAGTCATTATGATCTCGCTTCAGAAACTTAATAATTCCCTGCTTTTAGGAATATTTATTGCTATATTTCTCTTGGTCAATATTACTGCTGTGAAAGGACAGGAAGTATTTCATCATATTTCAAATTCAAGCTTATATGACTTCCTTGACGAAATGGCTAATTCTCAACTGATTGATTTGAATACTGCCATTAAACCTTATAGCCGTTCATTTATTGCCTCAAAATTGCATGATCTTGAAAAACAAAAAGAGCAATTGAACGAAAGACAAATTAGAGATCTGAAGTTTTTTCTAAAAGACTTCAATAAAGAGCTTAAGTCTGATAAGGACTTCAACAAGCGTTTTGATATTTTATATTACAAAGACAGTCTCTTTACATTTTCTATTAATCCGATTCTTGGAATTCAATACTGGACCAATAAAAATGGATCTGCCACCCACTGGTGGAATGGTGCTGAAGCTTTTGCATATGTCGGTAAACATTGGGGCTTTTATGCAAGCTTACGGGATAATCATGATGAACAATTCCTGTCCAGGCCAGATTATCTAACTCAGAGAATGGGTGCTAATTACAAAGGGAACGGTGATTACAGCGAAATGCGTGGTGGAATAAGTTATAGCTGGGATTGGGGGTCTGCTGGTTTAATAAAGGATCATTTCTCCTGGGGTAATAATTATAATGGATCAAATATTTTTTCAGGCCGAACACCATCCGTTCCACAAATTTACCTGCGCATGAAACCGGTAAAATGGTTTGAATTTAATTACACTCATGCCTGGTTGGTTTCGGAAGTTGTGGATAGTACACGAAGTTACTGGACCAATAGTAGTTATGGCATGGAATACCGGGAAGTATACCATCCCAGGTACATTGCCACCAATCTATTTACTTTCACTCCAGTAGAAAAACTTAATCTTTCATTTGGGAACTCCATTGTATATACAGACCTGGGGGTTTTTCCCGGGTACCTGATACCCCTGGTCTTCTTCAAATCTATTGATCATTCTACAAATCACGGAATTGACAACCAAAATTCCCAATTATTTTTTGATATCAGCTCGAGGAATATTAAAAACTTGCATTTATACACTTCTCTGTTCATAGATGAATTAGCAACATCACGAATTTTCGATCCGGAAGAATCAAATTTTTATAGTTGGAAAATAGGAGGAAGGCTTTCAAATTTTCCCTTGCAAAATATTTCTTTAACAATTGAGTATACCCGATCAAACCCTTTGACTTTTCAACATTATGTGCCAACCCTGGAATTTGAATCAAACAAATTCAACCTGGGTCATTATTTGGAAGACAACAGCCAGGAATTATATGTTGCGATTGCCGCAAAACCTTTAAGAGGCTTATATTTACATGCATCTCTTTTGCTTGCACAAAAAGGGCCAGATTATGATGATATGGGAGGAGATCGTCTTGGACTTCCTTTCATGGAAACTATTGAATGGGAAAATACGAGCTTTTCAATTTTAGCCAGGTATGAAATTATCAATGATGCTTTTTTTATCCTGGAGTTTCAAAATAGTAATATTAACGGGAATGATTTAGATAGATATACCCATCCTATGTGGCATGATAAAACTAATACCTTTTCAGCAGGATTGAATTTTGGATTTTAGTTAAATTCTAGTGATTTATGGCTTTGCTCTTCTTCTCTTTATAGGCCTCACAAATTTCCTGAATAGATTCAGCTACAGGTATAAATTTCAGTCCCAGTGTTTTTACAAGCTTTTCATTGGAATATGCTTTTCTGTTTTGGCTGGCTCGTGCCAATTCCCTTGTAAATACCGGGGAACGACCTGAAAAAGCAGATAGTAAGCTCTGTATTCTCCAACCCAGGGATGTCAAATACCTTCCAGCTCTAATTCCTGGAGGTTTTTTTTCCAGTCCAGATGCAATCATCATAAAAATTTCTTTATAACCAAGGTTTTCTGAATTCAGGATAAATCGTTCTCCGAAAATTTCTTTATCCATTAGTATAGTCATTACCTTAACTACATCCCTAACATCAACATAACCTGTAATACCCTCGGTATAAAAACTTTGACCTCCATCAATCATAGAAAACAAGCTGCCGCTTCCTTTTGACCAGGATCCAAGACCTAATATAACAGAGGGATTCACAATACATACATTTAATCCTTGGGCCATGCCTTTCCAGACTTCTAATTCTGAATTAAATTTCGACCAGGAATACCAGGAGGCATTCCTTGAATTTTTCCAATATGACTCTTCATCTGCAATACCATTCTCCCCTACGGGTCCAATGGCAGAAATAGAACTCACGAAACAAAATTTATTAACTCCTTTTTGCAAACACAAATCAACAATGGAGGCTGTTCCTCTTACATTTGTTTCCATCATCTCATGTCGGCGTGAGTGGTCAAAACTAACAAGGGCGGCACAATGATAGACTTCAGAGATATCATTCATGTATGCTCCTGAATCTTCCATGTTTAAGATGTCTCCCTCAACCCAATGTATTTTTTTTAGAAGGTCTTCTGCTTTATTTGAATAATGTTTAAATACACGGTAAAGATCCACTAATGAGCTGTTTTTTCTTTTCAGGGCATAAATTTTCTTCCCGCTCTGTGCCAACGAAAATAATAAGTGAGATCCAACAAGGCCTGTTCCTCCAGTAACTAATATCATATTTGGAAATTTGATTAAACCCAGCTATGTGTTTTTTTTTCTCCAAATTAGCTTCTTCCCAAAGCCTAATCTGTTGTCTGTAAATTTCAACAACGAGGGTTCAACCACCCAAAGATTTGTTTTCAAAAGCATGGCTACGGGAAACCTCTTAAGATAGGCTGATTTAACCTTTTTAAGTAAGTCCCTTTCAGGCTTCCACATTTTTCCCTGAAACTGAATTCCCCTGATCTTCCCAATAACAGTGGTTTCAAGCACAATAGATCCTGCAACCAGATCATGCATCAAAACATCCTGAATATGCTTAGTGGTATCATCAGATGTAAAAACAAACAGGTTTACGTCTTCAAAATAAACATAAAAACAGTTTGCACACCAGGGTTTATTTTCAGAGCAAGTTGCCAGGGTTAATACATGATGTTTGTTAATAAATGTAACTATACGTTTATCTATTCCATCCATATTTTTAAAACTAATACAAAAAATTCCCGATAAAGGAACAAAGTTTTTTTATAAAAACAAGTTCCGTAATATGATTATTAATACCTATTTTTGCAGCCCAAAACATATTGTAAACTATTTAAGAACAATGAAAAAAGCAATTATTACAACAAATCGGGGCACAATGAATGTTGAGTTCTTTGAAAAGGATGCTCCGGGAACAGTGTCTAACTTTATAAAACTCTCTGAAAAAGGTTATTATAATGGTCTTACCTGGCACAGGGTTATTCCTGATTTTGTCATCCAGGGTGGGTGTCCTGAAGGAACCGGAGCCGGAGGGCCTGGTTATACAATAAAATGTGAACTAGATGGCGATAACCAATATCATGACCGTGGAGTTCTTTCCATGGCTCATGCTGGTAAAGATACGGGTGGCTCTCAATTTTTTGTGTGTCATAGCAGGAATAATACTGCTCACCTTGATCGTGTACATACTGTCTTTGGAAAGGTAGTAGAGGGTCTTGAAGTGTTAGACACGATCCAGCAAGGCGATAGTATTGAAAAAATAGAGATTGTAAATGAGTAATTATTTTACTTTAATCTTCAGTTTAACATAAAATCACAAATAAATGTTTTCAGGAATTGTTGAAGAAGCAGCCAGGGTAGTTAAGCTTGAGCATGACAAGGAGAATCTTCATATTACAATGGATTGTTCTTTTGTTAACGAATTAAAAATCGATCAGAGTATTGCACACAGTGGGGTTTGTTTGACGGTAGTAAAAAAATCTCAAGGCCAGTACACAGTTACTGCCATTAAAGAGACTCTTGAAAAATCAAACCTGGGGCAGCTGGAAATTGGAAGCATGGTAAACCTGGAAAGATCTATGAGGATGGATAGCTTACTGGATGGACATCTTGTTCAGGGCCATGTGGACCAAACAGCAGTATGCACTGATGTTGTGGAGGCAGATGGAAGCTGGTATTTCACTTTTGAATTTGAACCCACCCAGGAAGATTACATTACCGTTGAAAAAGGTTCAATTTCAGTAAATGGTGTAAGTCTGACTGTTGTTAACTCCAAAGAAAAGTCCTTTCAGGTGGCGATCATACCATATACCTATGAAATAACTAATTTTCATCAAATCAAAAAAGGGACAATAGTGAATTTGGAGTTTGATGTGATTGGTAAATATATTGCACGTATTGTAAAACAACAATTGGGTAAATAATCTATCTTTGTGAACTTATTTTGAAAAGTCCTTAAGGAGTATATATCAATGAGTAAGAAGTTCCCGGAATATAATAATTTTAATCTTTCTGACATCAATAAGGAGGTGCTGGAAATCTGGAAAGAAAAAAATACTTTTCAGAAAAGCCTGGATAAAAATCAGGATAGTAAAAGTTTTGTTTTTTACGAAGGACCTCCATCGGCCAATGGCATTCCCGGAATACATCATGTTATAGCCAGGACTATTAAAGATGTCTTTTGTCGCTTCAAAACTATGGAGGGCTATTTGGTGGAAAGAAAAGCAGGCTGGGATACTCATGGACTTCCCGTAGAATTAAGCGTTGAAAAAAGCCTGGGAATTACCAAAGAAGACATCGGCAATGAGAATTCCCGGAAAAAAATTTCTGTGGAAGAATATAACAATGCCTGCAGGAAAGATGTGATGAAGTATACAGATCAATGGGAAGATCTGACTCATAAAATGGGATATTGGGTAAATATGGATGACCCCTATATTACCTATGATAATCGGTATATTGAATCTTTATGGTGGCTTCTGAAAGAATTACACTTAAAAGGCCTTCTTTATAAAGATTATACAATTCAACCTTTCTCACCTGCAGCAGGAACCGGACTAAGCACTCATGAACTTAATCAGCCTGGATGTTATAAAGATGTCAAAGACACAACCATAGTTGCCCAATTCAGAGTAATAAAAGATAAGAAATCTGAATTTCTTTTCCAGGATATTAATACTGACTTATTTATCCTGGCCTGGACCACCACTCCCTGGACTTTGCCTTCAAACACAGCCCTGGCTGTTGGTAGTAAAATAAGCTATCTTAAAGTACATAGCTTTAACCCATATAGTGGGAATCCTATTACCGTGATTCTTGCAAAAAACCTAATAGAGGGATTCTTTCCATCCGAAAACAAATCTCTTAATTTTGAAGATTACAAGCCCGGAGATAAAAAAATTCCTTTCAGGATTATTGAGGAAATTGAGGGAAAAGAACTTGAGGGAATTAATTATGAGCAACTTATTAAATGGGTTAATCCCGGAGAAAATGCTTTTAGGATAATACTCGGTGATTTTGTAACAACAGAAGATGGAACCGGAATTGTACATATAGCACCAACTTTTGGAGCAGATGATTACCGGGTTTCCAAAAAAACCAATATTTCAGCACTTACAGTGCTTGACAAAAATTTAAATATTCAACCTTTAGTTGACAGAAAAGGTCGTTTTTTTAGAATTGAGGACCTTGATCCCGGTTTTGTAGAAGAGAAGGTAAATGTTGCATCTTATAAAGAATTCAGCGGATACTATGTAAAGAATGAATATGATGAAACAAAAACCCAGAATGATTCAAGTGTAGATATTGATATTGCTGTTCAGCTAAAGCATGAGGGAAGAGCTTTTCGTATTGAAAAACATATACACAATTACCCTCATTGCTGGCGTACTGACAAACCTGTTTTATATTATCCTCTGGATTCATGGTTTATTAAAACCACGGCCTTGAAAGATAAAATGATTGAGCTCAATAAAACTATAAACTGGAAACCCAAAGCCACAGGAAGTGGAAGGTTTGGGAAATGGCTCGAAAATCTTGTGGATTGGAATCTCTCTCGTGCCAGATATTGGGGAACCCCTATACCCATCTGGATGACTGAGGATAAACAAGAGCAAATTTGTATTGGCTCAGTATCCGAGTTAAAACAGGAAATTGAAAAATCTGTACAAGCTGGATTTATGAATGAAAATCCCCTGGCTGCTTATGTGGATGAAGATTATTCAAAAAACAATTATGAAAATTTTGATCTTCACCGGCCTTTTGTTGACAATATTATTCTGATTTCTCCAGACGGGAAAAAAATGTTCAGGGAATCAACACTAATTGATGTGTGGTTTGATTCAGGTGCCATGCCTTACGCCCAAATGCATTATCCATTTTCAATTAAAGATCCTGATTTTCGTAAATTTTACCCGGCAGATTTCATTGCAGAAGGTGTGGACCAAACAAGAGGCTGGTTTTTCACATTGCATGCCATTGCGGTAATGCTCTTTGATTCAGTAGCTTTTAAAAACATCATTTCAAATGGACTTGTGTTAGATAAAGAGGGGAATAAAATGTCTAAACGCCTTGGAAATGCAGTTGATCCATTTATAACAATTGAAAAATATGGTTCTGATCCTCTCCGCTGGTACATGATAACAAATTCCCAACCCTGGGATAATCTAAAATTTGACGTTTCGGGAGTGGATGAGGTAAAACGTAAGTTTTTCGGAACCCTTTATAATACTTATTCATTTTTTGCACTTTATGCAAATGTTGATGGTTTCAGATATCAGGAGGAAGGAGTCCCCGTTGAAGAAAGACCTGAAATAGACAGGTGGATTATTTCTTTGCTCCATTCTCTTACTAAAAATGTGAAAAATCATTACAGGAGTTATGAACCCACTAAGGCAGGAAGAGAAATTCAGCAGTTTGTTACTGAAAATTTAAGTAATTGGTATGTAAGATTAAACCGGAAAAGATTCTGGGGTGGAGAATATTCGAAGGATAAAATTTCTGCCTATCAAACATTGTATGAGTGCCTTGAAAAAGTGGTAATTCTGGCTTCTCCAATTGCTCCTTTTTACATGGATAAAGTTTTCATGGATTTGAATTCCATTACCGGTAAGAGCAAGTTTGAATCATGTCATCTTAGCGATTTCCCAAAATACAATTTAAAACTAATAGATAAGGACCTTGAGGGAAAAATGGAAATTGCCCAAAAAATATCATCTATGGTATTGGGGCTGCGAAGAAAGGTAAATCTGAAAGTTCGTCAACCACTCAATAAAATAATGATCCCGGTAAGCAATGGATCTATTAAAGAGCAGGTTGAAGCCGTAAAAAGCCTCATCCTTTCAGAAGTAAATGTTAAGGATATTGAATACCTGACAGATACTTCAGGAGTTCTGGTTAAAAAAATTAAAGCCAATTTTAAATCACTGGGGCCTCGATATGGAAAACAAATGAAGCTCATTGCAGGTGAAATTGCACAAATGTCACAAAAAGACATCTTGCATTTTGAGAAAGAGGGAAACTTTGTGTTAAATATTCAGGATCTTGATATAAAACTAACCCTCGAAGATGTGGAAATTCTTTCGGAGGATATTCCCGGATGGCTTGTTGCAAATGATGGGAACTTAACACTTGCTCTTGATATCAACCTCTCCCCAACCCTGAAGAATGAGGGAATCGCCAGGGAATTGGTAAATCGCGTTCAAAACCTGAGAAAAGAAAGTGGGTTTAATGTAACAGATAAGATCCTTGTTCAAATCAAACGTCATCCTGCTATTGATAAAGCCGTTGAAACCCACAAGGATTATATCAGCAGTCAGATTCTGGCAAATAAAATACTGTTGGTGGAAGAGCTCAAGGAAGGAAAAGAAATGGAACTGGAAGAAAATGTTCTTACCAGGGTTAAAATTCAAAAATCGTAATAAAAACTTTTAAAAAAATAGGGTGAAATTGCTAAAATATTATTCACTTATTTTTGTTATATTTATATTAAAATATTTACAGCTATGGCAGATAAGACAAGATATAATGACGAAGAGCTACAGGAGTTTAAAGAGCTTATTTTAAAGAAGATAGAAAAGGCCAGGGCAGATTATGATCTCTTAAAATCAGCTATTTCTCACGAACACAGCAACGACATTGAAGATACTTCTCCAACATTTAAGGTATTGGAAGAGGGGGCAGCAACTCTTTCTAAAGAAGAAGCAGGAAAACTTGCACAAAGACAGTATAAATTTATTCAACACCTTGACGCCGCTCTAATTAGAATTGAAAATAAAACATTTGGCATTTGTAGAGAAACCGGCAAATTAATTTCCAAAGAAAGGCTGAAAGCTGTTCCTCATGCAACTCTTTGTATCGAGGCTAAACAAAAACAGCGATAAATTAACCGAAGCAAAAACATATCATAGCTGAATGAACACTGCGTTTCATTCAGTTATTTATTTTGAGAAGGATATTCACGAAAAAAACTGGCAATATATATGTCAAAAGGCACAAAATCCATACTATTTATTCTGGCCATCCTTATACTTGATCAAAGTCTTAAAATTTGGGTTAAAACCAATATGTTTCTTGGACAGGAGTACAAAGTTATAGGAAACTGGTTTCTTTTTCATTTCATTGAAAATAATGGTATGGCTTTTGGGATGGAATTTGCCGGAAAAGCCGGAAAATTTATTCTTAGCATTTTCCGTATCCTTGCAATTGGAGGGATTGGCTGGTATTTAGCAAGTCTTATTAAAAAAGGATATCCCTATGGGCTTATTTTCAGTATTTCAGCTATTTTAGCCGGAGCTATTGGCAATATTATTGATAGTGCTTTTTATGGTATGATCTTTACAGATAGCTACTTTGGAGCAGCAACATTCTTTTCTGAAGGAAGAGGCTATTCATCTTTCCTTCATGGAAAAGTGGTTGACATGTTCTACTTCCCTATCATAAACGGCTCGTTTCCGAAATGGGTTCCCTGGCTGTCAGGACATGATTTTATTTTCTTCAGACCTGTATTCAATCTTGCTGACACCTCCATTACCCTTGGTGTAAGCTCCATTCTTATTTTTCAAAAACGTTTCTTTAAACTCTAAAAGTCTTGAGGCTGTTTAAAAAGTATGAAAGGCTTGAAAAAATAAAAAGCTCCTTATTCTGCCTTGGTCCAGGTAGTGCTTCTTCCAATAAAACGCATTCCCATAACGAAGCCTTTTATTTGTATCTCACCTGCCTTTTCTATCCACATATAGCAATCATAAGTCTTTCCGTTTTTAGGATCATAGATGGTACCATCAGCCCATTCTTTGTCTTCGGAATCATATGAGAATCCTTTCAATATATTAAGTCCCATAATTGGCCTTTTTTGCAATTTGGCATCTGGATTTTCATCATCTACCTTTGGAGTACCATCATCTTCATTTTCCTCCATTAACCATACAACTTTCCCAAAATATTTTTCCCCTGTCTTGTAAATCTCTACTATTGTTTCTTTATCATCTGTATACCACTTACCCAATACTATCTCGGCTGCCGTTTGACCAAAGGCCAGGGTTACAATAAAAAGACCCAAAAATGTAGTTAATGTTTTCATGTTTTTAAAAATTTTGTTTTCAATT
This sequence comes from Bacteroidota bacterium, assembly GCA_030596025.1. Classification (GTDB taxonomy): domain Bacteria; phylum Bacteroidota; class Bacteroidia; order Bacteroidales; family VadinHA17; genus JAYEGO01. The sequence continues at coordinate 10,606 of JAUVKW010000040.1, read as the reverse complement.
AAGATGTATTTGGTGTGTGTAAAGATAATTTTTTTTCAGAATTTACTTGTTTTGTTCTCCTTTCTTTTCACAATCCCATAAAAAAGCATATCCAGAATATCATTTAGTCTTGACTCAATTTCATAATCTTTACGTTTCCAAAAAAGCGGAATTTCAAGTCCCTTCATTGCAGTACAAATGGCAATTGCTGCTAATTCAGTATTTTCAATCGTAAAAGTATTCATTTTTGCACCCTCTGTAAGGATGTGTGCAACAGTTTGTACCTCTTCCTTATCATATCGCTCCCGTATCTTTTCAATAAACTCAAAATGCGAAAGATCTTCACTGAAAATTGCATTATAATAATTAGAAAGTTTCCGAAAGCTGCTCATTCTTACAAGTATATAATGTCTTAACTTTTCTCGCGGATCTCTTGTTTTGCTAATCACTTCCATCAAAGCAATTTTTAACATATCCGCTTCATGAACAACTACAGCTTCAAAAATATCTTCCTTGCTTTCAAAATAATAATACAGGGAGCTTTTTCCCATGCCAAACTCCCTGGCAATATCATCCATAGAAGTTTTCTTATACCCAAACTTCGAAAATATCGAAGATGCAGCTTCTACAATGGCTTTTCTGACTTTTCTCTTATTCTTCATAATTTTTGAACCTTTGACCAGATCATTCGGATATTTACAAATATAAAACAATCTGGCAGATGCTCAATTAACGATCCTGAAATCCAATTGTTTTTTAGCCAGGTTTGCTCTGGCGATTTCTATGTTTATCATATCGCCCAATTGATATTTTTTCCTGGTTCTATTCCCTATCAACTGAAAATTCTTTTCATCGAATTCATAAAAATCATCATCCAGGTCACGGATTGGGACCATTCCTTCACATTTATTTTCCACAATCTCAACATATAAGCCCCAGTTTGCCACTCCAGAAATTATTCCTGAAAATTGCTCCCCGATTTTATCAGCTAAAAACTCTACCTGTTTAAATTTCACTGATGCTCTTTCCGCCTCGGCAGCTCTCTTTTCCATGTCTGAGGTATGTTGACACTCTTTTTCCAGTCTTTTTTCACTTTTTGATTTTTCTCCTGCCAGGTAAGATGCAAGTATTCTATGAACCATCATATCAGGATATCGCCGTATGGGAGATGTAAAATGAGTGTAATGTTTAAAAGACAATCCATAATGTCCGATATTTTGAGGAGAGTATATGGCTTTTGCCATAGATCTAATAGCCAATGTCTCAATTATATTCTGTTCCCTCTTACCCTGAACCTTTCTTAATACCTGATTCATCCCTGCAGAAACATTTTTTCCCTCAAGAGATGACATTTTATGTCCGAATTTTGCCGCAATTCTTGAAAAAGATTCTAGTTTTTCCTGGTTGGGCTTATCATGTATCCGGTAAACAAAGGCCTTAGGTTTTGACATACCCGATTTCTCTTTCTTATCTCCCTTTGATATCAATTCGGCAGCCTTTTTATTAGCCAGAAGCATAAATTCTTCAACCAGCTGATTGGATTCTTTATTTTCTTTAAAGTACACTCCTAACGGAACTCCTTTCTCATCGATTTGAAATTTTACCTCTACTCTCTCAAATTCAAAAGATCCGGTTTTATAACGCTCTTTCCTCAGTATCTGAGCTAGTTTATGCAATTGCAACACTTCATTCTTAAGTTCTCCATTACCTGTTTCAATAATCTGCTGTGCTCCTTCGTAAGTAAACCGTTTATTCGACTTTATGATGGTTTTTCCAAACCACACAGACATTACTTCCGCATTTTCATTCATTTCAAGAACTGCAGAAAAACAAAGTTTTTCCTCATCCGGCCTCAGTGAGCATATCTCATTGGATAGTTTTTCTGGTAACATGGGAACTACCCGGTCTACCAGATAAACAGATGTTCCTCTTTCATAGGCTTCTTCATCCAGTATTGTCCCAGGTTTTACATAGTGGGTAACATCTGCAATATGAACTCCGATTTCCCAATTGTTATTTGTCATTTTTCTAACTGAAAGGGCATCGTCAAAATCCTTTGCATCTACAGGATCTATAGTAAAAGTAGTTGTGTTCCTAAAGTCACGCCTGTTTTTTCGCTCTCCGGCAGAAATTTTTTCTGAAACATTTTTCGCCGCCATCAGGACTTCTTTAGTAAACTTGTACGGCAGTTCATATTCTGCAAGTATAGCATGAATTTCAACTTCGTGTTCTCCAGGTTGGCCAAGAATTTCAATTACTTCCCCGAATGGATTCTTAACATTTTGGGGCCAGTCACAAATACGGGCTACAACCTTTTGGCCATTCTTTGCACCTCTCAGTTTGTCTTGAGATATATAAATATCATAGGGCATTCGTTTTTTCTCTGAAACAACAAAGGCAAACTTTCCTGAGATCTGAATTATACCAACAAAAGTTTTCTTTGCCCTTTCCAACACCTCAACCACTTCTCCCTCAAGCCTATGCATTTTCTTTTGAGCATACAAGAATACCTTAACAGTATCTCCTTGCAAAGCCCGGTTTAAATTTACCTGGGCTATAAATATATCTTCACTCAAAGAGTCAACTCGTACATATGCCGATCCATACGCTGTTAAGTCAACTATTCCAATTACAAATCCGCCTTTCCGTTTTAGTTTATACTTTCCTCTATATATTTCAGTAAGATTTTCATTCTCCTTCAGCTCATCAAGAATAGTAACTATCATCTTCCTGGCTCCAGCATCTTTTATTTGCAGGTGGCTGGCAACTTGTTTATAATTCAATATTTTTGTGGGTTTATTCGCAAAAACCCCTAATACTTTATTCTTTAACTCCTCTTTTTTTAAGGAGACTTTTTTTATTATCTTTTTTCTCTTATTCATGTTTTTTTGATCCGGCAAATTAACCGGACTATTTTATTATTTATACTTAATTAATCTATTCAAAAAACCCGTTTCGCAATTTTCCGGATATTATCAGGTTTTCCCATAGTATAGTAATGCAATACCGGAACACCATATTTTATTAATTCTTTAGATTGCTGCACAGCCCATTCAATTCCAACTTCACGAACCTGGTTGTTATCCTTACATTTCAATACTTCTTTTACCAGTAAATCAGGAATATCAATACTAAAGGTTTTTGAAAGATAATTTAAATGGCTCAATGCAGCGATAGGTTTAAGTCCCGGAATAATTGGCACCTTAATTCCCGCCATACGACATTTATCAACAAAATTAATATAGCTATTATTGTCGAAAAATATTTGAGTAACAATGTATTCAGCTCCGGCATCAATTTTTTTCTTTAGAAAATGAATGTCGGAATCCATATTGGGAGATTCAGGATGTTTTTCAGGATATCCAGCGACCCCCACAGAGAAAGAGGTGGGTTTTTTATTTTCCAGTTCTTTATCCAGGTAAATCCCTTTATTCAGTTTTACTATTTGTTTCACAATATCCAGAGCATGATGATGCCCTCCTTCTTCGGGGACAAATATTTTGGTGTCGGCCGGGGCATCTCCTCTAATGGCCAAAACATTATTCATCCCAAGAAAATTCAGGTCAAGCAGGGCATTTTCTGTTTCCTCCTTTGTAAATCCACCACAAATAATATGAGGTACTACTGCCACCTTATATTTGTATTTAATAGAGGCTGATATTGCAACAGTTCCTGGTCGCTTCCAAATAGTCTTTTTTTCCAGTAAATTTTCCTTTACCTTCCTGTAAACAACCTCTTCCTGATGATAAGTTACATTAATATACGGGGGTTTGAATTCCATCAAAGGATCAATGGTGTGATATATAGCCTTAATGTCTTCTCCTTTTAATGGAGGAAGCAGCTCAAATGAGAATAAGGTTTTATCAGTATTATTTAACAGGTCAATTACTTTAATCCCCATAATTCAATTTTTAGTGTTAGTAACTTAAATTTGGTGCAAGTATTCTCTCCATTTCCTCAATGGAATATTTCTTCCTCCCGGCATAATCAATGACTTGATCTTTTGATACCTTTCCCACATCAAAATACTTCGAATCAGGACTGGAAAAAATATGTGCGCTAACAGATGCTCCCGGAGACATAGAAAAGTTCTCTGTAATACTAAGTCCTATGCGTTTTTCGACATCAAGAAGCTCGAAAATCTTTTTCTTTTCTGAATGATCAGGACAAGCAGGATAACCGAATGCCGGTCTTACTCCCTGGTATCTGGCCTGTAAAAGCTGGTTGAGATTTAAGTTTTCATCCGGAGCAAAACCCCATAGTTCTTTTCTAACCTTTTCATGAAGCCATTCTGCAAAAGCTTCAGCCAAACGATCAGCAAGTGCCTTAACCATGATCACAGAGTAATCATCATTCCCTGATTCAAACTTTTCAATATACTTCTCTATTCCTATTCCCGCAGTGGCCGCAAACACTGAGTGGTAATCAGCAATTTCAGATTCCCTGGTGGCCACAAAATCTGCAAGCGAAAGCTTGGCTTTTCCTTCATCCAATACTGCTTGCTGTCGCAATTGATTTAAAATAGCTATTTCATCCTTCCTGTTTTCATCTGCATACAATATGATATCATCTCCAATTGTATTTGCAGGAAAAATTCCAAGCACTGCCTCTGCTTTTAAAATACCATCCTGAATTATCTTATCAAGCATAACCCTGGCATCTACATATAGCCTGGAAGCTTCTTTTCCCCTTTTAGGATGATTCAATATCTCAGGAAAACGCCCTTTTATTTCCCACACATGAAAAAAGAAGGTCCAGTCAATATAGGTACTAATCTCTGTAAGATCTTCTAACTTGATTTCCTGAATTCCCAATTGAGCAGGTTTTACTGGCGTATTTTTTCTCCAATCTGGTTTGAATGGGTTTTTTCGCGCCATTTCAATAGAGATAGTTTTTCTTTTTACTCCTTTGTTTATTTCCCTCAATGAGTTATAATTTTCTTCTACTTCCGTTAAAAATGACTTTTTTCGATCTTCAAATAATAATTTTGCTACTGTTTGAACACTTTTTGAAGCATCTTTAACATGAATAACTCCATTATCATACTCCGGGAAAATTTTTACTGCTGTATGCAAAATTGAGGTGGTGGCACCACCAATCAACAAAGGAAGTTTGCAATCTTTATCCTTCATTTGTCTTGCAATGCTTATCATTTCATCAAGAGAAGGAGTAATCAATCCACTCAATCCAATTATATCTGCTTTTTGTAATTTTGCTTCATGTAGTATCTTTTCAGCGGAAACCATAACACCCAGATCCACTACTTCATAATTATTGCATTCAAGTACCAGGGAAACAATATTTTTGCCTATATCATGAACATCTCCTTTCACTGTAGCCATCAGTATTTTCCCTACAGACTTGTGATTTTTATCAGCTTTTCTCTCTTCCTCAATATAAGGATTCAGGAAAGCCACGGCTTTCTTCATTACCCTGGCACTTCTTATAACCTGTGGCAGAAACATTTTTCCATCCCCAAAAAGATCTCCTACCACATCCATGCCTTTCATTAAGGGCCCTTCAATTATATCCAATGATGAGGAATATATTTCCAGAGCTTCTTTCATATCCTGCTCAATATAATCGTGATTTCCCTTTAGAAGAGAAATTTCAATTCGTTTATCCAGAAGTTCATTTCTCCATGTATCCTTCTTTTCCCTGGCTTTTGGGCTTGAAGGATCTATGTTTTGAGCTAGCTCTATCAATCGATCTGTAGCTTTATGGTGTCGGTTTAAAATCACATCCTCCACACTTGTTAGCAGAATTTCAGGAATTTCACTATAAACCGGTAACATTCCTGCATTCACGATTCCCATATCCAGGCCTGCTTTTATAGAATGGTACAAAAAGGCAGCATGCATAGCTTCACGAACTACATTGTTTCCCCTGAATGCAAATGACAGGTTGCTTATTCCTCCGCTCACACGCACAAATGGAAGGTTCTTTTTAATCCATTCTGTAGTATGAATGAAATCCAGTGCATAATTATTATGCTCTTCTATTCCTGTTGCTATTGTTAAAACATTGGGATCAAAAATTATATCTTCCGGGGGGAAATTTATTTCTTCTGTCAGGAGTTTATAGGCTCTGGATACTATCTCAATTTTCCTTTCATAATTTGCAGCCTGTCCTTTTTCATCAAAAGCCATAATTATTACCGCTGCACCATAATTCATAATTTTCCGGGCCCTGTTCAGGAATTCTTTTTCTCCCTCCTTCAACGAAATAGAATTTACTATCCCCTTTCCCTGCAAGCACTGCAAACCCACCTCCAATACTTCCCATTTCGAAGAGTCAATCATTACAGGGACTCTTGCAACTTCCGGGTCAGATGCCAAAATTGAAAGAAACCTGACCATTTCCTCTTTTGCATCCAACATTGGATCATCAAGATTTACATCAATTATCTGAGCTCCATTTTCCACCTGCTCTCTTGCAATTGTTAATGCTTCTTCATATTTATTTTCCCTGATCAATCTGGCAAATTTTTTCGACCCGGCTACATTGGTTCGTTCTCCAATATTTATAAAATTACTTCCCGGATATACGACCAAACTTTCCAGCCCGCTCAATTGTAAGTTTGGCCTGGCTTCAGGAACAATCCTGGGTTTGGCTTCTTTAGCCAGCAATGAAAACCTACGAATATGCTCAGGAGTAGTTCCACAGCAACCGCCAATTATATTCGCCTGCCCTTTATCCAGAAATTCTTTCATGAGTAAGCTCATTTCTTCCGGTGTTTCATCGTACTCTCCAAACTGGTTGGGAAGTCCGGCATTGGGATAAATGCTTACCGGAAGGTTTGCTTTCTCCGAAATTTGTTTTACAAAGGGTTTTAGTTCATGGGCCCCCATGGCACAATTCAGGCCAATACTGAAAATATTCAAGCCGGAAACCGAAGTTAAAAATGCTTCCAGGGTTTGTCCTGAAAGGGTTCTTCCACTGGAATCGGTAAGAGTCCCTGAAACCATTACCGGAAGTTTCAGGTTCCTCGTATTCATCTCTTCGCGAATAGCGAACAGGCCAGCCTTTGCATTCAGTGTGTCAAAAATTGTTTCTAATAATATAATGTCTACACCCCCATCCAAAAGTCCGGCAGCCTGCTCCTGATAAGCCTCCTTCAAATCACTGAAATGTACTTCCCTGAAACCAGGTTCTTCAACCCGGGGTGAAATAGATGCTGTTTTACTGGTTGGCCCCATAGATCCGGCAACAAATTTTATTTGTTCAGGATTTGCCTTCATAAAATTGTCCGCTGCACTTCTGGCAATTTGAGCTGCGGCTTTATTTATTCTATACGCCTGGTTTTCAAGTCTATAATCAGCAAGGGAAATTCTGTTTGCATTGAAGGTGTTAGTTTCAATTATATCGGCCCCGGCTTCCAGGTATTTCTTGTGTATATTTTTAATGATAGTGGGCTGCGTAATAGAAAGCAAGTCATTATTCCCTTTCAGCGGACTGGTATGATCCTGAAATTCTTCCCCACGGAAATCCTCTTCTGAAAGTTTATGCTCCTGGATAAGGGTTCCCATGGCACCATCCAGTACCAGAACCTTTTTAGCAATTAATTTTTCAAAAACCTTACTTCTGTCCATGCTTATATTATTAAGCTCCCTTTTCGGGTAACTTGCTATTATAAAATTCCATCACCACCTCAGTTATTTTCTCAACCTCAATTAAAAACCCATCGTGTCCATAAATGGAATCTAACTCAACATATGTTCCATTTTTAACGTTGTTTGCGAGAAATTTCTGTTCCTCAACCAGAAACAAATGGTCTGTAGAAATTCCAATGGCCAGGGTATTTGCCTTAATCAATCTAAGGGCTTTTAGCTGCCCCCCCTGCCACGTCCAACATTATGAGTGTCTGACATTTTCAACATAGAATAATAAGAATATGCATCGAAGCGATTGATCAACTTCTCTCCCTGGTACTGCTGATAACTCTGTACCTTAAAGCCTTCATAAACTTCATCGTTTTCTTCGGCCTGTGTTTTGTTGTAGGTTTCAGCATTGCGATACCCCAACAAAGCCATGGCCCGGGCTGCTTTAAGTCCATTTTTACCTCCATCTGGTTTGTCCTCGTAAAAACTTGAATCGGCCTCAATTGCCAGGCGTTGAGACTCAGTAGATGCAATCCTCCACGGAGAAGCAGCTACCCCTGATCCAATAACAATCAGGTGCTGAATTAAATCAGGGAACATAATGCTATATTCAATTGCCTGTGATCCACCAATAGATCCACCAATAGCGGTATGAATTTTCTCAATTCCCAGGTGTATTCTAAGTTTTTCAAAAACCTGTATAAGATCTCTGTAACTAACCAGGGGGAAATCACGAAAATAAGGCTTCCCTGTTTCTGGATCTATAGAAAGTGGCCCTGTAGAGCCATAACAGGAGCCAATGATATTGGCACAGATTATATAATGATCTTTGGGATCAAACAAACAACCTTCTCCAATCATTCCGGGCCACCATTCCTGTGGATCTGAATTTGCAGTCAGAGCGTGAAAAAACCATATTACATTATCACTTGTACTATTAAGGTTCCCATAGCTATGATAAACAAGCTCAAGTTCAGAAAACGATGAACCAAATTCGAGCTTCAGAAGATCTTTTATTTTAAATAATTCAACAGCCATATTATTTTAAACTCATACATATTACAGGAACAAAAGCCATATGAAGCTTTTACTACCTGCAAATAAGCCTTTATTCTAAAATAAGATTCATATTAAGTATTCATTTATCATCTCCATTTGCTGATCCCAATGGCAATCAGTATTGGATTAGGTTTTAGCACCTTTTTCTCATCCGTAAGAAAGAATGGTTGCTAGAGGTTCTTTGAGCCTAATCTCTCCCCTCTTCTTAATAAATCAAACACTCTCCCTTGAAAAGAATATTTGAATAAGAGTTTACAAAAGTACGTTATTATGCCATAATTCCCAAAGTGTAGTAAAATGATTTCATAATTCATTTAGTTTCTGTACGGGATATTATCTGGAGGTTGAAGAATTATTGTTAATTTTGCAAAGCATAATTTCACACAATATTATTTCTAATCAATGGAAAATCAGTTATTTATATACAACTCTCTAAGTAGAAAAAAAGAAGCGTTCAAAGCCCTGAATTCTCCTCATGTTGGGATGTATGTGTGTGGCCCTACTGTTTATGGGAATGCGCATCTTGGTCATGCAAGACCTGCAATTACTTTTGATATTCTTTTCAGATATCTGCAACACCTTGATTATAAGGTAAGGTATGTACGAAACATTACTGATGTGGGCCATCTTGAAAATGATATGGATGATGGAGAAGATAAAATTGCTAAAAAAGCCAGACTTGAAAGGCTGGAACCTATGGAGGTTGTCCAATACTACACAAACAGCTATCATAGGTCAATGCGACAACTCAATGTTCTGGATCCAAGTATTGAGCCTCAGGCATCCGGGCACATAATAGAACAGCAGCAATTTATTGATCGTATTTTTGAGAGCGGTTTTGCCTATGAGAAAAATGGCTCTGTATATTTTGATGTTAAGAAGTATAATGAAAAGTATAAATATGGTATTCTTTCAGGAAGAGTATTGGAAGATCTTCAAAGCAATACACGCAATTTAGAGGGCCAGGATGAGAAGAAAAATCCCTTTGATTTTGCACTTTGGAAAAAAGCTTCTCCTGATCATCTTATGCGCTGGCCATCAAAATGGAGTGTTGGTTTCCCGGGATGGCACCTGGAATGCTCTACAATGGGAACCAAATATCTTGGTGATGAGTTTGACATACACGGAGGGGGATTGGATCTTTTATTCCCTCACCATGAATGCGAAATTGCACAATCCACTGCTGTACATGGTAAAAGCTCTGTTAGGTATTGGATGCATAACAATATGATTACTCTGAATGGTCAAAAAATGGGAAAATCTCTCGGGAATGCAGTTTCTCTGGATGATTTTTTTTCAGGCAAACATCCTCTCCTGGAAAAAGCATACAGCCCGATGAGTGTTCGGTTTTTTATGTTACAGGCTCACTACAGAAGTCCTCTTGATTTTTCAAATGAAGCACTTATCTCAGCCGAAAAAGGTCTTGAAAGACTCTTTCGCGGCATAGAAACCCTGGAAAAGATCCAGCCTTCATCTAAATCAGATATAGATTTTAAGCAATTTGAGTCTAAATGCTACCATGCATTAAATGACGATCTGAATACACCCATACTGATCTCACATCTGTTTGATGGGCTGAAGCAAATCAATGATTTGAAGGAGGGCAAAATTAGTATTCATTCAGACGATCTGAATAATTTACAAAGCCTGTATAAAACTTTTGTGGAGAATATCCTTGGACTAATACACGAAAATTCAGGGAAAGGTTCGGAATTAACTGCCGTTTTGATTGAAACTATTTTAACTATTCGGCAGGAAGCAAAACTTAAGAAAAATTTTGAAACTTCCGATCAAATAAGAAATGCCCTCACTTCCCTTGGAATAGAGATCAAAGACAAGAAGGATGGTTTTGACTGGGAACTAAAGTCAACTACGTAGTACGCTAGCTTTGTTTTAATTCATTTGGAATAAAAACAGCACCATGCTTTAGCTTGGTGTTAATGGTTAATGTCATAATTGACTAGTCA
>JAUVKW010000083.1 GCA_030596025.1 Bacteroidota bacterium | reverse complement strand
CCACTTATGTGGCTTATAGGAGTTGCTAAAGAAGATATGACTGTTGTAGGCAGGCTACTTGGAGAAAAACTTATACTCACAGAATTTATTGGTTACATTAGCCTGTCTGAACTAAAAGCAACGGGAGGGCTGGTTCATCAAAAATCAGTTATCATGGCCACATATATGTTGTGTGGTTTTGCGAATTTTGCATCTATTGGAATTCAGATTGGGGGAATTGGTTCACTTGCTCCAAATCAAAGAGTATTGCTTTCAAAATTTGGCATGAGAGCTCTTCTTGCCGGTACACTGGCTTCATTGCTGTCAGCTACAATTATTGGGACTATTCTTGGTTGATAAAACTATAGCTCCTCTGTAAGCCTCAATTATTCCATTTTTTTATTAATTTGCAAAGTAATATTCTTATAATTTCTTCATTACTAATCCTATGAGTAAAATAATTGTTTTAGGAGCAGGCCTGGTTGGAAAAGCCATCGCTCTTGACCTGAATAAAAATCATCATGTAACCGCTGTAGACACAAATACTGAGAGACTTGCAGAATTGGAAGCCTCAGGAATAACAAGACTGAAGCTGGATCTGTCAATCGGAGATACAATTAAGAAAGCTGTCAGTGGATTTGATCTGGTAGTCGGAGCAGTTCCCGGATATATGGGACATCATGTTATGAAAAATGTTATTGAAGCGGGGCGAAATATGGTAGACATATCATTTATGCCGGAAGATCCAGGGGATTTGCATGAGCTGGCTCAGAAATCAGGAGTCTGCATAGTAACAGATTGTGGCATAGCCCCGGGAATGTCAAATGTCATTTTAGGATACCATAATAAGAACATGAAGGTGGAACATTTTGAATGTCTGGTTGGAGGCCTTCCTGTTATAAGAGAATGGCCTTATGAGTACAAAGCTGTATTTTCTCCTATTGATGTAATTGAAGAATATATTCGTCCGGCCAGATATGTTGAGAATGGAGCAATAATTACCCGGGAGGCTCTTTCAGATGCTGAATTGGTGGAGTTCGAGGGAGTAGGAACTCTGGAATCATGGAATTCAGATGGACTCCGTTCACTTATTCAAACCATGGATATTCCGAACATGATAGAAAAAACCCTTAGATATCCAGGAACTATTGAATACCTGAAAGTATTAAGAGAAACCGGATTTTTCTCCTATGATGAAATCGAAGTAAATGGGAAAATGATACGGCCAATTGAATTAACATCTCGACTCTTATTTCCAAAATGGAAACTTAAGCCGGGAGAAGAAGATTATACTATAATGAGAATAAAAATAGATGGGCAGGAACAGAATAAAAGCAAGTCTTATACATATTCTCTTCTGGATCGTTATGACAGAAAGCAAAAAATCATTTCTATGGCAAGAACTACAGGATACACCTGTACAGCAGTCGCAAACCTTGTCCTGGAAGGCAAATTCAATATGCCAGGGATCAATCCTCCTGAATTTGTGGGAGAAGATCCAGATAACTTTCATTATATTTTGAAATATCTTGATAAACGAAATGTTGTATTCAGGATAGATAAATCTTAAAACCAATCTGTCATATTTTTTCTAACTGAACCACACTCTAAGTTTAAATAATTCGAAAAAATGAAAGTATTTCAACAACCAAAGAAGCTCATCTATATTATAGGTATTCTATTGTACTTAATATCTCCTGCACCAGCTAACGGAAAAATTCTGGAATTAAGATCTCCGGACAAAAAAGTAAAACTTCAGTTATTTGTAGACTCTCAAATTCAATTATCCATTCTATTAAATGGCCAGGTAATACTTGATAAATCACCAATATCGCTTGAGATTAATGGTATTTTAAAGAGTCCCAAAATAAAAGACTATTTCTCCCAGAGCATACAAGAGCAAGTGGTTCCTGTAGTCCCAACTAAAAATGCAGAAATTCAAAACCATTACAATGAGTTGAGTGTTGAATTCCAGGGAAATTATTCCTTAAAATTGAGGGTATATAATAATGGTGTAGCCTATAGGTTTCAAACCTCCTTCAAAAAGGAAATAGTGATTACCGGAGAAAAGGCAGAGTATAATTTCCCTGAATCACACCCGGTATATTTCCCGGAAGAGGAAAGCTTTTTTTCACACAATGAAAGGGCTTATCTTCTGCGCAATCTTGCTGAAATTCCTGAAGAGTCGTTTTGCTCCTTACCTATGCTTATAGCACCTGAAGATGGAACACGAATTTTAATCACGGAATCAGATATTCAGGATTATCCCGGGATGTGGCTGAAAGGAACCTCATCAAACAGTTTGCACGCAATATTACCTCATGCTTCTGCAGAAGAAACACAGGAAAATGACAGAGCTGTGAAAGTTACCAAAAGAGAATCATTTTTGGCAAAAACAAAAGGGACAAGAGATTTTCCCTGGAGAGTTTTCATAATTGGCGAAGACGATAAATCTTTGCTGGAAAATGAACTGGTTTATTGCCTGGCATCAGCAAATAAAATTGAAAATACCTCATGGATTAAACCCGGCAAAGTGGCATGGGACTGGTGGAATAATTTGAATGTTTATGGAGTTGATTTTATTTCAGGACTCAATACCGATACATACAAGTATTACATTGATTTTGCATCTGAATATGGAATAGAGTACATAGTTCTGGATGAAGGATGGTATGAATTGGGAGACTTACTTGATATCAATCCCGATATAGATATGGAAGAGCTTTTTGCTTATGCCAAAACTAAAAATGTGGAAATTATTCTATGGGTAATATGGAAAACTCTGGATGATCAGCTGGAAGAAGCCCTAAATCAGTTTGCCGAGTGGGGAGCAGCCGGAATAAAAGTTGACTTCATGCAAAGAGATGACCAATGGATGGTAAATTATTATTGGAAAATTTCCAGGGAAGCTGCCAAAAGAGAATTACTTGTTGATTTTCATGGCGCCTATAAACCATCAGGATTGAGAAGAACCTACCCCAATGTTCTTACACGCGAAGGTTTGAGAGGCCTGGAATGGAATAAATGGAGTGATGTAATCACACCAACACATAATCTTACTATTCCATTTATCAGGATGGTTGCAGGACCAATGGATTATACTCCCGGAGCAATGGTAAATGCTCATAAGGAAAATTTTACAATTCGTTTTTCCCGTCCCATGAGCCAGGGGACCAGGGTACACCAGATGGCTATGTATGTTGTATATGAAAGTCCCCTGCAAATGCTGGCCGATAACCCTTCTAATTACTTAAAAGAAGAAGAATGTACAAGATTTATTGCGGGGGTCCCTGTTACATGGGATGAAACAATAGTATTAGAGGCAAAAATCGGAGAATATATACTAATTGCCAGACGAAAAAAGGATGACTGGTTTGTAGCTGCAATGAATAATGAAATTGAGACTGAACTTAAGCTGGATCTTTCCTTCCTGAAAAATGGCAAGTATTCAGTGGAACAATTTCAGGATGGAGTAAATGCTAATAAGTATGCAAGTGACTATTCAAAATCAAAAGAAACTGTAACAAATAATAGTATCATAAATATCAAACTTGCTGGTGGTGGCGGCTGGATTGCCAAAATCAAACCTGTAGATGAAGGCTTCTATCCATAACCTTAATTGTGAAAAATATTCAGCCTAAAGAAGTAAAATTTGTTAATTGATTCCTGTTTCCATCACTTTATAAAAAATGGCTTTGTAAGTCTTATTTTTACTGGGTTACTTTTTGCCTTTGGTTGCTGCAACCCTGTAAATGGGAAAAATAAAAAGTATCTTCAGATTACCTAAAACATTAACCAAATCATAATTATGGAATTAGCTTTGAAGGCGAATACATTATGGAATTCTTCTGGAACAGAACATTTCGTTCCTATGGAACTCATTGCAATATCCTTTCACATAACCTGAGTTTGACGACTCAGGCTGTATCATATCCTGCCTACAGCAGTTTTTGATAACTTTTATATGAATGTTGTATTTCTTGATTTGGTTATATTTATGTACAAGGTGCTGCATTGCGGAAAACAGGAGATGCTGAAATAAATTACTCCCTGCGGTTCCCGATGCTCGGGACAGCCTGTGAGTAAGTTCAGCATGACGATAGAAACAATAGTCTTGACTTTGCGTTAGTTCTAAAATTTCCATGAAATTTAGCTATATTCGCAGCCTTAATTAAATAAAACACAAAATAGATGAAAAAAGCATTAATCGTATTAGCAGTAGTTTTAAGTTTTACTGCCTGTTCAACAAAAAAAACCGGATATCAATTAGAAGGATCTTTTTCTAACTCAAATGGGGAAACAATAAACTTAATGGTTCTGGAAGCAAACAACCTTGCAATGGTAGATTCTGTCAAATTAGATGAAAATGGTCATTTCAGCTTATCAGGAGAACTGGAAGCTCCAAACTTATTTATGCTGACAGCAGGACAGATGAATTATATAAGCCTGATCATTAAACCCGGTGAAAAAATCAGTATTGATGCCAATTTCACAAATATGATAGAGGACTATGAAATAAAAGGATCTCCTGACTCAAAATTGCTTAAGGAATATAGCGGAAAATTGATGTCCTCCATGAAAGAAATTGGAGAGCTAAGCCAGGTGTATTATGATAGTATAGAAAGTCCAAATTTATCTTCTATTATGAAAGACCTGAATACAAAGTCGGAAGAAATCACAAAAGACATGAGAAGTTTTACAATCAGGTTTATTGAAGATAATACAGGTTCTCTTGCCACCTTAATGGCTTTATATCAACAAATGGGTCCTAATCAATTCATCCTTGATCCAACAACAGACTTTGTTTACTATGAAACAATTGATTCTATATTATTTGAAGAATATCCGGAATCAGAGCTTGTTAAGTCCTTACATAAGAATGTTGAAGACATGAAAGAAAGCATGAAGCTTGCCGAATTAAGAAATAACGTCTTAGGCACAGGGAAAGCTCCTCCGGAAATTGCGCTCCCAAATCCCGATGGAGATACACTCAGGCTTTCCTCAACAAAAGGGAAAGTAGTACTATTGGATTTCTGGGCTGCCTGGTGTGGACCATGCCGTAGAGAAAATCCGAATCTTGTGGCAAATTATGAGAAGTACCATAAAAAGGGTTTTGAGATTTTCCAGGTTTCTCTTGATAAAACCATGGAAAACTGGATGGATGGCATAAAAGAAGATGGCCTTGGGAAGTGGTTACATGTAAGTGATCTGAAATATTGGAAATCTTCAGTAGTTCCATTGTTTCAGATAGAAGGTATCCCTGCAAGTTTTCTTTTAGACAGGGAAGGGAATATCATAGCTCAGAATCTTAGAGGTGAAGCTTTGGGAGCAAAACTTGAAGAATTATTCAGTCAGGAATAAATGAAAAAATTGTTCATACTGCTTATCCCTATCGTTCTGTGGGGATGTGCGAAAAATACCCAGATACATATTTCCGGGAATATTTCGGAGGTTGAAAACAATTATATCGTTATTGAAAGAGTTAATATCAACTCCAAAAAAGTGGTTGATTCAGTCCTTATAGATGGCTCAGGTATTTTTAAATTTAAACTTGATGCCCCGGAAACAGATTTCTATAAACTGGGTTTATCAGAAAACAACTTTATCACCCTCCTAATCGAGCCTGGAGAAAAAGTCAAACTAACATCCAATAACCCAAGCTTACCTGGAAATTCTATCATTTCAGGATCTCCAGGATCTGCTCTTCTTCTAGATATTGATAATCACCTGAGAAAAACCATTTCAATACTGGATTCCATAACCAAAGTATATAAGGCTAATCTTAATACAGAAGGATTTGATACATTAAGCATTGAACTAAGTAATCTTTATGATAAAACTCTCAACAATCAGCGACGATATTCCATTAGCTTCATATTAGATCATTTAAGTTCACTTGCTTCAATAAAGGCAATCTACCAGCAATATGATGATAACACTTATGTGCTGAATGACATTAAAGATATTCAGTTTATGAAACTGGTTTCAGATAGCTTAAAATTGTATTATCCCGGGTCTAAGCACACTAAGGCTCTGATTGCCAACCTGAGTAACGAAATGGGGCGATTGAACCAATTTAAAGTGAATGAATTAATAAATGAAGCAGAGGTTCAAAGCCTGGATATTTCTCTTCCGGATCCTTACGGAGACACTATATCCTTATCCTCTTTGCAGGGTAAATATGTTCTTTTATCTTTTTGGGCCTCCTGGGATCAGGCAAGTATTACAGAAAACCTGAGTTTTAAATCTTTATATGAAAAGTATAAATCCCGTGGTTTTGAGATTTACCAGGTTTCTTTTGACACCAACAAGGATGCATGGACAAAAGCGATTAAGTTTGATGAACTTCCGTGGATAAATGTCAGTGATTTATCCTATCCAAATTCAAAAGTGATAACTTTGTTTAATATCAAGGGCATACCTTCAAACTATTTTGTAGATAAAGACGGCACAATTGTTGGCAGCGAATTGCACGGAAAAGCATTAAAAATAAAATTAGAACAGGTTTTTGGTTTCTGATTTAAGGATATTGAAAGACAGAAATAAAATATACTTTGCATCTGATCTTCATCTTGGCATTCCAAACAATAAAGAAAGCCTGGAAAGAGAAAAGCGTTTTGTTAGCTGGCTGGATCAAATTAAAGAAGATGCTGCTGAGATATTTCTCCTTGGGGACATTTTTGATTTCTGGTTTGAATATAAAAGAGTTGTTCCCAGGGGATTCACACGCCTGCTAGGGAAAATATCTGAAATAACCGATTCAGGTATTCCTGTTCATTTTTTTACCGGCAATCATGATATCTGGGTTTTCAATTATCTGCCTGAAGAAACCGGGATCATCCTTCATCGAAAACCTTTCAGTTATGAATTTCAGAACAAAAAATTCTTTCTCGCACACGGGGATGGTTTAGGCCCTGGAGATAAAGGATATAAATTCCTGAAAAAAATATTTACAAACAGGTTTTTACAATGGATGTACGCCAGGTTGCACCCCAACTTTGCATTATGGTTCGCCGGGAAATTGTCTGAAGATAGTCGCCTGTCAGGTGTTTCTGCAGATTTCCTGGGGGAAGAAAAAGAATGGCTGGTACAATATGCCTGTGAAATATCTGAAAAAGAAAAATTTGATTTCTTTGTTTTCGGACATCGCCATATTCCTGTTGACATCAGGTTAAAGAATCATTCCCGCTTTATTTATCTTGGCGACTGGATAAGTCATTTCACTTATGGTGTTTTTGACGGAAAGGAATTTTCATTAAAAACCTTTGAATCATAATTGACTAAAGGCTGTATCTAAAATTGTTGGCTAAAACCCGGTTTTATTCGTATATTCTCTCACCGCCCTAAAGGACGGAGTTCTTATAAAACATTATGGACTAAAGTCCAGCACAAACGTATTTTGCTTAACCCCAGCCTTAAGGCTGGGGTTAGTTAATGGTCAGTACAATAGGGCTTTAGCCCAACACTTGATTTATTCAGACAAAAATGCAAAAACTTCTGGAATTCTTCTAGAACATTTCGTTCCTTGTGCCTCCGCTAAAGCTACGGCGACACGCGGATGGAACTCATTTTATTATTCATTACAAGATCCAGGGTCTGACGATCCTGGCAATATCATGCCCTGCCTACGGCAGTTTTTGTCCTGGTTAATCATTATATTCCTGCTAATTGGTAAACCGATAGTGGGATATTGTCAATTAGCTATAGAAATGTTCCTGAATTGATCAGCTATCATGAAAAAGCTGTATCCCAGCTAATTTTCTTCCATAAAAAAAAGGACCCATTCAGGGCCCTTTTATAAATTTAATAAAGGATTTTTTCTATTATATTCTCATTTTATAGAAAGAACGATAAACAAAATAAAGGGCAATAGAGAGGAAAACAATTCCAAAATATGGAGCCATATCTCTGAATTGCTCTGTGAGTGAAATTTCCATTGCCAATAAGCCAAAAAGTGTTGAGAACTTAATGACCGGATTTAAAGCAACCGATGAAGTATCCTTATAAGGATCTCCAACTGTATCTCCAACAACAGCAGCTTCATGCAGGGGAGTTCCTTTTTCCTGCATATCCACTTCAACTACCTTTTTAGCATTATCCCAGGCTCCTCCGGCATTTGCCATAAACAAGGCCTGAAACAATCCAAAAAACGCTATGGATAAAAGATAAGCTACAAACAAGGATACCGGTAAATGCGATCCGGATGGAGCAGCAAGAAAGGCAAAGGCAAGAGAAAATGAAAAAATAGCAATAAAAATATTCCACATTCCCTTTTGTGCATAAACAGTACAAATTTTAACTACTGCTTTGGACTTTTCCAAATCAGCTTTCTTGGGAGCATTTGGGTCGAGATTAATATTCTCCTTAATATACTCAACAGCCCTTGCGGCTCCTGTTGTAACAGCCTGAATAGAAGCACCTGTAAACCAATATACCACAGCACCTCCCGCCAGGAAGCCTAAAATGGTATAGGGATTTAAGAGGTTTAAGATGGTTTCTGGCTCTACACCAAGGGTATGCTGAATTACCAGGATAATAGAAAAAATCATTGTTGTAGCACCTACAACTGCTGTACCAATAAGAACTGGTTTTGCTGTTGCTTTAAAAGTATTACCGGCTCCATCATTGGCTTCCAGGTAATATTTTGATTTTTCAAAATCAGGTTTGAATCCAAATTCTTTTTCAATTTCAGGAGTTAAAACCTCTTTATTTTCCTCTATTAAAGAAAGCTCATATATGGATTGAGCATTATCAGTAACAGGGCCATAACTATCTACTGCAATTGTAACCGGTCCCATTCCAAGCATACCAAAGGCAACCAGTCCGAAAGCAAAAATAGATGGAAAAATCATTAAGCTGTCCAGGCCATAAGTACTTGCAAAGTAAGCAACGAACATCAAAAGAAAGAATACCATGCCTTGCCAGAAGGCACTAAAATTACCGGCAACAAGACCAGATAGTATATTTAAGGAAGCTCCACCCTGCTTTGATGCTTCAACCACTTCTTTTACGTGTTTTGATTTAGTACTTGTAAACATCTTTGTAAATTCAGGTATAAGTGCAGCCCCAAGAGTACCGGCACTAATAATTACCGATAATGAAAACCATAAATTATTAGGTAAATCGCTAATGGTCAAATAACTTGCAATAAATGTAACCAATATGGAAAACAATGAAGTAATCCAAACCAGGGAGGTAAGAGGTTTTTCAAAATCAAGATCATCAGCATCGTTGTACCTGGCTTTTGTGATAACACCATTGATCCAATAAGAAACAATAGAAGTAAAGATCATCAATATCCTCATGATGAATATCCAGGTAAGTAATTGAACCTGGTAATCAGCATTGGTAACAGCCAGGAGAATAAAAGAAATAAGTGCAACACCCGTAACCCCATAAGTTTCAAAGCCATCTGCCGTAGGGCCAACACTATCTCCTGCATTATCGCCAACACAATCAGCAATAGTACCCGGATTTCTGGGATCATCTTCTCCAATTTTGAAAATAACTTTCATTAGATCAGACCCAATATCAGCGATTTTTGTAAAAATCCCTCCGGCAATTCTAAGCACAGAAGCTCCCAGAGATTCGCCTATAGCAAAACCAATAAAGCTTGCACCGGCATATTCTCCAGGAACAAACAAGAGAATAACCAGCATCATGGTTAATTCCAGGGAAATCAAAACTACTCCAATACTCATCCCTGCATTTAAGGGAATATTAAGAAGTTTTATGGGTTTCCTCTCAAGGGAGGCAAATGCCATTCGTGAGTTGGCCAGGGTATTCATTCTTATTCCAAACCAGGCTACCAAATATGAGCCAAGAATACCAACAATCGTCCATCCAAGGATCATTGAAACACCAGCTATCCCAAAATTGGCATCGGAAATATACCCGAAATAAAAGGCTACAACAGCTCCAATAAAGAGGAACAAAATAATCAGGAATTTACCTTGCTGAATCAGGTAGGTTTTTGCTGTTTCAAAAATTACATGAGCCACATCGAGCATTGATTGATGGGCCCGGATTTTTTTTACCCTCATAAATTGGTACAAACCAAACATAAAGCCGGCAAAGGTCACAAGGAAGCCCCAGTACAATATGTTCTGATCCTTTACCCCGTCAGGGATAACCAGATCCGCTTCACTGGCAAAAGAAATGGCTGGTGTAAAAGCAAACAACATTGCAAGCAAAAATTTTACTTTTTTCATTTTAAATAGCTTAAGATTAAATACATTGTTAGGGCCACAAATATAGAATTTTTTTATGCACCTCTATACCAAAAAGTTGATCTTTTTGAGGAAGAATAAAATTGTAATAATAAAAGTATCTGTTTGTCAGAGAAAGAGTTTCAAAGGGAAAGTGTCTGTCACAAACCAGAGTTAAGAATTCCTGCAACAAGCACTCCCAGAAAATTTCCAACTGCATAACCAGCAATTCCTACAGCCAGTCCTGTCATTATTATTTCGCGATTTTTTAAAGCAGCCGCAACTACCGGAACAAAAGGTGGTGAACAAATAAGGGCACTTCCCGAAATAATGACTGTATCAGCATCAATCTTGAAGAACTTTGCAATTATAGCATGAAGTATATGTGAACCAAACATAGCAAGACCTACATAATAAAACAGTGGCATTGAAATGTCTGCCAATTTCTTGATATCAGCCATAGAGGCAACCGACAGACAAAAAATGAGGATAATATACATTCCAAGCTGAAAAGTCTTTTTTATTTTCTTGACCCTGGGAACAAAAGAAAAAGCAATTCCAAGGGAAGTTACCAGAAGTACTATTGCCGTAGTATTGTAATCCTCAGGAAAAAAACCTCCAACAACAAAACTGAAACCCAAAATGAAAACGGATAATCCAAAAGCCCCCAGGAGTGGCAGAATAGTTGTCTTTTTAAATATTCCTTCATATGATTCAAATTCATTCTGGATATCCATTTCTTTAACTTCTATATTACCTGTTTCAGTGGACTTATAGGCCGGAAGGAACCAAAGAAATACTTTTTGTCCGACTGAAAAAATAAAAACCAGGTAGACAGCCCCAATAAGCATTTCATAAGTATGGGTCATAATATATACTTCATTAGAAATACCCAGGGCAGTCTTTATTGCAGCCATATTAGGCGTTCCTCCTGTATAAACTCCAACAAGCAATCCGGCCACATTACCAATATCCTCAATACTCCCTTTGAAAATCCAGTAGCCAACAAAGATCATCAGGAGAACAGTAAAAAGACCAATTGCCAGGGAAGTCATGGCATGACCAGCCTGACTAAACCACTTTTTGACATCCATAGAAAACAGGATGAGTGGAAGGGCCAATAAAACAGTAATTGCCGTAAGCTTATCCTGAACAAAAGAAATGGTATTCCTGGTAACATCGCTACGGAGAATTTCTCCAGATTCAAACATCTCCTTTATACTGTCTAATGGAATAAAGGATGTACCCAGGCCTTTCAGTATTTCGGTATAGTCTTCAGATACTGAAGGGAATATGCCACTATTTCCGATTATTACACCTATTATATAACAAATTAATACCGCTCCGATTTTCTTTGCAGCCTTATACATATACTCTGCATGAATAACAAAGCCGGGAATTATAAAAAAAGAAAGAATGATAGCAATGGTTATAATAATCTCATGTTGATACATAATTCAAGTCTTTAATTAATAATTAAGCTCAAAATAATATATTGGTTTACGAACTGAAAATGTTCTTATGGAGGTAAAAAAACTATACGAGATTTCAATCATATTGCCTTCCAAGAAAAGAAAAAAAAAGCAAAAACAAAAATTTTACACCTATTCGTTTATGCTAACCTGTAATGAGAAAAATGAAAAACCACTCTCAAGAGGGACCATATCATAGACCAGGAGATTTTCACTTTTTATTCGCATATCAATAAGTCCCATTCCATTCTTCAGAGTATTGGAAAGGTCTTCATTGGTTAGCCTTTCAATGAAGAATTTTTCCAGGCCTTCCTTATCCAGTGAATTTAAATGATCAATATGTTGGATCAGTATTTCTTCCTCTTCCCTTTTAATCAAATTCCCGGTAATGATCTTATTTGTTTTTCCATCCGAGCCCATCATCAAAATTCCGGTCTTTCCATCCATCTCCGTCCCATGTTGTGAAATGTTTTGCAGCATTTCCACCAGTACCGTATATATTCTTTTTCTAACAACCGATGACTGATTCTTACTTAGCTTTAGATTCTCAATGATATCCAGCATATCAAAAGCCCCCTGGTCAGAAAACTGACTGCAATACACAAGGTTTATATGATTCTCTCCCAGTTTCGACATGAGCTTTTCTGTGATATCAATTCCGTAGAAGGATACCGGCACTTCTGGTTTTGGAGCAGCAGGATCACTAATGAGTGTATCCATAAAGAAAAAGGAAAATATATCATTCAGGTCTTTAAATTTATAGTCAATTTTATTACCTGATTTTCTTGCTATTTCAATCAGACCCAGGCCCGCACCACCTTTTTGAGAGATTGTCTGATCCTTTAATACCGATTTATAGTAATCCTTTAAATCTGCGGATTCCAGCTTATTAACAATTTGGAGTTTATGCTCCAGTGACTCAACATGTTCTTTCTGAATCATATTCCCCTGGGAAATATTGAACATTTCTCCTGCACTTTGGATTAGAAATATTCCATCATTAAGAGGTGTCTCTTTATCGGGAAGTTCCTGGTGCCTGGTAATATTCTGTACACATTCCACAAGAATGTAAAAAGCACGCTTCTTGGTCTTCTTATTGATCCCCGACACATTGAAAATACTCTGAGCAAAAGCAATTAGTCCGTCCGAAACTGCCTGGGTAAATTCTCCCCTGTAACCATAATTAATTTTGTATTTGATCATATCCTCAAACAGAGAATAAATAAAGCGGTGGTCTATAGAATTTTTTCGATCCATAAATACCTGGATTTAATGTGTGTAATACAAATCTATGATTTTTTGAAGCTTAAAACAAGATAAGAGGTATGTCTGGTAGTTTCTCATTTCCCTGAAAAGTCAGGATTCGGTTCAGGCATTTTTGCTCCAAGCTTCTCTTGCCATAGATGCAGCATTTTCAGAAGTTCATTTGCCTCTTGAGGGTGTGTTTTTGAGAGGTCTTTCTTCTCTCCTATATCACTTCTGAGATTAAACAATTCGTATTTATCTTCTTCGTAGAACTCTATCAGCTTCCATTCTCCTGCCCTGACAGCAGACCCCGGGGCCCATGTGCTTCCATGATAATGAGGATAATGCCAGAATATAGCCTCTCGATTCAGGGTATTTTCTCCCTTTAACAAAGAAACTAAACTTAAACCATCAACATCTTGCTCTGGCATGGAAGTTAAACCGGTAAGTTCAAGTATTGTAGGAAAAAAATCTATGCTTGATACAGGGATATCACATGTACTTCCCGGGCTGGTAACTCCGGAAGCCCGAATGATAAGGGGTACACGAATGCCTCCTTCATAACACCAGCCTTTACCCGCCCGGAGTGGCTCATTTGATGTAGGGCTGCCTACAGACCTTAAGGTAGAAAGACCTCCATTGTCAGAGGTAAAAACCACAATTGTATTATCAACTAACTTAAGTTCATCCAGTTTATTCATAAGCCGGCCAATATTTTCATCTAAAGCCTGAATCATTGAAGCATAGGCAGCATTGTCCTGCCATAGTTTTGTTATACCATTTCGCTCTTTGATGTTAGGCGGATCGCTGTACCGCAATAAAGCCACCCTCTTATTATTTTCTTCGATAAGCCGTTCGCATGGTTGTATAGGGGTATGAACAGTATAAAATGAAAGGAAAAGGAAAAATGGATCTTCTCGGTTTTCCTCCAAAAACCTCATTGATTCATCTGTCAGGCGATCGGGCAAGTACTCTCCCTCCGGCCCATCTTCAAGTTTGGAATTCTTGTAAGGAGTATAGTAACCACCAGGGGGAGATCCCTTATGATGCCCACCCTTATTGATGTCGAAGCCCTGATCTTCCGGAAAATAACCATGGTCTCCAAGATGCCATTTACCTGCAAAGAATGTTTTGTAGCCATTACTTTGGAATACTTCTGCTATAGTGGTTTCAGAAAGGGGAAGTTGATGAATGTCCTGCGTACCAAGAAGTTTTCGGTTTTTTGGATCCAGCCCGGGTATCCAATCTGTAATATTGAGACGTGCAGGATACTTCCCTGTCATGATAGATGCACGAGTAGGGGAGCAAACCGGACACGAAGCATATGCATCTGTGAAACGCATGGCAGATCCGGCAAGCCGATCTATGTTTGGGGTCTTGTAAAACAGACTTCCCTGGCAACCGAGATCCTTCCAGCCCAGATCATCTACCAGGATAAAAATCACATTGGACTTATTGTTGGAATCTGTAGCCAATAATAACTGAGGAATAAAAAAAACCAGAACTATTGCAACTAATACTCCCGGAAATTGGTGTTTAATTCTCTTTTCTGTCATGAATAAATCTTTTAGAATTATTTCATTACATAATTCGTACTTGAAATTTTAGTCTCATCGATTTAAATTTCGCTATAATTTACTTACGAAAC
>JAUVKW010000037.1 GCA_030596025.1 Bacteroidota bacterium | reverse complement strand
GTTTTATAGTAAAAACATTATTTAAATATTGATAACTTTTAAATCAACCATTTCAACGGAAAAAGTAATCAACATTTAAACAATTCATAATTAACATAATTATTAAAAGTTGACTTAAAAATTAGGTTTACACCATAGAAGGAGGGTTCTGAACCTGACCAGGAAAGCCACTAACCTTAAGCTCACGAGCAGCTTTTTAGGGATGGCCCTTTGGGTGCGAAGTAATGCACGAATTAGGGACGAATACACGAATACAATTCCAATTTCTTCAATCCTCTCCCGGGAAGGGTTAGGGGTGGGTTCTGATTCATTCCCATTCCTATACTGGCTGAATTATTACAAAAAAAAGGCTGCCCGGAGACAGCCTTATATAATCTATACAATCAAACTTACTTTTTACCAAATGCAATATCTTCAAGCATATCGGTTGTAAGTGATTTAGGCCTTTCAATTGGATATCCAAGAGCACGGTCCCAGATAATATTTGCAAGAACTCCAATAGCACGACCTATAGAGAACAATACTGTATAGTAATCGTACTCCACAAGTCCGTAGAACCACTGAATCACACCAGATTGAGCATCTACGTTTGGCCATGGGTTTTTGGCTTTTCCTTGTTCAACCAAAATGTCCGGCACAACTTTATACAATACATCCACATACTTAAAGATCAGGTCATCGGGAAGATGCTTCAGGCAGAAGTCTCTTTGAGCGGTATAACGTGGGTCTGTTTTACGCAGAACTGCATGTCCATAGCCAGGAATTACCTGCCCTGAATTTAATGTATCCCAAACAAACTTTTTCATTTCCTCCTCAGTTGGAACTTTGCCACCCATCTTATCCATTACTCCCTGAATCCATCTGAGCACTTCCTGGTTAGCAAGACCATGAAGCGGGCCAGCCAGACCATTTACCATGGAAGAAATTGCATAATAAGGATCAGAAAGAGCACTTGATACGAGGTGTCCGGTATGAGCACTTACATTACCGCTTTCATGATCGCTATGTAGAATGAAATATAACCTTGACATATCATCATAAGGCTTATCAATACCCATCATATGAGCAAAATTAGCACCCATATCCAAACCAGCTTTGGAGGCAATGATATCTCCGTTCTTATATTTCTTACGATATATATAGGCACCTATCTCCGGCAATCTTGCAAGCATATTCATAGCATCCTCATAAGTCGGCTCCCAATAGTCCATCTTGCTCATCCCTGCGTTGTATTTCTTTACAAACTCTGATTCTCTCTGCATGGAAACAATGGCCGCTGAAAGTGCTACCATAGGATGTGTGTCATCAGGCATCGCATTGATGACATCAAAGACATATTTTGGAACAGCTTTTCTGTCATTAAACTCTTTAGCAATTGCATCTACATCAGCATCAGTAGGCAAATCACCTGTGAGTAACAGATAAATAAAACCTTCTACCAGGGGAACTTCTCCACCATCTTTTGGCATAGGTAGTTTCTCAAGTACTTCAGGAATTGTAAATCCTCTAAACCTGATTCCTTCATTAGGGTCGAGATAAGAGATATCGGTAACCAGGCACCTTACACCCCTCATTCCGCCAATGGCCTGGGCCATGGAAACTTCGCCTACTTTAGTGTCACCATACTCCTTAAGCAGTTTAACAGTCCGAGGCCTCCAGGCCTCAATTTTCTCTTTTAATTTACTTTTTAGGTCAGACATTTGATTATTTTTTTAAAAGATTAGTACAAGAAATATTTAAATCAATTAAGATGTATTGATCATAGAACTACTAAAGTTATGAAAAAAGGGAGCATTCTGGTAAGACATTCATGTGTTATACAATAGGTTTTTAGGGAATTATATCTAAGCAAACAAGTACAATTCTGATCCGGCAATACGACTATAATTAACTACCATACATATAGATAGGTCTTGTATATGTTGGGGTAATTACAAAAGCAGGAACAACATGCAAAAATACAATTTTCAACTTTCTGCAATTTTCAGCCTGTTTTCACGGCAGTTCTCAAAACAGATCTTGCTGTTAATTATTTCACAGCAGATTTTCTGCAAACTTGAGTTTCTCGAATAAAAAAAGGGATAAAGTATAAACCTTATCCCTTCTGAAAATTATTTTTTTGAAGCCTTATTCTGTCTTTTTGTTTTCTTCCTTTTTATCTTCAGGAGTCTCTTTCTTATCCTCTACAGCTTCAGTCTTTTTTGAGTCATCTTTTGCTTCCACTTTTTCAGCTTTTGGCACTTCAGATTCTTCTTTTTCTTCCTTTACATTTTCAACTTTCGTGTCTGTTTCCTCTACCTTTGCAACAGGCTCTTCATGGGCTTCTGTCTCAACTACAGAAACTTCGTCGCTTTCCACTACAGATTCTGTCTGAGCAACCGGAGTTCCTTCAGCAGGTTTTTTCTTACCACCTCTTCTTCTTCGGGTTGATTTTGTTTTTTGTGCTTCCTGTGCTTCCAGCAAATTGGTATTAAAGTCTACCAGCTCAATTATACACATTTCGGCATTATCTCCCAGGCGATTCCCAATTTTCAGTATCCTGGTATATCCACCCGGTCTGTCAACAATTTTTGGAGATACTTCCCTGAATAACTCAGAAACTGCATATTTATCTTTTAAATAGCTGAAAATCACTCGTCGGGAATGGGTAGAATCATCCTTTGATTTTGTAATCAAAGGCTCTAAATACATTCTCAGAGCTTTTGCTTTCGCTTCTGTAGTTTTAATTCTCTTATGCAAAATAAGAGAAGAGGCCATATTTGCCAACATGGCTTTCCTGTGTGAAGCTGTTCTCCCTAAATGATTAAATCCTTTTCTATGTCGCATTATTCAATTCCTCTTTCCTGATTTGCATTAATTATTCTTTTTCCAATTTATACTTTGTTATATCCATACCGAAAGTAAGATTCATAGTAATAAGGAGATCCTCCAGTTCAGTAAGTGATTTTTTTCCAAAATTCCTGAATTTCAAAAGGTCGTTTTTGTTAAACTTCACCAGGTCTCCCAGAGAATCAACCTCAGCAGCTTTTAAACAATTCAAAGCGCGTACGGAGAGATCAAGGTCAACAAGTTTGGTTTTCAATAGCTGTCGCATATGAAGTACTTCTTCATCGAATTCTTCATTTGCATATTTATCTTCTGTATCCAGGGTAATCTTCTCATCTGAGAACAACATGAAATGATGGATAAGTATTTTTGCTGCCTCTTTCAGTGCTTCTTTTGGATGAATAGAACCATCTGTATCAATTTCAAAAACCAGTTTTTCATAATCGGTTTTTTGCTCTACACGGTAGTTCTCGATAGAATATGTTACATTTTTAATTGGAGTGAAAATGGAATCCACTGCAATTAATCCTAAAGGTGCCTCTTCCAACTGATTTTCCTCTGCAGGAACATAACCTCTCCCCTTAATAATGGTTAATTCAAGTTGTAATTTAACATCGGCTTCCATACTGCAGATCAAATGATCGGGATTTAGAACCTCAAAACTATTCAGGAATTTATTGAGATCTCCAGCCTTAAACTCTGTCTGCCCGTTGATGCTCACAATTATTTTCTCGTCATCAACATCTTCCACAAGCTTTTTAAACCTGATTTGCTTAAAGTTGAGGACAATATCGGTTACATTTTCGATAACACCCTTAATTGTAGAGAATTCATGATCCACTCCTTCGAGGCGTACAGAAGAAATTGCATAACCTTCAAGAGAAGATAATAGAATTCTACGCAGGGCATTCCCAACGGTGATGCCATATCCTGGCTCAAGAGGTCTAAACTCAAACTTACCATTGGTGTCATCGGATTTCACCATGATCACCTTATCAGGCTTCTGAAATGATAGAATCGCCATAATTTATTTAATATTTTATTTAGAATACAATTCAACAATAAGCTGCTCCTGAATATTTTCAGGGATTTCTTCCCGTGCAGGAAGATTCAGGAATTTCCCAAGCATCTTTTCCTCATCCCATTCCAGCCATGGAAAGTTGGCATAACGTGCAGAGGATAAAGATTCTGTAATCGCTTCCAGTGATTTAGACTTCTCACGAACACCAATAACATCACCTGCTCTTACAGAAAAAGAAGGAATATTTACTACTTTTCCATTTACCGTAATATGGCGATGCGAAACAAATTGTCTTGCACCATCTCTGGTAGGTGCAACTCCCAATCTATAAACTACATTATCCAGCCTGGATTCCAGTAATTGAAGCAGTACTTCCCCGGTTATTCCTTTACTTCCTGAAGCTTTCTTAAACAAATTAGAAAACTGTCTTTCCAGAACACCATAAGTATACTTAACTTTTTGTTTTTCCTTCAATTGAATCCCATATTCAGACTCTTTCCTTCTTCTTTTGTTATTGCCATGCTGTCCGGGGGGATAATTCTTTTTTTCAAAAGCCTTATCCGGGCCGAAAATGGGCTCACCAAATTTTCTTGCAATTTTTGTCTTCGGACCTGTATATCTAGCCATTTATCTTAAAAATTAATATCTGTAAAACTTTATTCTCGCTTAACTTTAAACCCTTCTTCTTTTTGGTGGGCGGCAACCATTATGAGGCAATGGAGTAACATCGGTAATTTCCGCAACTTCAATACCATTTGAATGGAGAGTTCTTATTGCTGATTCTCTACCCGATCCAGGGCCTCTTACAAACACCTTTACCTTTCTTAATCCCAGGTCATAGGCTGCTTTAGCACAATCCTGTGCAGCCTGTGCGGCAGCATAAGGTGTGTTTTTCTTTGAACCTCTAAATCCCATTTTCCCGGAGGATGACCAGCTAATTACCTGACCGGCATTATTGGTTAGTGAGATAATGATATTGTTAAAAGAAGCATGTATGTGGGCCTGACCAGTTGGTTCAACCTTTACTACCCTTTTTCTTGATCCTGTCTTCTTAGCCATTTTCTATCTTATTTATTTGGTTGCTTGCTTTTTATTTGCAACAGTTTTCCTTCTTCCCTTCCGGGTTCGGGCATTATTTTTTGTACTTTGACCTCTAACGGGCATCCCTATACGATGACGAATACCTCTATAAGATCCAATGTCCATAAGCCTTTTAATGTTCATTTGAACTTCAGAGCGTAATTCTCCTTCAAGCTTATAGTTCTCATTCAAGATGGTACGGATGCTAGCAATATCATCATCCGTCCAATCTTTGACTTTCATATTACGGTCGATCCCGGCTTCATCAAGGATCTTCCTGGCAATGCTATTACCAACTCCGTAGATATAAGTTAAGCCAATTTCACCCCTCTTGTTTTTTGGTAGGTCAACACCAACTATTCTTGCCATAAATCCAATTATTAATTAAATGAAATCATTTCTTCATCCCTGGCGTTGCTTAAACCTGGGATTTTTCTTATTGATAACGTATAAACGTCCTTTTCTTCTGACTATCTTACAGTCAGATGAACGTTTCTTTACAGAGGCTCTTACCTTCATATCGTTAATTATTATTTGTATCTAAATGTTATTCTTCCTTTTGTAAGGTCGTAGGGAGACATTTCCACTTTTACCTTATCACCCGGAAGTATTTTTATATAATGCATTCTCATTTTCCCTGAAATATGGGCAGTAATAACATGTCCATTTTCCAGCTCCACCCTGAACATTGCATTCGACAGGGCTTCAATGATCGTACCATCCTGTTGTATAGAAGGCTGTTTTGCCATATTAAGTATTTTTATTATTCAAAACTTCATCTATATAATCAAATGTCGATAAAACCTCGGCTTTCCCCTTTCTAACTACAAGTGCAAACTCAAAATGAGCCGATGGCTGATTATCCAGGGTTCTGATTGTCCAACCGTCTTTCTCCTGAATAATTTCCTTTTTCCCTAAGTTAATCATTGGTTCAATGCAAATAACCAGGCCGGCAGGCAATTTTGCCCCTTTCCCTCTCTTCCCATAGTTTGGCACCTCTGGTTCTTCATGTAATGCAGAGCCCAATCCATGTCCGACCATCTCTCTCACAACAGAAAATCCGTTCTTCTCAGCATAATTCTGAACTGCAAATCCGATATCTCCAACTCTCTTTCCACTAATCGCCTGTTTTACTCCCTCCCACAATGACTCTCTTGTAACCTTCAGAAGTTTTTTCACTTTTTCATCAACTTCTCCTACTTCAAAAGTAAATGCAGTATCTCCAAAATACCCATCCTTCTTTACTCCACAGTCTACCGAAATTATGTCTCCATCCTTAAGTTGGTAAGCTGAAGGTATTCCGTGAACCACATGGCTGTTTACCGAGGTACACAATGTATTTGGGAACCCATGGTAGCCTTTAAATCCAGGGACTGCGTCATTATCCAGTATAAATTCTTCTGCCCTCCTGTCTAATTCCAGGGTGGATACACCAGGCTTTATCAGCTTCGCAACCTCTGCTAAGGTTCTGGAAACAAGCAAATTATTCTGCTTCAGCAGTTCAATTTCCTTTTCCGTTTTTATCTTTAAATTCAAAGAACTAATATCTTTACATTGCTGCCGCGCCAGTCCTTCCCTTAATTCTACCAGACTTCATTAGCCCGTCATAATGACGCATCAGCAGATGACTTTCAATTTGCTGCAATGTATCCAGGATCACTCCTACCATAATCAACAAACTTGTTCCTCCATAGAAACTTGCAAACTGACCAGAAATTCCAATATTCACAGCAAGTGTTGGCAAAGCCGCTACAAGAGCCAGGAAAAAAGAACCAGGCAGCGTTATTCTGGACATCACCGCATCAAGGAATTCTGCAGTTTTCCTTCCGGGTTTCACTCCAGGGATAAAGCCTCCATTCTTCTTCAGATCTTCAGCCATCTGGTTTGGATTGATGGTAATTGCAGTATAAAAATAAGTAAATATGATAATCATAATAGCCATGGTAATGTTATACCAGAACCCATACATATTGGAAAATGCTACTGCCAAACCTGATGATTGGTCAGAAGTATATCCGATAAGCATAATGGGAAGCATCATAATTGCCTGTGCAAAAATAATGGGCATAACGCCGGCAGCATTAACCTTCAAAGGAATGTACTGCCGAACTCCACCATATTGTTTATTTCCAATGATTCTCTTTGCATATTGCACTGGAATTCTTCGGGTTCCCTGAACCAATAATATTGTGGCCAGTACAACTATAAATAAGAATACTATTTCAGCAAGGAAAGCTACCAGTCCGCCTGAGCCATTGAGCCTGCTACCAAATTCAGCAATAGTGGCAAATGGCAACCTGGCAATAATCCCTATCATAATCAACAGGGAAATTCCATTTCCAATTCCTTTATCTGTAATCCTTTCCCCCATCCACATTACAAACATAGTACCTGTGGTTAGTATAACTATTGATGATACAGTAAAAAATACCCCTTTCATTACGAAAGCTGTTTCGGGAAGCTGTGCATGAAGATTGGCCAGATAGCTAGGTGCCTGTAAGAGCAGAATACCTACTGTAAGGTAACGAGTAATCTGATTGATTCTTCTTCTTCCACTTTCGCCTTCACGCTGCAATCTTTGAAAGTATGGAATTGCTATACCCAGCAATTGAACTACAATGGATGCAGAAATATAGGGCATTATCCCAAGGGCAAATATTGAAGCAGTTGAGAAAGCACCTCCTGAGAACATATCCAACAAATTCATTATACCTTCGGAGGTCTGAGCTTTTAACTGGCCCAATTGAGATGGGTCAATTCCAGGAAGGCTAACATACTTTCCTAAACGGTAAATTAAAAGCATACCCAGGGTATAGAGGATCCTGCTTCTCAGGTCCTCAATCTTAAAAATGTTCTTTATGGTATCAATCAGAGCTTTCATTCAATTAAATTTTTTCTATGGTTCCTTTTGCAGCTTCAATTGCTTCCTGGGCCACTTTAGAAAATGCGTGAGCTTTTACATCCAATTTAGCTTTCAATTCGCCATTGCCAAGAATTTTAACAAGGGTGCTCCTTTTGGATACTAATCCGGCATTTCTTAAAACTTCCGGATTGATTTCAGAAATTCCTTTTTTGTCAGCAAGATCCTGCAAAATTCCAATATTAATCCCTTTGTATTCTTTCCTGTTGATATTCTTAAAACCAAATTTCGGAACACGTCTTTGCAGTGGCATTTGTCCTCCCTCAAAACCTACTTTGCGTGAATATCCAGACCTTGATTTCTGGCCTTTATGCCCCCTGGTTGCAGTTCCACCTTTTCCGGAACCCTGGCCCCGGCCAATTCTTTTTTCTTTATGTGTTGAACCTTTTGCAGGTTTAAGATTACTTAAGTCCATTTTAATCTTCTTATTGATCTATTTAACTTCCTCTACCTTAACCAGATGTCTCACCTTGGTAAGCATGCCCAGTATCTGTGGGGTAGCTTCTTTCTCTACTGAGCCATGCATTTTTCTTAATCCCAGGGCATCCAGTGTTAGTTTCTGGCGCTTAGGGCTTCCTATGCGGCTTTTTATTTGTGTAATTTTTATTTTTGCCATCCTCTTAAAATTCTAACCATTAAAAACTTTATCAACTGTAACACCACGGGCCTGAGACACTGCTTTTGCATCACGCAATTCAAGCAGAGCGGCAAAAGTTGCCTTTACCAGGTTATGCGGGTTTGATGATCCTTTTGATTTTGCAAGAACATTTCTTACACCAACACTTTCAAGAACAGCACGCATAGCACCGCCGGCTTTCACTCCTGTACCTTCTGAAGCAGGCTTAAGAAATACTTTTGCGCCACCATACTTGGCCAGCTGCTCATGAGGGATGGTTCCCTTATGTACAGGAACCTTAACCAGATTCTTCTTGGCATCCTCAATACCTTTGGAAATAGCGGTGGTAACCTCCTTCGCTTTTCCCAGGCCATGTCCAACAATTCCATCTTCATTTCCAACAACCACAATTGCTGAGAAACTAAATGTACGTCCACCTTTGGTAACCTTTGTTACTCTTTGAATACTAACCAGTCTGTCTTTCAGTTCAAGGTCGCTGGTTTTTACTTTTCTGATACCGTCTGTCATAACAATTTAGAATTTTAAGCCACCTTCACGGGCAGCATCTGCTAATTCCTTAATTCTTCCATGATACAAATAACCACCCCTGTCAAAAACCACCGAAGTGATTCCCTTTTTTTTGGCTTCTTCGGCAAATAATTTGCCAACCAGCTTAGACTGTTCGGTTTTTGAAATATTTTTCTTCTCAACAATATCTTTATTTAAAGAAGAAACTGCAAGCAGAGTATTTCCGCTCTTATCATCCACAGCCTGCGCATAAATTTGCTTGTTGCTTCTAAAAACTGCCAGTCTGGGAATACTTGCTGTACCGGATATATTTTTCCTTATCCTTCTTCTAATTCTAGTTCTTCTTTCTGTTTTGGTCAGAGCCATGATCTTTAGCAATTAACTATTAAACACTTGCAGTTTTACCTGCTTTTCTACGGATATATTCACCCACATATTTCACCCCTTTTCCCTTATATGGTTCAGGCTTTCTGAGGGCTCTGATTTTCGATGCAATATGCCCGATCAGTTGTTTGTCTATACTTGTAAGCGTAATGATTGGATTTGCCCTTCTTTCAGTTACAGTCTCAATTTTAATTTCTTCTGGAAGTGCTATCATAATATCGTGTGAATATCCCAGGGCCAACTCAAGTATTTGTCCTTTCGCTTCTGCCCGATATCCAACCCCTACCAATTCAAGTTTTATTTCATATCCTTTTGATACTCCCACCACCATATTATTGATGAGAGAACGATACAAACCATGCATTGCCTTATGTTCTTTCTCATCAGAAGGCCTGCTAATAATAATTTCATTCCCTTCCTGCTTAATTTTAAGACCAGGGTTTACTTGTTGTTGTAATTCTCCTTTTGGTCCCTTAACCTTAACCAGGTTACCTTCGGTAACTTCCAAACTCACACCTTCCGGCAATATCACGGGTAAATTCCCAATACGTGACATAAATAATCCTCCTAATTAATAAACGTAACACAAAACTTCTCCACCAACATTCAAATTCCTTGCTTCCTTATCAGTTATTACACCGCTAGAAGTGGAAAGAATAGCTATACCCAGGCCATTGAGCACCCTTGGAATCTCGTTCACATTGGCATATTTCCTGAGGCCAGGCCGACTAGCTCTCTGCATCGACTTAATTGCAGATGCCTTTGTTTGTGGATGGTACTTCAATGCAACTTTTATTGTGCCTTGAGGTCCTTCATCCATAAATTTATAATTCAAAATATATCCCTTCTCATGAAGTATCTTAGTGATATCTTTCTTCAGGTTTGACGCAGGTATCTCTACGACCTTATGGCCGGCCTTAATTGCATTCCTTACTCTTGTAAGATAATCTGCTACTGTATCTGTCATTTTCTTTTTTATTAACTCAATTAAAACTCACATTCACATGAATGTTACTACCAGCTAGCTTTTTTAACACCGGGGATCAATCCTGCAGAAGCCATTTCCCGAAAGGTAATCCTGCTGACTCCAAACTGCCTCATATAGCCTTTTGGTCGCCCGGTAATTTTGCAACGATTATGCAATCTGATCGGATTCGAATTCCTTGGAAGTCTGCTTAAGCCAATATAATCGCCTTCGGCTTTCAATTGCGCTCTTTTTGCAGCGTATTTTTCAACAAGTTTGGCACGCTTTACTTCCCGGGCCTTCATTGATTCCTTAGCCATATTAATTATTTTTTATGTTTTTAAATGGTATCCCGAATTCCTTCATTAAAGCAAAGCCTTCTTCATCTGTTCTGGCTGAAGTCACGAAGCTTATCTCGAGTCCCATAATCTTATTGATCTTATCTATATCAATTTCAGGAAAAATAATCTGTTCAGTAATACCCAGAGTATAGTTTCCTCTTCCATCCAGTTTGTTTCCGATTCCGTTAAAATCACGAATCCTGGGAAGAGCTACCGCAACCAATCGCTCCAGAAACTCATACATTCTGTCTCTGCGCAAAGTAACTTTCACACCAATAGGCATTTTTTTTCTCAATTTAAAATTGGAAATATCCTTTGATGAGAATCTTGCAATTGACTTCTGACCGGCAATTGATGTTATTTCATTCAAGCCATTATCAATCAATTTCTTGTCTGCAGTTGCCTGACCAACTCCCTGGTTGATCACAATCTTTTTCAAACGAGGAACCTGCATCACTGAAGAATAATTAAATTTCTCTTTCAGAGATAAAACGATTTCCTCCTGATACTTCTTTTTCAGATTTGGTACGTATTCCATTACTTAATTTCCTCTCCTGATTTTTTAGCAAATCTCACAAGTTTACCCTTATCATTTAATTTCCTGCCAATTCTTGATGGCTCTCCCGTTGAAGGGTCAACCAGCAATAAATTTGATAAGTGAACAGGGGCTTCTTTCTTAATAATTCCACCCTGAGGAGTTTGTGCATTTGGCTTGGTATGCTTTGAAACCAAATTCATTCCCTCAACAATTGCCCTGCTTTTATTTCTCAGGACTTCCAGTACTCGTCCCTGCTGGCCCTTATATTCGCCACTGATCACGAAAACCGTGTCGCCTTTTTTTACATGTAATTTATTCATTCTGCTCATCTCGAACAATATTTTCAATTAAAGCACCTCAGGTGCTAAAGAAATAATTTTCATATAACTATCACGCAATTCTCTGGCAACCGGCCCAAAGATACGAGTGCCCCTTATTTCATCTGCAGCGTTGAGCAATACTACTGCATTATCATCAAACCTGATATAGGATCCATCAGGCCTTCTAATTTCTTTTTTAGTTCTTACCACAACAGCCTGTGTGACCATTCCTTTCTTGGCTTCTCCCCCAGGCATAGCACTCTTTACCGTAACCACTATCTTGTCGCCAATAGATGCGTATCTTCTACCTGTTCCTCCAAGTACTCTAATGCAGAGAACTTCTTTGGCACCACTGTTATCGGCAACTCCTAATCTGCTTTCTTGTTGTATCATAATTACTTAGCTCTTTCAAGGATTTCAACTAGTCTCCAACTTTTGTTTTTACTCAAAGGCCGGGTTTCCATAATTCTGACTGTATCACCAATATTGCCGGTATTTTCTTCATCATGAGCAGTAAATTTTGTGCTCTTGTTAACAAACTTTCCATAGATAGGGTGTTTAACTTTTCGTTTCACCAATACCACTATAGATTTGTTCATTTTATCGCTAACCACAACGCCGATACGCTCTTTACGTAAATTCCTGTTTTCCATTGCTAATTTTCCTTATTCTCGGTTAATTGCCTATTCTTTAATTCTGTTGCAAACCTGGCAATATTTCTTCTAATTCCCCTGATTTTTATAGGATTATCCAGAGGAGAAATGGCATGATTTAATTTTAGTTTTGCAAGAAAATTTCTCTCATTGTCAATTCTTTCCTTCAGTTCCTTAAGCGAAAGCTCTTTTAATTCACTACTCTTCATAACAGTTTTGCTTCATTAATTTTCAAAATCATGCCTTACTACAAATTTTGTAGTAACCGGAAGTTTTTGTGCTGCCAGGCGAAGTGCTTCCTTGGCCAATTCATAAGGTACACCCTCAGCCTCAAGAATAATTCTGCCTGGAGTAATTGGAGCCACAAATCCCTCGGGTGATCCCTTTCCTTTACCCATTCTCACCTCTGCAGGCTTTTTAGTTATGGGCTTATCCGGGAATATTCTAATCCATATCTGTCCTTCCCTTTTCATATGCCTTGTTACCGCCTGACGGGCAGCTTCAATCTGTCTTCCGGTAATCCATGCTTCCTCCATGGATTTAATCCCAAAAGAACCAAAAGCCAGTTGATTCCCTCTATGCGCATTCCCTTTCATTCTACCCTTCTGGCGCCTTCTGTATTTAGTCTTTTTCGGTTGTAACATCTTTCTTCGCTATTATTTTTGTTTCCCAATTTGCTATGGGCTGTCCTTATCTATTTCTCCGGTTGAATCCTTTTGATTTTGGCTGTTTCGCTGCAATATTCGGAGAAAGATCTCTTTTACCATAAATCTCTCCATTACAAATCCAGACCTTCAAGCCAATCAGTCCAACTTTTGTAAGGGCTTCAGCCTTAGAAAAATCAATATCAGCACGCAAAGTATGCAAAGGGATACGACCTTCCTTATACATTTCAGAGCGAGCCATTTCAGCTCCACCTAAACGACCTGAAATTTGAACTTTTATCCCCTGTGCTCCCATCCTCATTGTTGAGGCAATCGTCATTTTTATTGCTCTCCTGTAAGAAATTTTCCCTTCAATTTGACGAGCAATATTATTTGCTACAATTGTTGCATCCAGCTCAGGCCTTCTAACTTCAAATATGTTTATTTGTACCTCTTTCTTAGTGAGCTTCTTCAATTCTTCCTTTAACTTGTCAACTTCCTGCCCACCTTTTCCTATAATAATTCCAGGTCTGGCAGTGTTCACTGTAACAGTGATCAACTTCAGGGTTCTTTCAATAATTATCTTAGAAACACTGGCTTTTGCCAAACGGGCATTCAGGTATTTTCTAATTTTATCGTCCTCAATCAGCTTCTCAGCATAATTCTTACCCCCATACCAGTTTGAATCCCATCCTCTGATGATTCCTAAACGATTTGAAATCGGATTAACTTTCTGTCCCATTTATCTTATTTTGTTGAAGGTTCTTCCTGCCTGTCAGCAGGCACTGCTTCTATTTTATTTAAACTATCCAATACCAGGGTAACATGATTTGATCTTTTTCTAATCCTGTGGGCCCTGCCCTGTGGGGCGGGACGCAATCTCTTTAATGTCCGGCCCTGATCTACAAAAGCAGCTTTAACATAAAGCTGGCTATCTTCAATCCTCACTCCTTCATTTTTGTTTTGCCAATTGGAAATGGCAGACAGAAGAAGTTTTTCCACTCGTCCTGACGCCTCCTTGCTATTATACTTTAATATATCAAGAGCTTTATTAACCTCCTGTCCACGAATTAAATCTATAACAAGTCTCATTTTTCGTGGTGAAGTGGGACAATCATTCAGAACCGCATAATACTGTCCCTTTTTTTCCTCCTTCATTTCTATTGCTCTATTTCTTTTTTTTGCACCCATAATCATTAAATTTTCAGCAAAATATCAAACTACCTGGCTTTTCCTCCGTGACCCCTGAAGATACGGGTAGGAGCAAATTCCCCTAATTTATGACCAACCATATTTTCAGTAATATAAACAGGAATAAATTTGTTCCCATTGTGCACTGCAATAGTGTGACCGACAAAATCAGGAGAGATCATAGATCTTCTGGACCAGGTTTTGATCACGGCTTTTTTGCCCGAATCATTCATAATAAGAACTCTTTTTTCAAGCTTAAACTCTATAAAGGGGCCTTTTTTTAGTGATCTGCTCATCTTATCTAATAATTTTCAAAAATTAACGCTTTCGTTTTTCAACAATATACCTATCAGAATATTTCTTTTTGGAACGTGTCTTAAAACCTTTTGCCGGCATGCCATTTCTTGATCTCGGATGTCCCCCTGAAGACCTTCCTTCACCACCACCCATTGGATGATCCACTGGATTCATAGCAACTCCTCTAACCCTTGGTCTTCTTCCCTGCCATCTGGATCTTCCTGCTTTTCCAGAGCGCTCAAGTCCATGGTCTGAATTAGAAATAGTTCCAATTGTTGCACGGCATGTAACCAACACCATTCTGGATTCACCGGAAGGCAGCTTCAAAATAGCATACTTCTTATCACGGCTGGTAAGCTGGGCGTATGCTCCGGCACTACGAGCCATTGCACCACCTTTCCCGGGTTGTAGTTCAATATTATGAATTATGGTACCCAAAGGTATTTCTGACAAATACAAAGTATTCCCAACTTCGGGGCTAATTCCTTTCCCTGATTGAACAATTTGTCCGACTTTTAAACCATTCGGTGCAAGGATATACCTTTTTTCACCATCCTCGTAGAAAAGCAAAGCTATCCTGGCTGTGCGATTCGGATCATACTCAACACTTTTTACCCTGCCAGGAATTCCATCCTTGTTCCTTTGGAAATCTATTACGCGATATCTTTTCTTATGTCCTCCCCCAAGATATCTCATAGTCATTTTCCCGCTATTGTTTCGCCCTCCCGATCTCTTAATGGGGCGAAGCAAAGACTTCTCAGGAGTTGATGAGGTAATATCCTCAAAAGTTCCTGCTACCTTTTGTCTCTGACCTGGTGTTACCGGTTTAAATTTTCTTACTGCCATAACTCATTTAAATATTGCTGTAGAAATCAATTGTATCTCCTTCAGCCAGGGTTATAATTGCCTTTTTAAAGGAGCTGGTTTTCCCAACTGTCATCCCACTACGCGTATTTCTAGACTTTCGTTTCCCTGCATAATGCATGGTATTTACCGATGCAACGGTTACATCATACATCTCTTCCACAGCCTTTTTAATCTGTATCTTATTAGCCTTTTTAGCCACTCTAAATCCATAACGGTTCAGGGCTTCCCCCTGAGCTGTCATTTTTTCTGTTACTATTGGCTTAAGCAAAATATCCATGCTTTAAAATTTTTCTTAATTCCCAAGTATTTGATTAATCACCTCTATTGAACTTTCTGAAAGCACCAAAGAAGAGGCATTCACAATATCGTATGTGCTTAAATCTGAGGCTGTTACTACCTTAACGGTCTTCAAATTTCGAGAAGACAAATATATGTTTTTATTCGTTTCATTAAAAACAAAAACTGACTTTTTATCCTGAACTTTTAAATTTGAGCTAATACGCTCAAACTCATTAGTTTTCGGAGCTTCCATCAAGAAATCTTCAATGATTATAATACTTTTTGTCTTAGCTTTATATGAAAGTGCTGATTTCCTGGCCAACTGCTTCAATTTCTTATTCAGCTTTGTGTCATAGCTTCTTGGACGTGGTCCAAAAGTTCTTCCACCACCTCTGAACAGTGGATTTGAAATAGCTCCAGCCCTGGCTGTACCTGTGCCTTTTTGCTTTTTTATCTTCCTGGTACTGGCACGTACTTCGCCTCTCTCCTTTGTCTTATGAGTTCCCTGGCGTTTGTTTGCCGTATACTGTTTAATATCCAGGTAGATGGCGTGATCATTTGGCTCAATACCGAAAACTTCCTGATTCAGTTCAGCCTTTTTACCGGTGTCTTTGCCCTCAATATTTAAAACTGATAACTTCATTACTTGGTAATTATTACATATGAACCATTGGGACCGGGAACCGATCCTTTAACTAATAATAAATTTTCTTCAGGGATTAGTTTCATAACACGAAGACTGATTGCCATTACCTGGTTTCCGCCAGTACGACCTGCCATCCGCATGCCTTTAAACACTCTTGAAGGATAAGAGGATGCACCCAGTGATCCCGGAGCCCTAAGTCTGTTATGCTGCCCATGAGTTGCATCGCCCACACCATGGAAGCCATGTCTTTTTACAACCCCTTGAAAACCTTTCCCTTTGGCAATTCCCCTAACATCAAGCCAGGTATCATCGTTAAATAAATCCACGGTTAGAATATCTCCCAGATTCACAGAATCGCCAAACCCGGAAAATTCCACCAGCTTTTTCTTTGGTGTGGTGCTGGCTTTCTTAAAATGACCTGCTATAGCTTTGGTAGTCCTCTTTTCTTTCTTTTCATCGAAACCAAGCTGAACGGCATCATAGCCATCAACCTCTTTTGTTTTTATCTGGGTAACAGCACAAGGACCTGCCTCAATAACTGTACAAGGAATACTTTTCCCTTCTTCGTTAAATACGGAGGTCATCCCAACCTTTTTACCTATTAATCCCTGCATTTTTCTTCTTTTTCTGTAATTA
Source organism: Bacteroidota bacterium (assembly GCA_030596025.1). Lineage (GTDB taxonomy): Bacteria > Bacteroidota > Bacteroidia > Bacteroidales > VadinHA17 > JAYEGO01. Next base: position 6,039 of record JAUVKW010000037.1, on the reverse strand, counting down.
AACTTTTATTTCAACTTCCACGCCACTCGGCAACTCCAGCTTCATTAAAGCATCAATTGTTTTGGGTGTGGAGCTATAAATATCCAGCAATCTCTTATATGAAGCCACCATAAACTGTTCTCTTGACTTCTTATTTACAAAGGGAGAACGAAGCACAGTAAAAATCCTTTTGTGTGTTGGCAATGGTATAGGACCACTTATTACAGCACCGGTACTTTTCACTGTTTTAACAATCTTCTCTGCAGATTTATCTACAAGATTATGATCGTAGGATTTCAATTTAATTCTGATTTTCTGGCTCATACTATATTAAATTATCATATTCGTTTAAACGCGTTGTACAATCCCTTTTGCTTTCTCAATTATTGCCTTTGCAATTTCGGATGGCACCTCATCATATTTAGAAAACTCCATGGTGGAGGTGGCTCTTCCTGATGTTAAAGTTCTTAAGACGGTAACGTAGCCAAATTTTTCAGCCAGAGGTACTTTTGCAACAATTACGCGTGCACCCATCTTTGAAAGCATGCCTTCAACCTGTCCGCGGCGTTTGTTAAAATCTGAAATCACATCACCCATATATTCTTCAGGGGTTACAACCTCGGCAGACATAATTGGTTCCAGGAGAATTGGAATCCCCTTTGATGCTGCTCCCCGGAAGGCAGATTTCGCTGCCAGTTCAAAAGACAAACTATCGGAATCAACCGGATGATAAGACCCGTCAAGTAAAACTACCTTCATATTATCAAGCGGGTATCCGGCAAGCGGGCCATTGCTCATGGCTATTTTAAATCCTTTTTCTACAGCTGGAATAAACTCTCTTGGGACATTTCCTCCTTTTACCTTATCAACAAACTGCAAACCAGTTACTCCTTCATCAGCCGGGCCAATCTCGACAACAATATCAGCGAATTTCCCTCTTCCTCCAGTCTGCTTTTTAAACACTTCACGGTGCTTAATGGTTTTTGTAAGTGCCTCCTTATATGCCACCTGTGGAGTTCCCTGATTACACTCAACGTTAAATTCCCTTTTAATGCGGTCGATCAGGATCTCAAGGTGAAGTTCACCCATACCATTAATTAAGGTTTGTCCGGTATTCTCATCTGTTTTTACCTGGAATGTAGGATCTTCTTCAGAAAGCTTTGAAAGTGCAACACCCAGTTTTTCTATATCTTGTTGTGATTTTGGCTCAATGGCAATTCCTATAACCGGATCGGGGAAGTCCATTGACTCAAGTGAAATAGGTTTCTTTACATCACAAATTGTATCTCCTGTTTTTAAATCTTTCAGGCCAACAGCTGCACAAATATCTCCCGCTTCGATGATATCCTTAGGATTTTGTTTGTTGGCATGCATCTGGTATAAACGATTGATTCGTCCCTTTTTGCCTGTTCTTGCATTCAGAACCGTTGAACCCGATTCCAATATTCCGGAATAAACTCTCAGAAAAACCAGTCTTCCAACAAAGGGATCGGTTGCTATTTTAAATGCAAGGGCAGCAAGAGGCTCATTTGAATCTGGATTCCTGCTCACTTCTGCATTCCCATGCAGTGGGTTTGTTCCCTTTACTCCGCCAAGATCAAGAGGGCTTGGGAGTAATGCGACAATTGCATCCAGTAATCTTTGAACACCTTTATTTTTAAAAGCGGAGCCACACATAACCGGTACAATTGACATCTCCAGAGTAGATTTACGTATTACCGCAATTATTTCCTCGGGAGTAATCGATTCCGGATCTTCAAAATATCTTTCCAGTAAAGAATCATCTGATACTGCTACAGCTTCCACAAGCTTCTCTCTCCACTCTTCTGCATCAGCCTTTAACTCCTCCGGAATTTCAAGCATGTCGTAAACGGTTCCCATTTTCTCATCTTCTCTCCACACCACCGCTTTATTATATACAAGGTCTATAACGCCCTTAAAATCTTCTTCCGATCCAATTGGTATTTGTACGGGTATAGGGTTAGAGCCCAGTTTTTCTTTTATCTGCTGTACAACTGAAAAGAAATCTGCACCTACCCGGTCCATTTTGTTTACAAAAGCAATCCTTGGCACATTATACTTGTCAGCTTGCCTCCAAACGGTTTCTGATTGAGGCTCCACACCACCAACAGCACAAAAAACTGCTACAGCACCATCCAGAACCCTCAAAGACCTTTCTACCTCAACAGTAAAGTCAACATGTCCCGGAGTATCAATAATATTGATTTTATAATCCTGATTGTTGTATTTCCAAAAGGTTGTTGTTGCGGCTGAAGTAATGGTGATTCCTCTTTCCTGCTCCTGCACCATCCAGTCCATCTGGGCAGCTCCATCATGCACCTCGCCAATACGATGGGTGCGGCCGGTATAATACAATATCCTTTCGGTAGTTGTAGTTTTACCGGCATCGATGTGGGCCATGATCCCAATATTCCTGGTATTTTTTAAATTTTCGCTCATCAACAACTCTGTTCTCTATATCAATTAAAACCTGAAATGCGCAAATGCCTTGTTGGCTTCTGCCATTCTGTGGGTTTCTTCTTTTTTCTTAAAGGCTCCGCCTTCTTCTTTATAAGCCGCCATAATTTCTGAGGCAAGCTTGTCACTCATACTTTTTCCACTCCTCTTCCTGGAGTACAATATCATATTCTTCATACTAATAGAAACCTTCCTCTCCGGTCTGATCTCTCTTGGCACCTGGAAGGTAGCACCACCCACACGCCTGCTTTTTACCTCAACACCAGGAGTGATGTTCTCTAAAGCCTTTTTCCAAATCTCAAGAGCAGATTTATCTTCTTCCTTCATTTTACTCTCTACAATTGCCATTGAATCATAGAAAACTTTAAACGAAAGATTCTTCTTTCCTCCCATCATAAGATTGTTGACAAACATTGTCACCATAGTATCCTTATATTTTGGATCCGGAAGCAGTCTCCTTACTTTAGGCTTAGTCTTTCTCATTTCTTAATATTCTTGAATTATCCTATAACTTATTTCTTTGGCCTCTTGGTACCGTATTTCGATCTCCTTTGGGTTCTCCCTGTCACTCCTTCAGTATCCAGAGCTCCCCTGATCAAATGGTATCTAACTCCAGGCAAATCTTTTACCCTTCCACCACGGATCAGTACAATTGAGTGTTCCTGCAAATTATGGCCTTCACCAGGGATATATGCGTTCACTTCTTTCCCATTTGTAAGACGTACCCTGGCAACCTTTCTCATTGCAGAGTTAGGCTTTTTAGGAGTAGTTGTATAAACACGAACACAAACCCCTCTTCTCTGGGGACATGAATCAAGAGCAGGCGCTTTACTTTTATCTACAATTTTCTTGCGTCCTTTTCTTACTAACTGCTGTATTGTAGGCATATAGACAATAATTTAATGCATAAATTCCCAAATTGGGTTGCAAAGGTATTATTTTTTTTAAAAAAAGAACTCTTATTGTATATTTTTTTTCATGAATTGGGATTGCTGATTAACGTACATAATATATCTATATTATATCGTATGAATGGCTTGTAAAAAACAAGTGTTCATGTATCTTTGATATGATAAAATAATTGTTTTTGGCTTTGAAATTTCATCATGTCTGATTTGAAAATTACATAGCTATATTAAGGATTAATGGCAAGCCTTTTTTGTTCCATTTAAAGCATTGTCTTGTCAGCTATTTTTGGAGGTCAAGGTATTGAATGAAGAAAAAAACTGAGAGTTATAAAAAAAGAAGCCGGTGGAAATATATATTTCTTTCTGGTATTATTATAGGATTTCTCATATTTCTGGGAACTAACAGGGCTATTGTTGCAACTTCAAGCAACCAGTACTGCTCCTCGTGCCATAGCCACCCACATGCCATCTCATCGTGGAAGCTTTCAACTCATTATGATAATCAGTCCGGTATTGCTGTAAAATGTGTTGAATGCCACCTTCCCCCAAATGGAATTAAATACTTAAGGAAGAAAATTACATTTGGAATAAAAGATATATATGGAGAGTATTTTAAAGATAGCTCAAAAATAAACTGGGAAGAAAAATCAAAACTTGAGCATGCCATAAAATTTACATTTAAAGAATCGTGTATAGAATGTCATATGAATCTTTTTCCTCTTGACTTATCAAAAAAAGGAAGTGAGGCACATCTTTATTATACTCAGATTCCTGACCAGATACATTGTATAAACTGTCATCTGAATGTTGGACATTATTCCGGAGAAACCAGCAATTCAGAAAACATTTCCTTTGGAGAAGCTCCTGTAGAATCTGAAGTTTTTCATAAACCGGCAGAGGTCACCACATTTAATAATTATACGGAATTTATTCCGGGAACAAGCGTAAAGTTTGATATGGTAGCAATTGAGGGAGGAAGCTTTATGATGGGTAGTCCCGAGGATGAGAAATATCGGCAATCTGATGAAGGCCCGGCAAAACAGATTCATATTACATCGTTTTTCATGGGTAAGATTGAAGTTACATGGGATGAGTACATTGCATTTTACAATCAAACAGCTTCTGAGGGTAGATTGTCAGAAATAACTAAACCCACTTCAATTGCAGAAAAGGCAGATGCAATAACAGGTGCAACTCCTCCTTATGGACCTCCTGACCAGGGCTGGGGAATGGGTGGCAGGCCGGCTATTACAATGACCCATCATGCTGCTGAAGTTTATTGTCAATGGTTGTCTCTTATCACAGAAAAAAAATATCGCTTACCAACCGAATCTGAATGGGAGTATGCCTGCCGGGGAGGTACAGAAAGTGTAAACTTCTTCAATATTGAGCCAGGGCATTTCGAGGGGAAGAACATTTTTTCACGTTTGTTCAATAAAGGAAATCCGGGTGTGGATAATTATGTAATATACGCCGGGAACGCACAAGGAAAAACAGAGGAGCCAAAGGAGATGGAAGAAAATCCATTTGGCCTTATAAATATGCTGGGTAATGTCAGCGAATTTTGTTCTGACTGGTATTCACCTGAAACTTATGCCCAATTCTCAGATAAAGAACTGACAAACCCGAGAGGCCCTGTTAATGGGGAAGAATTTGTAATTAGAGGTGGCTCTTTTAAAAGTGAAGCAAGAAGCATCAGATCTGCTGCCAGGACCCACACAGAAACCGATAAATGGTTACTCACTGATCCACAAATACCAAAAAGTGTCTGGTGGTACTCAGATTGCGACTTTGTTGGATTCAGAGTTGTATGCGAACCTGATATAATTATTTTGAATTCAGATCTGGAATAAAAATTTACTTATTATCCAAAACTCTTATACTTTAATTAAATGGAAAATCAAGAAGGTAATTTATCAAGAAGAAAATTCCTTGGCAATGCAGTTGTTGTGGGTGCAGTAGGTGCATTGGGTGTTCAGGGAATTATTACTGCCTGTGACAGTAAGGCAAAAAAGATTATTATACCGGTTCCTCCTGATACAGCACCGGATGGTCCGATCTTAAAGGCCGGACTTATTGGCTGTGGAGGCCGAGGCACGGGTGCTGCAATAAATTTCTTAGATGCCGGGCCAAATCTTCAGATTACTGCTCTTGGTGATGTTTTTCAGGATCGTATAGAAAAAGCAAAGGAAAAGCTGAAAGATAAAAATGGTAACAACATAGCAGCTGAAAATTGTTTCGTTGGTTTTGATGCATACGAAAAGGTAATTGAATCAGGAGTTGATGTGATTATTTTAGCAACACCCCCGGCGTTCAGGCCTGATCATTTAGAAGCAGCTATTCAAGCCAGGAAGCATGTATTTATGGAAAAACCTGTTGCTGTTGATCCGGCAGGAGCCAGGTCAATTATGGCCACAGGCAAAAAAGCTGAAGCTGCAGGTTTATGTATTGTAGCGGGAACTCAACGCCGCCACCAAAGAGATTACCTTAAAACCTACGAGCAAATTATAAATGGTGGTATTGGAGATATTGTTTCTGCTACCTGTTACTGGAATGGAGGTAAACTCTGGCACAGGAATAAACAGGAAGGCTGGTCAGATATGGAATGGATGATTCGCAACTGGGTGAACTGGACCTGGTTATCGGGCGATCATATTGTTGAGCAACATGTTCA
>JAUVKW010000112.1 GCA_030596025.1 Bacteroidota bacterium | reverse complement strand
ACTGCCTGCCATCCAATATTCCCAAGTTTGTCTGTCCATATCATATTTTCTCCGGGGATATTGCTGTAACTGCACGCTTCCCTGAACTCCTCCCATGTCTTTGCCTGATCCATTCTCAGGGATGCAAGGTAAGGAGATCCTCCAGGTTCCAGCCAGGCACATCTTACGGCATAGGCTTTAAAATGTACAGAGTCAATATAACTTACCGGACCGTGCCTTGTATATTTCAATTCTACATGTACATCTTTCTTGTCTTTTACCTTAATTGTTTCTTCAATTATTGTCATTTGTTCCCATTTACCCTGGTAATTGTACTGATTCAGGTTTTTTGGGTTAAGATCATATACATACATGTCTTCTCCATCCGTTCTGAACACGGTTAATCCCCATGTCCCATATTCGTTATGTCCAATTGAAATGCCTGGAATCTCGGGCTCTCCACCTCCAATAACATTCCATCCTGGAGCTACCAGGTGGGCCATATATCTCAATGATGGAACTGCCAGGGTTCTGTGTGGATCATTTGCCATAATAGTTGCTCCATTTTCTGTAAGTTCGGGTCCCACCAGCCAGTTATTACTTCCTATGGAAATCCAGTCGGTTTTGTTTCTTGCAATCACATTTTCGTAATCCCCGGGATTAAAATTCATGGCAGTTCCATTTTCAGGTTCTGTAAGGTCTTCCGGTAAAAATCTTACAGGCTTCCTGTATGCCTTATAGAGTTCCAGGACTTTTTCATTCAGGAGATCTCCACGTATAGCAGGATCAAGTGTAATATCCGGATCTTTTGGATGTAGCCATACCAGCTCCTTTAATTTTTCTGCACCCACTTTCGCAACTGCCATTCCTATTTCAAGCTCCTGACTAATGTTCCCTAGCAAACCCTGGTGCCTGGAAATTACAATTTCAGGAGTCCAGAACCCCGGCTCCAGGCCCAGCAATTGAAATTCAAACGGAAGCAGATCAGGATTTTCTAAAACTTCACTGATATAGGCATTAACTCCTTCTACGTAGGCATTTATAATTTCTTTTCCATCCGGATGATAATGATTAAGCTCCTGGCTGATATCTCCCCTGAATTGAAAAAGCCTGGTACCAACATCTCTTTTTAATTCTCTTTCTCCTAATATTTCAGCTACCGTACCTGTAGCCTGTCTTCTCCATACTTCAAATTGGAAAAGCCTGTCGCTGGCTGCACAATAACCCTGAGCGAAAAACAGGTCTTTCTGGTTTTCTGCATAGATATGGTTGATACCATATTGGTCGCGGATTACCTCAACATTGGACTCCAGTCCTTCGAGAATTTTAGTTTCTTGCTTATTGCTATCGCAAGAAGTGAAAAGAAGTGTGAGGCTGATAGCCAGGTAAACAGATTGAACAAGTTTGAAACGCATATTTTTTAAAGTTTAGAAATAGGTAATTAATCCGAAAGATCTTTAAATATTTTGGAAGAAGTAATTTTTTTATAGTGTTTCTTCAATTCAGTATATCTCTCATAAGCATCATTACCAGGTATTTGATCGGCTCTTGATAACATAGACGACAGGTAGGATATTTGATCCAGGAGCATTGGGGTCATATATGATCCCTTAGCTGTAACAAACTCAGACTGAATCTTTGCGAGAATATCATCCTCAGCTATGAATTTCTTCTTCTTTTTGTTATTCTCTCCGATCAGATTTTTCAGCTCCTCCCTTCTTTCATTTATCAGAGAAGCAGATTTTTTTGCTAAACTTTCCAAATCCCTTATTTGAAGGGCCAGCTCTTCCTTTAGGAGTAGGTCATCCAGGCAAATCCCGGTTTCTTCCAGCCTTGGGTCCATCATTAATTCAAAACTCTGAACATAGCTTTTCCCGTTCAGGTTTAATCGTACCTGGTAAGTACCTGGTGAAGCATCCGGTCCTCCCGAAGATCTTCTTCTTTCACTCTTATCCCAGGGTCCATGATGCCTCATATCCCAACGAAAACGATTGGTTCCGGCAATATTTGCCAGTTTTGTACTACCCATATTCCTTCGATAATAAGCCATCATCTCATTTTCTTCACTGGTTTCTGCTTTCTGTTTACTCAAATAAGTGCGTATAACTTTTTGATCTTTGTTCAGGATTTCAAGTTTAATGATTTGATCAGATTTTTCTTTCAGGTAATAGTCAATTATGACAGAAGGAGATGGGTATTCAGGAACTGAATTGTTTCCTGTACCTCTATACCTAAATCGATATGTATCCAATGGTTTAAAAAGAACCACCTCCTCATTATTTTCAGGTTTTTTAAGATCATGTAATGCTGTAATATTATCCAAGATCCAGAATGAACGTCCCATAGTAGAAAGAACCAGGTTATTCCGGAAGATTTTTATATCCGTTACCGGGGTAATAGGCAAATTTTGCTGGAAGGGAACCCAGTTGAGACCATCATCGAAAGAAATGAAGACTCCAAATTCAGTGCCTGCATAAAGCAAGCCCTCTTTATTTGGATCTTCCCTAACCACCCTGGTTGGATAATCTGCAGGGATACCATTTGTTCCTGTAGTAAGCAGTTTCCAACTTTTTCCATAATCCCCGGTTTTATAAATATAAGGATGCCAGTCTCCAAGTTGGTAGCGTAAAACTGCAATATATGCTTTTCCTTCTTTATGAGGAGAAGGTTCTACACAATCTACCCTGCCTCCTTTGGGGAGATCTTCAGGACTTACATCTTCCCAGTCAGTACCGCCATTTTTTGTTACATGGATGGGACCATCATTTGAACCTACCCAGATAAGACCTTCCCTGAGGATTGATTCCCGAATTGAATAAATGGTACTATAGTATTCTTCTCCTGTAATATCTCTGGTGATGGGGCTTCCTGAATTTACCTGTTTATCAGGTTCAAAAGCTGTAAGGTCTGGCGAAATAACCTCCCATGTTATGCCATCATCAGTTGTTTTATGAAGATATTGAGAGGCATGATATACTACATCAGAATTGTGTATTGAAACGTGGATAGGGGAAACCCTTTGAAATCTGTATTTAAGATCTTTGGGGTTATGGCTGTATATGTTTGTAGCCCCGACATAATACTGTTTTTCCTGCCCTGTTTGTTTATTATATACACCAAACCTACCCTTGCAATTTGAATAAATGATATCAGAATTCCCGGGCTTGGGAACTGCAGGTCCGGTTTCGCAACCGCCTACTGAAAGCCAGAACCCGGAAGCACCAGAGGGAGCATTATAAGGAGGCAGGCTTGGAACAGCAATAGTACTGTTATCCTGCTGCCCTGCATATAACCAGTATGGATATTGATCATCTACCTCCACCTGGTACAATTCGGCAGTGGGCTGGTTATGCTGTGTGGACCACGATAGTCCTCCATTTTGAGTGATATTTGCCCCCCCGTCGTTAGATTGAATAAACTCAAGGGTATCATTTGGGTTTATCCAAATGTCATGGTTGTCTCCATGAGGAGGACGCAAATTTTTCCAACTCAAGCCTCCATCAGTAGAATGTAAAAACCTTCCGGCCATTACATACAGAGAGTTTGCATTGAGTGGGTTGGCTTCAATATTGCAATAATAAAAAGGTCGATTTATTATGTTCGGATTTGTGCTAATCAATTCGAATGATTCACCCATATCATTACTTTTATACAACCCTCCTTCCCCTTCAGGTGCTTCAACCAGGGCATATAGCTTTTGGGGATCAGCAGGAGACACTGCAAGGTCAATTTTACCGATCAATCCCTTCGGCAGGCCCTGGTTTAATTTTGACCAGCTACCACCTCCATCTTCAGATTTATAAATACCACCGGTTTTGTCACCACCAGATATAATTGTCCAGGGCTTTCGTTCTGTACGCCACATACTTGCATACATAATTTCCGGATTGGAAGGAGCAAATTCAATATCCACAGCACCAATGGTATCAGCCAGGTAAAATACCTGTTGCCAATCTTTTCCTCCATTCAGGGTTCTGTAAATACCACGTTCCTTATTGGGTTGAAATGCCTGTCCGATTGCGGCTACAAAAACTATATCGGGTTTATCAGGATGTATCTCAAGAGCACCAATCTGTCCCACTTTTCCCAGGCCTGTATGCTTCCATGACTTCCCACTGTCTTCTGATTTATAAACTCCCTTTCCTGTAATTACGTTCGATCTTAATCCGTCAGATCCTGTGCCAACGTATACAGTTTCAGGATTTGAAGGAACCACCCGGATAGCCCCTATGGATGGAGTAGAAAAATATCCGTCAGATATGTTTTCCCAGGTAATCCCATAATCTTCAGTTTTCCAGACTCCCCCGCCAGTGCTCCCCATATAATAAGTTCCCGGAATAGAAGCAACACCTTCCACTGTGGTTACTCTACCTCCGCGGGTAGGTCCAACATTCCGATACTGAAATGCCTGGAATAATTTTTGTTTCTCAATTGCAGGGTCATCTGTAGTTTGAGCAATTACAGGTATAGAGAAAGTTAGAAAAAACAGGAGTCCATACCTGTATTGCATGGGTTGTTTCATATTGATTTAAATAAGTTGAAAACAGGATGATAAAAATACTAATTATTAAATCCCGGAGGTAGTAAGCAAAGAGCTATTATTTCATTTTCTGAGCATCTGTCCGCCACGTTTACCAGTGAATTCACCTGTCTTGCGCACTACACTCCCATTAACCATCACAAAATCAAACCCCTCTGATAAGAGATGTGGGTTTTCGTAATCGGCTTTATCCTGAACTTTCTCCGGATCAAAAACCAGGATATCTGCAGCAAAGCCCGTTTTTATCAGGCCTCTTTTCTGTTTTGTTAGTCCCAGAGTGCGGGCTGGTAAACCGGTCATTTTATGAATAGCCTGTTCAAGGCTGAGAGCTTGTTTCTCACGCACATAATATCTTATTACTTTGGCAAAAGAGCCATAACCTCTGGGGTGCTGCATGGTTGGCGAGCCATCAGTGCTTATCATTACATAAGGATCTATCAACAATCTGTCCTGTAATTCCTGGTCCATAACAAAATATGCAGCACTGGCACCATTGGGGCCAATATCGTCAATAAGAACATCTTCGAAGGGTTTGTTCATTTCGAGGGCTACCTGCGCCAGAGTTTTTCCGGCCCAGGGCTGGGTTCCAAACAAAGTAGCTTCAGGTCCATTTCTGAGAGTAATCCGCTCCCGAAGGTATTCGGCCAGTTCTTCACGTTTCTGTTTTACCACTTCTTTATAATCATTTGGTGGTTTTGCCCAGGATGGAAAAACAATCCCTATTCCGGTATAACTTGCTGTGTAAGGATATATATCGCCAGTAACCCTGGTTCCTGATTTTCGTGCTTTTTCCATTTGTTGAAGGATTTGTTCAGCCTGCTCTCTTCCTTTTCCGTATACAATTTTCATATGCGATACCTGTACTGCGCTTCCACTTCCTTTTCCCTGTTGCAATAATTCAGCTATAGATTCCGATATTTTATTATTATCCTCGCTGCGAACATGACTATGTATAATCCCTTTTCTTTTGGCAACAGGAATTGCAATAGCAACCAACTCATCAAGATTAGAGAAGGAACCGGGCTGGTATTCAAGTCCTGTAGACAAACCAAAGCAACCCAGATCCATTGCTTCCTCTACCAACCAGGCCATTTCATTCAGACTGGAGGGATCGGGGTTTGGGTTGATTTTCACTCCGGATTGATCGCGAATGGATCCATGACCTACTAAGGTTGCCACATTTAGTGATGGCTTTGCTTCTTCCACATCTGTCATCCATTCAGAAATATTTGCCGGACTGACACCATCCTGACCAAGAACAATAGTGGTTACCCCCATAGCTATAAAATTCTTGAATTCAGGAGTGGCAATTGGGTCACCATGAGTATGACTATCAATAAATCCTGGTGTTACTATCATGCCTGAAGCATCCATAGTATGAATTACATCGATCTCATCCGGATTGATTTTTCCAATTTTGACAATTTTTCCGTCCAGGATCAAAATGTCTGAATCAAATCCATTTTTTCCTGATCCATCAATAATTGTTCCCCCATAAATCAGATAATCGTAATTATCATCTTGTTGTTTTATAGTACAGGAGCTGACAAGAATAATAAGAATAATAAGCTTTGTGAGCTTTTTAAATAACATATTGCTTATGTGTGTTTTATCCATCTTATTTTATTTTAACAAATGTTGTTCCGTATAGTGTTAATCCTGAAACTTCACCTTTTTGATTTAGCTGAAAAACTATCAGATTACTTTTTAAATGTTTCTCAGGCCATTTCACCTCAAAGGTATCATAATGCCAGTGATTTAGTACTCCATTTATGGAAGAAGTGAATGAAAGATCCAATTCATTTTCCTTAAATTGTTTTCCGGAACCATGGCTATAATAGCTACAAGCCCGCTAAGGCTACCTGTATGAAAATAGGTAGCTCTGCCCTTATAATCATGCTGAAACCAACCCATGGCGTAAGTTGTCCAGTTTGGATTTGTGAGCTGCGAAGTGGGATAGAAGCTTGATTTGGGAATAATGTATGGAAATTGTGCTGAACAAAATGATACTAATGCAGATGAATATTTTTCTCATAATTAAAAAATATTTTATCAGTCCCGTAGGGACTCTTGAGTTTGGCTAATTTCTCATGTAAAACATAGCGGAAGTATTGGGTTTAGCTCTATTTCTACAGCTTCGTATATTATTTTCCATGTTCACGAAGCTGGAGAAATTAAGCCCAATGGCCTTGGCCCATAATTGGGCTCGAAAATTATTGATTAAATCACCCGTTGAATCGCGTTTGTTTTTTGGTTTCTGATACCATTTGGGTCTGGGCAAAGCTTTATAGTTGGTTGTTTTACCAGATTTGTAGCTGGCAATGTGTAGTAAGCCATATATAGCTGCAATAAATGCTGGGACATTTACTGCAGATTCAGGATTTCTTACTTGAGCCTGTCCACACCCCATTAAAGTTTTTTCTTCCCTAAAGTTCACCTCTATTTCCCAACGCCATAAATAGGACTGCAAAAGCCTTTTAATACCTAGTTCAGGGTCTGTACAAATCAAATAGGCTGGCTGTCGATAAAGTATTTTAGACTTTTTACTAAGTCTATAACCTAATGGTTTAATTACTACCAACTGTAAATCATGTTTTTTGCCAGCAGAGCGCCATCTGACAACTTTAATTACTTTCACCTTGAATGGCTGTGTTTTGCCTGCTGCCCAAGCTTCTACTTCCTGCCAGGGATATTGATCTGATTGCCTTATTTGTTCTGGGGTTGGCAGTCTATTACCATATACACGCTTCCGTCCTATAGCGGATTGCCCATCTGGCAGGGCATATAACTTTGTGTCCTTTCTAATCCTCCCAATTAAAGTAACCCTGTCAGGTAAGTTTTTTAATACCTCTGAATTTGTATAGCTTCCATCTACACTCATTGTAAGTTGCTTTTTATAAACACCTTGCTGATCTAGCTTATCTCTAAATTTCTTAATACGCAGACTTCCCTGTCTGCTGAGTTTAGTCAATTGTTGTTGCTTCTTGTATTGTTTCCATTGTTGTTTATCATCTGATTTCTTTGGCTTTTTTGCTGTTGGGCAATGATGAAAATCAATGGGTATTGCCCTGGACTGGGTATTCCCATCTTGTTCAGAAATAGCCATAGATATTTGCAAAAAGCGTTGTCCCCAAATAAAATTTGTGCTGAAGGGAGGACCTAATGGGTCTCTTCTCCATGCTGTACCAGGAATATGTCTACCTGTTTTTTTTAGTATTGTGTCATCCATATGAGCAACGATAGATTGATGGGATGCTGTTTCATTCAATACATTTTCTATAGCAATATCAAAAAGCTTTGAAACATCAACTCTTTGTTGACTGAATACCCGATAAGCTGATGACCAGTCCATAAATTGTTGTCCACTTGCTGTGAGCATGCCAGTAATAGTGTGCCTGCCCATGCACGTAAGTGCTCCATAAGCTAACTCCCGGGCTTTCTGCCAAATATTAGGATGGCTGAACGCTTCAGTACAACGACCAAAAAGCAAATCGAATTCCTGAATCAAGGATCCGTTTGAAGTTTTTTTTTCTCGGAACTCAAGGCAGAACTATCTCGCTTAAGAGTCATCTTTAGCTTGTCTTCAATAAGCCACTCTACTATCTCACCACGCTGGAACTCCATAGCCCTGGCAATAGCAGATGGAAAATTAATATACCACTGTTCACTCTTAGCTCTTTTAATCAACTGAATTTTTGTTGGATAACCCATAATGATAAAATTTAATGATAACTAGTCATATGACTAGTTACAAACTTAATGCAAAAATGGCAATTACTCAAGGGAAATCGCCATTTATTTTTAGAAATCTTATCGCTTATCTAGTTAAATGCCAAACTCAAGAGTCCCGTAGGGACTATATATTTCCTTTAGATACACCCCTTATTTAGACATGATGTTTAATCTACTCATTAGCTTTCTTCTCAAATAGCTTTATAAAAACACCCCTTTTCCTGAATTCCTTGCGTAATATAAAATTAGAGTTTAAAACATCAATTTCATAGTCTTCAAAATCATTATAAATATTTGAGTATAAAACAAATTGATCTGTTCCCAGATTTTTTGGATGAAAGGAATGATGATCATCATTCAACTTAAGATATCTCTGCTCTGCCAGGTTAGGAAATGTACAGCCAACCAGGTTTATCTCAATATTCTCATGGTCTAAGTAAACATGCATCTTATCAAGCAAACCATAGTAGGGTAGATGTGCAAGACTTGAATCCCATCCCTGCGAAATTTTCTCAGGATATATCCACAGGTTGCCTGTCAGAAGTCCGACCAGCGAAATAGTATAAAGCGCATATTTCAATCTTTGAGATTTGATTTTTGTGAAAATCAGGTAGGTGGTTAACAATGAAAAAATAAGGTAAACCGGCATTAAATATCTGTGTCCTGAAAGACTTTTATAAGCAAGCAGGGGAATTGAAAGAACAAGCAGGGATAAAATCAGTAAAATCCCAAGTTTCTTGAAATTTTGGTCTTTTAAATTATCCCGGTAAAACCTCACAATTAGCAGAAAGCCTATGACCCACAGGAATATCCTGCCGAAATCAATCAGACGCCACACCAGAATCCCGCAGTTAATAAATAAGTCCTTCCATCCAACCAGGGCAAAACTCAGTGCCCAGGGCGAATCCTCATGATATCCTATCCACCCTTTAGCCTGAAAATGAAGCAGGTTATATACTATGAATATCAAAAAAGCAGGTAAATACAGGAGGCATCTCTTAAGTACTTGAACAAGTGACAACTTAAATTGAACATAGTTTATATTGAATATCATGTCCAATAAAAAAATGGCTGCAGAGAGAAAAACGCCCCTGTTGCTTATCAGGATTAATCCCAGGACAGATATGAAAATGAATTTTCTATTTTGGCTCAAAACTGAATTCAGGCCAAGCAGAAAGAAGAAAATAAGAGGGATATCTGGAGATACCAGGATAGACTGACTGAGGAAAGTAGGGTCTGCAAGAACCAGGATCAGTACAGGAATGGCTAGCTGTGGAGGGAAGTATTTCTTAATCAGTAAATATGTCTGAAATATAACGCCATAAAGGAATGGTAGCATGGCAAAGTGGCTTACAAACAGGCTCTTTCCAAAGAACTTCCAGGCTAGAGCAAGGTATATACCAAAGGATGGGATATGACCACTGTCAATTTCGTCCGGAAGAAAGATTTCCCTGAAATTATTTTCATAAAAAAAATGTGCATGCCTGGATGCGAGTTGCACCGTATCCCAAAAAAATATATTGTTGGAAACAAAGTAGGTAAGCAAAGTAAAAGCCACAAAAATCAGAATCAATCCTGAAAATGTAGCTGATGAAATATTATTTGATGAGAATTTCACATTTACTCTTTTTAGTTGTTTCCCAGCTGTTTTAGTTCAGCACCAGTCAGGCGAAATACCTTCCATTCATTCATCATCCTGGCTCCCAGTGATTCGTAAAAATCAATAGCTTCCTGATTCCAATCGAGTACCGACCATTCAAGTCTGCCACAGTTCCTTTCCAGGGCCAGCTTTGCCAGGAACTGAAGGATTCTTTTTCCATATCCTTTTCCCCGATAGGCCTCCAAAACAAACAGGTCTTCCAGGTAAAGACCTGATCTTCCCATGAAAGTGGAAAAATTATGAAAAAACAGGGCAAAACCGATGACTTTTTCATCCAGTCTGGCCAGCAACACTTCTGCATATTTTTTCTCAAATAATTGCTCTCTCAACATTTCTTCGCTAGCAGAAACCTCGTTTAACAGTTTTTCATATTTTGCCAGTTCCTTAATGAAATTGAAAATAACTGCCGTGTCCTGTTCTTCAGCAAATTTTATTGTGAATTCCATATTCATGAAATTTATAGTGGTTTAATTAAGTAAGCTGTAATCTGTTTCCTCCGTCTACCCAATGTTATTCGGGTTGAAATACAACCCTCATGCTATTTTACTTCGTTCACACAAGCTTCGCAAAAAGCTTACTCGTTAGGATGGACTGCGTAAAATGGTCGACAGGCTCAGGGTGACTTTCCTATCGACAGG
>JAUVKW010000209.1 GCA_030596025.1 Bacteroidota bacterium | reverse complement strand
GATTTGGCCGGCTTACTTCCGTGTGGAACCTTTGACAATAAATTTAGTTTCAATTACCCTGGTAATTGCTGGATATTCTTCTTCTTTTTCAAGACGATCAATTAATAATTGTGCAGCTTCTTTGCCAATTTCATATCCATGCTGCTCAACTGTGCTTAAAGAAGGGTCTGTCAGATCTGAAATTATTCCATTTGTAAACCCAACAATTGAGATGTCTTCAGGAACATTTAAACCATTTTCTTTAACAATTTTCAGTGCCGCAGCTGCGGTTAGATCATTTACCGCAAAAAAGCCATCCGGGCGAGGTGTTTGCTTTAGAAACCCGGGAATAATTTTGATGGTATCTTCCACGGAATCGCATTTCACAATCAAGCCCGGGTCCACCTCCATTTGATTACTTTCAAGAGCCCTGATATATCCTTGTTTTCGGTTTTGTGAAATAAGCATATGCCCGGGAGCACTCAAGTGGACAATCCTCTGGCAACCTGTCTTGATCATGTGATTTACGGCCTGAAAAGCACCTTCTTCATCATCAACAATTACACGATCTGTTTTAATATCCTTGCAGATCCTGTCAAAAAATACAAGAGGAACCCCCACATCCATTATTTTCTTAAAATGATCTATATTTTGAGTGCTTTTGGATGTAGAAACCAATATTCCTTCTACCCTGCTGGACAACAAAGCGTCTACATTTTGGACCTCTCTTTCAAAGGATTCATTTGACTCACATACCATAACATTGTAGCCCGATTTATATGCAAGATCCTCGATTCCATGTATGACTGTGGAGAAAAAATAGTGAACAATTTCAGGAACAATGATTCCGATGATCTTACTTTTGCGACTTTTTAAACTTAAAGCAATAGGATCCGGGGTATAGTTTAATTTTTCAGCCAGTTCATTTACAGCTTTTTTGGTATCCGGACTGATATCAGGGTGATCTTTTAATGCCCTGGAAACTGTAGATGGAGATATCCCCAGTTCCTTCGCAATATCTTTTATGGTGACACGTCCTTTATGCATTTTGGCTTTTCAGGTTTTGGAATTGATAATCATAGAATTCCAAAATAATAAAATTACAAAAAATTCAGCAATTAGGATTTTCAAAAAAATAAAACCTGATTTGTGTACAAAAATATTAAAAAAAAATTGTTTTTCAGCTTAAAACCTGATTTCAAACGTTTGCGGAGACGTTTGCGTTAAATTATTGAAAATTAGCATGATAATACCTTTATTCTCTTTAAATTTGTGTAGAAATTAAAACTACCTAAACTTAATTTATTGGGTTTTATCCTCAGATTCATTTAGCCTATTACCCAAAAGAAAAGTTACAAATTCATAATTCAGATAATATGAGAACAAGATTTAGTAAGGTCAAATCCCTGCTTTTTACACTTTTATTATTCGTGTCAGTCCTGCAGGGCTATGCACAGGTAAGTATTTCAGGGGTAGTTACAGACAAAAATGATGGCATGCCTCTGCCAGGTGTTACCATTATGCTGAAAGGAACGGCAACAGGAACGATTACCAACGTTGATGGAGAATTTACCATTGGTGCGGATGCCAATTCTGTATTGATTTTCTCCTATGTAGGTTTTGCCACAGTGGAAGTGCCAGTTGAGGGAAGAACAAGTATAAACATTCAGCTAGAGGAATCTTATCTTGAAATTGGAGAAGTGATTGCAATTGGCTACGGAGTTCAGAAGAAAAGTGATAAAACAGGAGCTGTAGCTAATATTAAGGCCGATGAATTAAATACAGGAGCACTAACTGATCCTATCCAGGGTTTACAGGGAAAATCTGCCGGAGTTTCTGTTACTAAAAAAGGTGGCGATCCCAATGCAGGTTTTTCTGTTAAGATCCGTGGTTCTTCAGGTTTATTCTCCGGTACAGATCCTCTTTACGTTGTAGATGGAGTTCCCGGTGTTGATCCTACAACCATCGCCGCTGAAGATATTGAGTCTTACAATATTCTGAAAGATGCTTCCTCAACAGCCATTTATGGATCAAGAGGGGCAAACGGAGTAATTCTGATTACCACTAAAAAGGGAAGTTTTGAAAAACCCAATATGGTAGAATTTAACACTTATGTTTCCCTTGATCAGGTAGCTAACAGGCTGGATCTGTTGAGTGCAGATGAATTAAAGCAATACGCCATTGATAATAGTCTTACATTCAATGATGGGGGAGCCGATACAGACTGGCAGGATGAAATTTTCAGAACTGGCTTATCCCAGTCTTATAACCTTGCCGCATCTGGTGGTGGGGAGAATTCAGCCTATCGTGTTTCTGTAACTCATGTAGATTTTAAAGGGGTTGTTATTGGATCTGAAAAGGCAAGAACAGTGGGAAGGATCAATATGAGCCAGCAAGCAATTGATGACAAGCTTCAAATTCAGGCTTCCATTGCCGGAACCTTTGAAAAGAATGATTATATTCAGTATAGTGGCAGTGGCTCCAATGACATTTTGTACCAGGCATACCAGCGTAATCCAACCGATCCTGTGAAAAATGAAGATGGTTCCTACTATGAAATACAGAGGGACTTTAACTATTATAACCCGGTGGCCCTGGCAAATGATATTCAGAACGAAAGAGATGCCAAGCGTTTTCTTGGGAACCTGCGAATGGATCTTGAAATTTTCAAGGGTTTAACAGCAGGAGTAAACCTTGCTTACACCAGGGACGATTCGGAATCTTTTTATTTCGAACCTAGTTATATAAGGGGTAGTACATCTACCGGATATGGAAGGAGGAGTTACGGTAATTTTTCTCAAAAGATACTGGAAACCACTCTTTCCTACAACACTATTATAAATGAAGTTCATAACCTGAACGTAGTGGGAGGGTATTCATTCCAGGAAGACAACTACGACGGACTTTGGGCCCAGGGTACAGAACCACTTTCCGACTATGTGATGTCTCATAATCTGGGTGTTTTGAATAATGTAGTTGTTGGAGATATTGGTTCATATAAAGGGACCAATCGTCTTATATCTTTCTTTGGACGGGCTGTTTATAACTACGATTCAAGATATTATGTTACTGCTACGGTACGTAGGGATGGCTCATCAAGATTCGGTGTAAATAACGAATGGGGATGGTTTCCTTCCGCTTCTGTAGCCTGGAATTTAAAGAAAGAGTCTTTTCTTGAAAATGTAGGTGTTTTGGAGCAACTGAAATTAAGAGTAAGTTATGGACTTTCGGGGAACCAGGAAATTGGAAATTATCATGATGTAGTGTCCGTTGTTCCGTCAGGGCCAACGATTAATCCTGAAACGGGGGAAGATGCAATTCTTTTTAAAGTTGGCTGGAATGAAAATCCTGATCTTAAATGGGAAGAAAATTCAGAAGTTAATATTGGGATAGATTTTGGCTTTTTCTCAAACAGGTTGTCTGGTTCATTTGAATATTATAACAAAACCACCTATGACCTGATTGCTCCTTATCCAGTGACTATGCCGCCAAACATTGCATTAACTACTTGGGCAAATGGAGGAAAGATCAGCAACCAGGGCTTTGAAGCCTTTATACAGGGATTTATTTTCAATGAACGAAATTTTGATTGGAAATCAACTATGGTCTTTACTACAAATACGCAAAAGGTTGTTTCATTATCAGGAGATGGTTATAAATGGAATGAATCAGCTAAAAAGCAAGGCTGGCTTTCAGGACGAGGCCTGGTGGGAGATCAAAACTGGACTCAATTGGTGGAAAAGGATTATGAACTTGGAACTTTTTATATGCCTGAATATGCCGGGCTTTCTTCCGATGGTAAATTCCTGTTCTATACAGAAGCCGGTGGAGTAACCAGAAATGTTGATGAGGCAGAAAGAAGAGTTGTTGGACATGCACTCCCTGATTTTGAAATTGGATGGTCAAACTATTTTACTCTTTATAAGAATTTTGATATCAGCTTTTCTTTACGGGCAGTGGTAGGATCTGATGTGTTGAATGTTACCCGAATGGTATTTTCCAACCCTACCGTATTGCCTTCTCTTAACGGTCTTACGGAAGTTCTGGATGAGGTAGAGCGAGGCGTTACTGATTTCCCAAAGGTGAATTCATATTACCTGGAGGATGGGAGCTTTATGAAACTGGATAATGTGACTATAGGATATAATTTTGATATTGCCAATCTTGACTGGCTTCAAAAGCTTCGTGTTTATGTGGTTGGAAATAACCTCATAACGCTTACAAATTACACCGGAATAGACCCGGAAATTTCTTATAATGGTTTGTCTTTTGGTTTAGATCAATACAATACATATCCTAAAGTTCGCAGTTTCACCATGGGACTAAATGTTACATTTTAATAAGTAGGGATATCTGACCAGTAAAAAATTTATATAAAGATGAAAAAGAAAATATTAATAAGTTTCGCAATTCTTGCTTTTATGGCTTCCTGCACTGATCTGGACAATGTTTTATATGACGGAATTCCTGCTGACAGATATCCTGAAAATGAAACTCAGGCAGCAGTTGAAACAATTCCTGTCTATGAACCTTTGAGAGATTTTATTGATTGGGGTGGATGGTGGTTTT
>JAUVKW010000066.1 GCA_030596025.1 Bacteroidota bacterium | reverse complement strand
TTAAGCATATGAGTAACCATATACCTGATATAATTATTCACCGAATTGAGTTGAGCATGAATTAGTTCACCCTTTTCATCATATTCTGTCATAAGGCTATTTCCACCCTCAAAATTATATTCATCCCAGAGTGTGGTGTCTATCGGATAGCTCGGATGCCCAATATCGGGTCCTTTATAGGCCTGACTATCCCTGGGCCCGAATGCTTCAGGATTTACATAATTAAGATCTCTATCAATTGCACCTGCCAGGCCTATTCCTGCCTGTTGAACTACTGCAATTTCTTCATCAGGATACCGGCTGTTAAAATTTCTTTTTATCGACTTTGGGTAACCTTCTGAAGAACAAGTTCCTTCTGTGGCTAAAACTCCAATAATCACATTATCGGGTTCCTCCAAACCTGCCAATACTACTTTGGAACCCGCATCAATAATTCCCATAATTCTTATGTCCAGTCCCCAATAATCCACCGCTTCCTGCACTGTTTCCAGTCCGTATGCAGTAGCAGTATTACAGGCAATAACAATAGCCTTAACAGCTTCTTTATCGTCTTTTGCAACAGAATCTCCAGGTGAGGTATAATATGAATTGCCAAGAAGAAACCTAACATCCTTAATTACCAGTTCCCTTAAAAAATCAGCCTTCCCTTCCGAATCATATCTTCCGTATGGCATATTGGCTTCATCGGCAAGATAGATAAATCGCTCTGAACTGAAATCCAGGATACCGTCAGTACCTGCATTATGGGAATCATTGTTATAACTGTCGAGTTTATAAATTGTATTCAGTACTGCAAGTCCGCCAGTGCCTGAATCAAAAATTCCAATTGGTAAAGACTTCCTTTCCCTTGGGTAATCCTCCACCGGGATATAAAAAGGGCCGGATAAATCGTTTATTACTTCAGATAAAATACTGAATTCAGGGTCATCTTTAGTTTCCTGGCGAATACATGATGAAACCAGAACTATGGATAAAACTAAAATGATGTTTGCGATTTTGTTTATTGTTTGCATAGAATTTTCAATAGTCATGTGATAGTCATGTGATAGTCATGCGATAGTCATACAATGGTCATACAGTGGTTATAAACCAAACACTTCCTGGTACTCACTCGTTCGCACCCTGAAAGGTTTTCCCCTCTTAATAATCATTAATCAATAATCATTAATCATTTCTTAATGGCATCCACATCCCCCATCTCCATGATCATGGTTTCCACCAGAGTCACAACCACAACCATCATCACAACTACCATCCTGGCAGGAGCCACCACTTTCACAACCACAGCCAGCTGACTGGGGTTGTAGTTCTTCTTCAGTTGCATCTCGTATAGCCAGTACCTCACCCTCAAAATGAAGATCCTTGCCTGCAAGAGGATGATTGAAATCCATAGTAACAAGCTCATTGTCTATAGCAGTCACTACCCCATTCATCTTGTTTCCATTGTTGTCTCTCATTGGAATTGTTCCTCCAAGCTTAACAACAGATTCATCAACTTTTCCATTTACTTCAAACGATGCTACAGGAACATCAACAATTGCCTGTTCCAGAATAGCACCATAAGCTTTATCAGATGTAAGTATGAAAGCAAACTGCTCTCCAACCGGTAAACTTCTTAATTGATTTTCAAATTCCGGCAATAAATTACCCGATCCGAAAATAAACTCAAGAGGTTTATCCTTATTAATGGTTTCTATAAGTTCGCCATTCTTATTGTTAAGATTCAGGCGGTAACTAAGTGATACTACTTTATTTTCAGAAATATGCATCGATTCTTTTGTTTTTAATGTATTCAAATATCAAAGTGCAAATAAAATTCATTTCTGTCAGAATTCCAATGTATTACATTTTAAATTACTAACAAATAGAGCTGTTTTAGAAATTAAAGCCAATCCTGATAATAGGGTTGCCTTCCAGTGAATTTGCAGATTCATTAAGATTAAACAGAATTGTGAAATTAACTGATCCTCTTTGTCCCATTCTCTGGCTAATTCCTCCTCCTATCAACACAGAATTAAGCCAGAATCTACCAGGAGGAGTATCAGAAGACCAGTTTATATCATAATAATTATCCAGGCTTAATCCTTCATATTCCACATGGGCAAAGATCCCCATATCCAGGCCCGGAACGAAGTCAGCAAAAGATTGTACTATATGATACCTTGTAAATACATTAAAGCCATAAATATGACTGCCATCCGGCCTGTATGGGTCTCCTTTCATTTTATAATATCTGTAGTTTATTCCTGTACCCACTGAAAGTCTTGGCAAAACCTGGAAGCCAACCAGTGGAGAAACTTCTATGCTTGTAACATTACCGAATTGCATCCAGAAATTACCTCCAAAAAACATTCGCTCACTCAAGGGGGGTTTATCCCTGTTTTGAGCAGTTGTAATGTTTATTAAAAACAAAGAGGAAAAAAACAATATTAAAATTTTCTTATTTAACATAAATACTCGTTTTTAAATCAAATATTATTATCAGGTTTTGTCTGCCAAAAATAGCACAATAATATAAAGACAAAAAACTGCTTTTTTATTTTTTTCAGAAGATCTTAAAAATATGGAAAAAGAATAGGTAAGTATTTATTTAGTCAAACTCAAGATTGTCCCGTCAGGGACAATCTATTTAATGGCCATTCAATAATATATTGTCCCTAACGGGACTTATATTTTATTGTGATTATTTCTTCTATAAATATTAAGTCCCCATGGGACTAATAAAGGTATCTTCCATCGATAGAATTGTTTAATTTGCAGACTTCATTATTGACAATATTGGATAAAAAATGTACCGTGGGGTAAAATAATAAGTCTTTCTACTGGCCGTAACCATAAGTGGTCAGACGAGTAAAGGTATTAGTCTATCTACTTAACTTAACCAGAAGTGGTCAGACGACATCATTGCCCGTAGGGCATTAAGTTTTGTAGTTGTTTCAATCGAAAATCAGGTACATACTCTGTAGGAGTTTAACATATTGAACAAATCTAAAAACAAGCCTTGTATTCAGATGTATATCCCCTACAGGGAATACTAAAATTTTTAGAACTAATACTACAATACCATAACCGCTACGCGGTAATTGATATTTACTAACAATTTGAAAACTACCAATCGAATTCATGTTAATGAAAATTAGTCTATATTTAATCCTGAACTTAAATGGGAAACAAAATGAATATTATTGTAACAGGTGCCAGCAGGAGTATCGGGAGAGAACTGGTAAAAAAGTTTTCTCAAGCAGGCCATACTGTAATTGCTATTGCCAGGAGTGAGAAAGAATTATTTAATTTAAGGGAATCATGCAACAGTAACGGCAACAAGGGCAAGGTCATCCCTTTCCCCTTCGATCTGTCAAAACTGGCTGAAAACATGGAAATATTTAAGGCTGAAATTCATAAGCACTTTAAGCATCTGAACATTATTATTAATAATGCCGGTTACCTGGCTAATTCTTCTTTTGAAAATTCAGGCATAGAAATTATACATAAGAGTTTTTCTGTTAATTATGTTGCAGCTTTATTAATTATACAAGCCACTCTCCCACTCCTGAAAATTAGCAAAAAGGCACATGTTGTAAACATTGGCAGCATGGGAGGAGTTCAGGGAAGTTTGAAATTCAGCGGCTTGTCGGTATATAGCTCTTCAAAGGCTGCTTTGGCAGTACTTACAGAATGCCTGGCAGAGGAATATAAAGAAACCAGCATTGCATTCAACCACCTTGCATTAGGAGCTGTGCAGACCGAAATGCTGGCTGAAGCTTTTCCTGGTTACCAGGCACCTGTATCGGCTGATGAAATGGCAGACTATATCTGCGACTTTGCACTTAATGGTGATAAACTTTTCAATGGAAAAATTATTCCTGTTTCCCTGTCAACACCATGAAGAAAGTTTTAAGAAGTTCAAGGCTGTTTGGTGTTTTGTGTTTGGAATTTATTTGATTTTTGGTATTTGAAATTTGTGATTTCCACTATTCCATTCTTCCATCTTATCTCTGTGCTCTCTGCCCTGTGCTGCTTTAAGCTTTACCTCCAAACTCTGTCGGACCTCTTTGCTATCGGACCCATTGACGATAAATGTCAGGATCAAAGACCTGACAGGTTTTATCCATTGTCTAATATTCTTTCGGCTTTTCTTCATTCAGGAGCACCCTCAATGCATTTTGAGCAAGTGCTTTCATTTCGTCTTCTCCGGGATACACCACTACGCGTGCGATATGGGCTACCATTGCTTTAATAAAATCAAGTACTACTGTATTATGAGCAATACCCCCGGTTATCAAAATAGCATCTACCACTCCCTTAAGCACAGTGCTCATGGCACCAATTTCTTTTGCAACCTGGTAAGCCAGAGCTTTTTGTACAAGAATTGCTTTTTCATTTCCTTGTTCAGCCATCAAACCAATTGAATATGCATCATTGATTCCAAAATATGCCATATAACCACCTTTTCCGGCAATCATCTTCTTCACTTCATCTAAAGTATATTCTCCTGAATAACATAGTTTTGCAAGTGCCCCAACAGGAAGGGTTCCACTTCGTTCAGGCCCAAAAGGGCCATCTCCATCCAATCCCTGGTTAACATCTACCACTCTTCCTTTTAGGTGAGCACCAACGGTAATTCCCCCTCCAAGATGTGCAACAATAAGGTTCATTTCCTCATAAGACTTTCCCCCCAGCCTGGCATGGTTTCTGGCTATCATCTTATGATTCAAGGCATGAAAAACAGATACTCTTTCCAATAGTGGATGTCCTGATATGCGGGCAACATCCTGCAATTCATCTACAGTAGTAGGATCTGCAATAAAAGCTCTTGCTCCTGATATCGGAGAGGCAATATCATAAGCGAGCAATCCACCAAGGCAACTGGCATGTTCTCCGTACTTCATGCTTTTAAGATCTTCAAGCATGGGTGCATTTACCTCATATACTCCAGACTCCAGGGACTTCATAATTCCTCCCCGGCCTATCACAGCAGTAAATTCGTTTAATTTAACGTCTTCATTCTCCAGTGCCTTTAAAATAAGGTTTTTTCGAAATTCAAACTGATCTATAATCTTATCAAAGCCTTCCAGGTCTGCTGAACTATGCTTTATTGATTTAAGAAACCGGATCTTTGTATTTCTGTAGACCGCAATTTTAGTAGATGTAGAACCCGGATTAATAGCCAGAATTCTATGTGTTATAGTATCAAAGTTGTCTGTCATTTATAATGCATTCTCAAGCCAAAAGTGCAGCCAGGGCAATAGAATATAGTTTTGTTTGGGTGCTATCGCCTCTCGATGAAAGAATTGCCGGGACTTTAGCACCTGCAACAACAGCTCCAAGTTCTCCCCCGGCTAGCTTGGTATGATACTTATAAAAGGCATTTCCTGATTCAATATTTGGAAATAAAATACAATCAGCATCTCCAGCCACAGGAGAATCAATCTTTTTAATTTCTGCGCTCTCTCTGTCAATTGCAACATCAAGTCCCATGGGCCCATCAACAAATGCATTTTTAAACTGTCCCCTCTCTCCCATTTTAGCAAGTATAGATGCGTCAACACAGGCAGGCATTTTGGGAAGAACCTGCTCAGTAGCTGCAAGAACAGCAAGCTTAGGCTTATCTATTCCCAGAGCTCGTGCTGTCTGAATCAGATAATTTGCAATAGCAACTTTTTCTTTTATTTCCGGTAAAGGAATAATGGCAACATCTCCTACAATTAAAAGCTTTCCATAATTAGCAGGTTCAATTACAGATACATGACTTAATATAGACCCGGGAGGAAGAAGTCCATTCTCCTTATTTAAGAGAGCCCTCATATATTTATCTGTACTGACAAGTCCTTTCATTATCAAGTCGCCTTTGCCCTCATTTATCATTTGTACAGACCTGCTTGCAGCCTTTACTTCTTCAGGTTCATGCACAATTTCAAAAACCGAAGGATCTATATGCTCATGCTTACACAACTGCAATATAATTTCCCTGTCACCAACAAGTATTCCCTCAACAAGTTCCATTTCCACTGCCCTCGCTACTGCAGATATAGTATGTGCATCATTGGCATACACGGCTACCAGTTTTTTTTTTGTCCTGCCTTTCAGGGCAGTAAACATTTGATCAAGCCTTTGAATCTTCATAATCCAGGAACAATTGTAAGGTAATAGTATTATTTCTTTTTCTTTTCAACAAATTTCATAGTATCCTGAGCAATCACAAGTTCTTCATTGGTAGGAACAACCAATACTTTCACCCGCGATTCTGCAGAACATATTTTTGATTCCTTACCATGGGTATCATTTTTTTCAGAGTCCATCTGAATTCCAATAAAATCAAGATCTGCACAAACATTCATTCTTACAATTTTAGAATTTTCCCCAACACCTCCGGTAAAAACCAAAATGTCAATACCGCCCATCGCAGTAGCATAGGCCCCAATATATTTTCTAATCCTGTATGTATACATATCCAATGCCAGTTTTGCCCTTTCATTTCCCTCTTCAGCAGCTTGTTCAATTTCGCGCATATCAGATGAAACACCAGAAATCCCCAGCATTCCGCTGAACTTATTTATGAGTGTATTTGCAGTTGTATTTCCAATTGCTTCTTTTTTCATGATGTAGGTCAAGACTCCAAGATCCAGATCCCCCGACCTTGTTCCCATAATCAGGCCTTCAACAGGTGTCAGTCCCATTGAAGTATCAATGGATTTGCCGTTTTGGATAGCAGCCATAGAGGCTCCGTTTCCAAGGTGACAGGTAACAATCTTTTGTTTTTTGAAATCTACTCCCAATATTTCACAGGCTCTTTGAGAAACATATCTGTGGCTTGTGCCATGAAAACCATAACGACGAATGGAATACTTGGTGTACAATGAATACGGAATAGCATACATGAAGGAATGAGCTGGCATAGTTTGATGAAAGGCAGTATCAAAAGCACCAACCTGAAGCACATCAGGTAACAGTTCCTGCATTGCATATATTCCTTTAAGATTAGCAGGATTATGCAAAGGGGCCAGGTCAACGCACTCTTCCAGTTTTTTAATTACATTATTGCTTATCAGAACACTCCCATGAAAGGCCTCGCCACCATGAACCACCCTGTGACCCACTGCATCAATTTCATCAAAACTCTTAATGCTTCCATGTTTCTTACTGGAAATAATACCCAGTATATATTCTATTCCCATCTGATGATCAATAATATTACCCTCTAATTTTACATGGTCTCCGTCATCTCTGTCATTCAATATATATGAGCCATGAAGTCCAATCTTATCAACCATTCCTTTTGCAAATACTTTTCCCTCTGGCATATCCAGAAGTTGATACTTTATGGAGGAACTTCCACTATTGATTACCAATATATTCATCTATTTATCATTTAATTATCAGATAATGAATTACAACTATCACTTAAATTCGGGACAATGAATTGACTCGTCTATTATATTACCATTCTTATATTTATAGAAGCCATGTCCGTATTTTCTTCCAATCTTACCTCCTCTTGCCAGTCGTTTGATAATAGGATTAGGTTTGAATTTGGAATCCCCGAATTCCTGATAAAGATTCTCCATAGACCTTATTATCTTGTCCAATCCTATCCTGTCAGCAAGCTGTAAGGGTCCGAATTGCATCCCAAATCCCAGCCTCATAGTTTCATCCACATTAGTGGCTGAAGCAACTCCTTCCATGAGTATCTCACAGGCTTCATTGATAAGGGGAACAATTAAGCGGGTACTGATATTTCCAGGAGTTTCAAGAAGATTTATGACTTTTTTATCAAGCATTCGGGCAAACTTAACAACATATTCCATTGAATAATCTGAAGTATGTAATCCGTTGACCACCTCAACAATTTTCACAGTAGAGGCAGGAGATAAAAAGTGTAATCCAACGGCTCGTTCCGGATGATCAAGTGCAGAAGCAAGGTCAGAAATAATTAAAGTTGAGGTATTAGAAGTAATCACACAATCATCAGATACTACTGCTTCAATTTTCCTGAAGATATCTTTTCTTAATTCCAGACTTGTACCTGATTTCTTTGAATTCACAGACTCAATAACCAGGTCGCAATCACTTATATCATGATACTCGGTTGTTCCTGTGATTCGTGTAAGTATTGCTCTTTTTTCACTTACAGTAAGTCCCCACTTATCAATCACATTATCCAGCTCCTGATTTAGCTCCAGAAAAACCTCATGAATTCGTTCTTCAGAAATATCAATAAATACAACATCTATTCCATGCCTGCTTACCAATTGGGCAATTTCCTGTCCCATAGTACCACATCCAATAATTCCCACCTTTTTTAATGAGCCCTTTTTCCTGGGTCTGGAACTCATTGCATATTCTTCTAATACTTCAGCCATATTTTTTATTGTTATGTATTTATTATTTATCGAGTCCTGCAGCCTGAAGAGCTGTAACAGCAACCATGTTGACAATATTATCTACAGTACAGCCTCTTGACAGATCATTTATAGGTGCTGCCATTCCCTGTAATACCGGTCCGAATGCCGTAGCGTGGGCAAGACGTTCTGCCATTTTATAGGCTATATTCCCGGCTTGCAGGTCGGGGAATATCAATACATTCGCCTTTCCTGCTATTTTACTTTCCGGACATTTTTTAAGTCCAACAGATTCAACCAGGGCAGCATCCAATTGAAGTTCTCCGTCAATGTTTAAAGACGGATCTGCCTTTTGCGCAATCAGTGTAGCATTAACTACTTTATCGACCAGTTCATGTTTAGCACTTCCTTTTGTTGAAAAACTCAACATAGCTACTCTGGGATCGAAGCCTGCTATAGCCTTTGTAGTATGCGCAGTTGAAATAGCAATTTCAGCCAGTTGTTGCTCATCGGGATCAGGATTTACGGCACAATCTGCAAAAACCAACATCCCATCCTCACCAAATTCCTTATCTTTAAGAATCATAATAAAAGCACCCGAAACTACACTGATTCCAGGTTTAGTCCCAACAAACTGAAAGGCCGGCCTCAATACATCTCCTGTTGAATTATCAGCTCCTGCCAGTTCACCATCAACATCCCCATTCTTTATCATTATAGTAGCAAGAACCAATGGATCTTCCACCAACTTAAATGCTTCTTCGCGGGTTAATCCCTTATGTGCCCTCAATTGCACCATTAAATCAACATACTTCTCCTTATTCTCATGGCGATAAGGATTTATTACAATAGCATTCGAAATATTATCCAATCCCAGCCGGGAAGCTTCAATATCAATCTTCTCATTTTCTCCAATCAGAACAATTTGGGCTAATTTCTCGCTAATGATAATATCAGCTGCCTTTAAAGTTCTCTCTTCATAACTTTCAGGTAAAACAATTTTTTTAAATTCATGCCTGGCTTTTTCTTTTATTTTTTCAACTAAATCCATTATAAATCAAGTGTTTAATTTTCATATTAGGGCAATCTAAAGGTCTGACAAAGTTGCAATTTTATAAATGATTATTATCATAAATAGCCATTCAAATGAATTGTTATTTTTGAGTAATAAATCGCCCAATTTTGAGCTTTGCTTTACATGAAAATGAATTAACTTCAATCTCATAAAATGGATACTTTACCTGCCACCGAAATAAATACGAAAATTGAAGGTCTGAAAAATATTCTGGAAGGAGATGTATTTCTTGATCCTGGTATGTTACTACTCTACGCTACCGATGCCTCTGCATATAAAGAAACCCCTCTCGCTGTTGTTCGTCCCAAAAACAAGAAGGACATAAAGAATCTTATCACATTTTGCAATAAGAATAAAATTCCATTGATTCCCAGAACTGCCGGTACTTCACTTGCCGGTCAGGTTGTTGGAAGTGGTATTATTGCAGACGTTTCAAAATACATGACCCGGATACTGGAAGTGAATACTTCTGAACAATGGGTACGGGTTGAGCCTGGAGTTGTTCTGGATGAACTTAATCAAATACTTGAAAAGGATGGTTTGTTCTTTGCTCCAGAAACATCAACTTCAAACAGGTGTATGATGGCGGGTATGCTTGGTAATAATTCATGCGGAGCGCATTCTATTCTATATGGAAGTACCCGGGATCATACCCTGGAAGTTACAGCATTCTTAAGTGATGGATCGGAGGCAAGATTCGGGACTCTTGAACCGGATGAATTTCACGAAAAGTGTAAAGGCGATAAACTGGAAAACAAAATATATAAAGAGATTCATTCTTTATTGTCGAATGACGAGAATAGAAAAGAAATTGAGAGGGAATATCCAGATCCTTCTTTAAATAGAAGAAACACCGGGTATGTTCTTGATCTTCTTGCACAATCCAGGCCCTTTAATGATAGTGGCAAGAACTTCAACATGTGTAAACTGCTGGCCGGTTCAGAGGGAACCCTGGCATTTACAACAGAGATTAAACTAAACCTGGTTCCGCTTCCTCCCAAACACAAAGTATTAATCTGTGTTCATTTTGACAGCCTTGATTCTTCATTTCTGGGCAACCTTGCAATATTAGACTATAAGCCGGGAGCAGTTGAAATGATGGATCGTACAATTCTTGAACTCACAAAAGACAATATTACTCAACAGAGAAACAGGTTCTTTGTTGAGGGCTCTCCTGCGGTTATTCTCATTGCAGAATTTGCAAGGGATTCCATGGAAGAAATTCAGAAGATTGCAAAAGCAATGGAAAAGGATATGAGGTTAAAAGGACTGGGTTATCATTTTCCAGTAGTTGAAGGAGAAAATATTCAAAAAGTATGGGACCTGAGAAAGGCCGGTTTAGGGATTTTATCCAACATGAAGGGAGATGCAAAACCTGTACCTGTAATAGAAGATACTGCTGTAAAAGTGGAAGATCTCCCGGTTTATATGCGGGAATTCAGAGCTATACTTGACAAATATAATAAAGACTGTGTTTATTATGCTCACATAGGAAGTGGAGAAATACATTTAAGACCTGTATTGAACTTAAAAGACCCGGAAGATGTTGAATTGTTTCACACCATTGCTATGGAAACGGCAAAACTGGTAAAAAAATATAATGGTTCATTAAGTGGAGAACATGGAGATGGCAGGCTCAGAGGAGAATTTATTCCTATTATGATAGGGGAGAAAAACTATCAATTGTTAAAAAGGATGAAGGATGCATGGGATCCAAACCATATCTTCAACCCCGGGAAAATTGTGGATTCACCAAGAATGAATACATTTCTACGATATGAACCCGGCAGTAAAACCCTGGATATTGAGACAATTTTTGATTTCTCTTCCACAGATGGTTATATAAGAGCTACTGAAATGTGCACAGGCTCAGGAGATTGCAGGAAAAGCGAACTCATTGGTGGCACAATGTGCCCCAGCTTTATGGCTACCAGGGATGAAAAAAACAGCACTCGTGCCAGGGCCAATATGCTCAGGGAATTACTTTCTAAAACAAAGCTTAAGAATCCTTTCAACCAACCTGAATTATACGACATTCTTGATCTTTGTCTATCATGTAAAGCCTGTAAATCGGAATGCCCATCCAATGTAGATATGACAAAGTTAAAGGCTGAATTCATGCAACACTATTATGATGCAAATGGGATTCCCTTAAGAACAAGATTAATAGCCTATATTTCATCGGTTAATAAACTGGGAAGTTTGCTACCTGGGATTTTTAATTTTGTTATCTCAAATACTTTCTTATCCGGGTTGTTTAAAAAATTTATTGGATTTGCAAAAGAGCGATCTATTCCCCTGCTTGGGCCATATACCATTACTAAATGGGCCCGGAGAAATCTTAAAGACCTCAATTCAAAGCTTAAGACAAATCGTAGTATATATCTCTTTATAGATGAATTCACTAATTATAATGACACCAAGCTTGGAGAAGTCTCCATTCAACTGCTTACCTCACTAGGATACAGGGTAATAATTCCAAGACACTATTCCAGCGGAAGAACATTTTTATCGAAAGGTTTATTGCGAACAGCCAGAAAAATTGCAATTAAAAACGTTAAATCTTTACATCCTCTTATCAGCAAAGAAACTCCTCTAGTAGGGATTGAGCCATCAGCAATATTGAGTTTTCGTGATGAATATCCAGAGCTTACGGGTAAAATATTGAAGGAGGAAGCACTGAAACTCGCAAAAAATTCATTTATGATTGATGAGTTCCTTGCAAGTGAAATGGAAAAGGGAATAATAGATAAAGAGCTTTTTACAGATGCATCACTTAAGATAAAACTTCATGGCCATTGTCAGCAAAAATCCATTGCATCCACTACTCCAACCAAAGCAATTCTTTCTTTTCCCAGGAATTATCATGTTGAAGAAATCCCTTCAGGATGTTGCGGTATGGCAGGTTCTTTTGGGTATGAAAAAGAGCATTATGAGTTGTCGATGAAGGTTGGAGAATTAGTATTGTTCCCCGAAGTGAGGAAAACAGATATGGGAATTGAAATTGCAGCACCGGGGACTAGCTGCAGGCATCAAATAAAAGACGGAACTCAACGGGAGGCTAAACATCCGGTTCAGATTTTGCATGAAGCTTTGAAATAGCAGGAAATAAAAGAAGAGATGAGAGATGAGAGGTGAGACAAGACAAGGGAGACGGGGCGAGGGAGCGAAAGAGCGATAGGGAGAGGGGGAAAAGAAAGTGGTAAGAAAAATAATGACAAATGTTGAGACCTCTTTTTTTACATGAAACATTTGCCATTTGCCTTCTGACATTTGACATAAAAAATAAGAAGATGCATAAATTTTGATAGCGTAAATTAATGCTAAACCTGTAGACTTATTTCAGGACAAAACAAAGGGCGCTGGGTTCAAAAATTCCAATGAGCACATCTCAAAATTCAAAAAGCCAAGAGGGTGTCCTATTCATTATAATTAAGAACTGAATTTCAAATAAGAATCTTATTGTTCAGTTAGCATGAATTCATCGGCATCCAGGGAAACAGAGAATTTTTCGCGAAACTCTTTAAGTTCCTTTATTAAAAGAGAAACAGTTTCAAAAGATTCGGTATTTGGCTGAGTTTTACTAAGTACATTGCCACGCGGATCAATGATCATACTGTCACCAGAATATGAGATTCCATTTCCATCATTACCAATCCTGTTTACCCCTACAACATAAGATTGATTTTCCAATGCCCTGGCAAGCAGTAAACTGCTCCAAACATGACTTCTGCTTGCAGGCCAGTTTGCAATATAAATTAAAACATCGTAATCAGATTTGTTTCTTGACCATACAGGAAATCTGAGATCATAACATATAAGAGGCCTGAAGTGCCATTCGCCCAGTCTTGTAATAAGCTTTAGCTTACCTGCACGATAATGCTCATTTTCCTCACCCATTCTGAACAGATGCCGCTTATCATAATAATGGATATCTCCATTTGGAGTGATCCATAAAAAGCGATTGAAATTTTGATTATTTTCTTTAATAACCAGGCTTCCTTCATTAGAAAAAAAATTACAGAAAAAAAAAGATCCAAAATGGATCTTTTCTTACTATAGTCATATAACTGACTATTTTATTTTCTTTACATGCTTCTCAAGGATACTACTCATAAGTGGCTTATAATACTCCCAGAAAAATTTCCTTCTGTCTCCAGGTTTTTCAGAGTAAAATAGGTAAGGAGCAACTTTTTCTACTCCCACGAAATATGCCAGTATTGGTTTTACTTCGTTATCAGCAAAATCACCAGCAAAGTAGTAATATGGGGCTTCCCCAGGCCCGGTGAGAATTGCTGGAAACTCATTTGGAATAAAATTATTAAGCATTATAGAATCTCCAGTTGCATTTGTATGAATTTTAAAGCTGGCAAGTTCAATGTTTCCACCCGGCTCCATGATTTCAAACCAGTAAGGATAATTTATCTTATAAGGTATTCCGTATGTTTCCATTGCATATTTTGAAGAATAAATAAATGGAACTTCAAGATCAAGGTGTTCTTCATTTTCCAAAACCACTACCCTGTCATTATACTGAACCAATACAATTCCTGATTTATGAAACTCCCAGGCTTTATTGTATTGTTTGTTATAAAGGCGTAAAACCCACTCTGGCAGATCAGGACTTGCAATAGTGTCGAGTGATTCAAAATATTTACCAACCCATCCTGTCCAGTGTACATCCAACAATGTCTCCATTTTGTTTCTTTCAAGATCAGGAGTTGGGTAAGTTAAAGTTTTGTATTCAGCAATTATCAGCTTTTTTCTATCCTTTAGTTCTTTAAAAAGCAAATAATCATTGTTCAAAAGCCCACCATATATTTTTCTCGATCGCCTGTTTTTATTAATACCCTGGTACCAATCGTTAAAATAAACACCATAAGTATCTGTATAATATGCTCCATCATACTCCTCTGCCATCACAATGATTTCTCCTAATCTGATTCTCTTAATATCATATTGCCTGTTTCTCAGAGGTTTTAATGGGAAAAACCCATAATAGTCCTTTTTATATGAGTAGGGCCGGTTGTTGGCCTTTACATACTTATCATGATTCAATATCCAATTAAACGACCGATGCTTATGACGCTCCAGGGTCGGTACGGTTTTATCAAGTACCAGCAATTGAACAGCCTCTTTTCCATGAAAGGTCCACTTAACTAAACCAATAATAGGAAATATCAAAACAAGAATAACAAAGAACAAGAATACTTTGAAGGATCTATTCATTATCTTAAGTTGTTTGGATGAACCAGTTAGGATTCAATCAATTAATCTTACAATTATTAAACTAACACAATATCTTTACAAGCATAAATGTATTAAAATAATTTTATAAAAAAAACAATATTAAAATTGCTGCAAAAACCACCTGGTATTTTGAAACAATCAGATTACTGCAAAATTATTAAATTTATTACATCCTGCTTTGCAGATTCACTAAATATTGCATCACAAAAGCCACAAAAATTACCATCCCCGAATGCCCTCCCAATCTGGCTTAAAATCAATTTTTTGACACTCAAGTTATACTCTTATCAATATGAACGTAAAACCAAAAAAAAAATTATTAAGCAGATATGCAAAATTAAACTAATAATTCAAGTCAAAAACTGAACAAACATAAAGACCAAAAAACCGATCTAAACAAAATAGTTCTTGAAGCGAAGCTTGAATTGGTTAAGTTGTATTGATAATTATCACAGCTTCTTTGTACAATGAGTCTTCCCTCATATTCCTTAGCCTTAGCCTTGCTTTTACTTTCCTGCAAAATGTTTCATGAACTGTGTTCTTTCAAAAGCAGCCGGATTGTCTGCTCTTGCATAGCTCATTTTTGCCTTAAAATCTGAAATAGAATTAAAATTATGCTTATCCATATATGCTTCTAAATCAGTCAACAAATTCAAGGCATAGTCTTTACCATGTTTATAAAAGGCCGAAGCCACCTGCACTGCATCTGCACCTGCCAGTATCTGTTTGATAAAAGCTTCTCCATCATGAACTCCGGTTGATGCAGCAAGATCACATTCCACACGTCCGGCCATAATTGCAATCCAGCGCAGTGAAATGGGCAAGTCATCAGGGGAACTATATACATGAGAGGGCTGCACTTCAAAGCTATGTATATCGATATCCGGACTATAAAACCTGTTAAATAAAGTTATTCCTGATATTTCTGTTTTCGAAAGGCGATAAATCAAAGATGCCAGGTTAGAAGAGTAGTAACTGATCTTTAGCACAACCGGGATACTAACCTGTTTCATAATAGCCTCGACTATATCAAAATATAGTCTTTCATCTTTCTCTGGCGTATGAGAAAAATCTGAAGGAAGAGAAAAAATATTCAGCTCCAGAGCATCTGCCCCAGCTTCCTGGAGTGTAGTTGCATAATAAGGCCATTTTTCTGCAGTAACACAATTAATACTGGCAATAATAGGTATAGAAACTGCCTTTTTTGCTTCACTGATCAATCTTAAATAGCCGCTCAACAGATCTTCTACATCATCGTAGCTGTCATAAAAATCCATTGTTTCAGGATAAATGAAATTCTCCTTAGTCATCCTGCTCAGGTCTTTTTCCATTTCAATCCGAATCTCCTCCTCAAATAAGGATTTCAGCACGATAGCACCTACCCCACTTTTTTCAAACTCAACAATGTCTTCTATTGAATTTGTCAGGCCGGAACTTGCTGCAATTAATGGATTTCGGAGTTTTAACCCAATAAAGTCTGTTTGTGTATTCGCCATAATTATTTAGTTAAATTTTAAATTCTCTTAAATCCTCCCCCTGAGGATGCGCGAAGTTTAGAATACTTACATTTATTGTCTGACTAAGAACCCTCATCTTTTGCGTTATAGTTCAAAGTCCTGATCGTGTGTATCAGTAGGTGGAAATGTTTCTTAACCGAGTTCGCTCAGAACTTTTACAATATCCATACTGATAATACGAACATGCCTTCCATCCAGCTCAATAATTTTATCATGTTTGAATTCATTGATGGTACGTATAAAGCTTTCCTTAGTTGTACCTGCCAACTCAGCAAGCTCAAGCCTGGTTAGAGGAAAATCAAATTCTGTTTCCTTATAAATCTCTTCTGAAAAATACAGCAGAACTTCAGCAATTCTTCCAGGCAATTGTTTATGCGACAGACTCATCATTCTGTTGATAAGATAAATACCATCCTTACTCATCCTCCTAATCATGGCCATCCCCAGATTCCCATTATCCTGCAGAATGGAAACAAAGCTTGCATAATCAATAATTAATATTTCAGATTCTCCAACCGAGGATGCTGAATATTGAAATATGTTATCTCCAAAAATTGAAAAATGGCTAACAAATTCTCCTTGTGTTATAGTCTTCAGGCTAAGAATTTTGTTGTTTCTCCCTTCCTTGATGATCCTTATCAGACCTGAGACAACATACATGAGATGTGAGGTGCGGGTATGCTGTTTAAACAACACATCCTTTTTACTATATCTTACAAGATTACAGTTTAATGCCAGTACTTCCCTCTGTTTTTCTGAAAGATAGCGGAAGAACCATGTTTCCTCAAGTATGCTATGAAGAGGTGAATTCATAATA
>JAUVKW010000201.1 GCA_030596025.1 Bacteroidota bacterium | reverse complement strand
TAATCTTTTAACAGGGATGCCAGTGTAAATACCCCAGCTTATTAAGCTCTTGTTGATTAGTGACATAGCTCCAATTGCAACTCCTTCACCAATAGTCAGATTTGGGAAAATAACACAATTTGCACCAATCTGTGAATATTTTTTAATAACGACCTTTCCACCCTGAATATTTGTAAATTCTTGTTTTACCATTGGTCCAATTAAATACTGACCGCTAAAGTCGTCTGTTGCACTAAAAATTGTGCACCTGGGTGATAATCCGCTATGATCATTCAATTCAATTCCAAATTTTCCATATAGGGCGCAATATGCGGAAATATGGACGAAAGAACCAATTTTAATATTTCCAGATAGAATGCAAAAATCATCAATGCGAACATTGTTTCCAATTTCTATCAGGCCTAAATTATATAAGCTTGCCTTTTTACTAATCAAGACATTTGCTCCAATACTTTTAAAGCCTAGTTTTTGCAAATCTTTTTCGGTGTAAAAAGAATTCATGTAATTTATTGGTTTTGTATTATTTGACATATATTGTCAACTTCACTTATCTCCAAATCAGGAAAAATTGGCAAACAGATTACCCGGTCTGCTATTTTATTTGCAATTGTTAAATTCTCTGACGATGCTGAAGACAGTTTAGAATAAGGGGGAAAATGACTAATTAGTGGATAAAAATACCGACGGCCATAATAAGCATTATGTTTTAGTAATTCATATAAATCATCCCTGGTTTTTCCATAAAATTCCTGATCGATGAGAACAGGAAAATATGCATAATTATGATGAACCTCTTTAATGTCGAATAGACAAGAAATACCATTCATACCTTTAAGTAATTCACGATATCTATGAGCGATTACTTTTCGCTTTCTAATAGCTTCATCAATAGTTTTAAGCTGCAATAAACCAAATGCAGATTGAATTTCATTCATTTTGGCATTTATTCCCGGGGATACCACAGTTTCTTCATCGGCAAATCCAAAGTTTTTAAGAAAATCGATACGCTTCTTCATTGCCGCATTGTGGCAAATGATCGCCCCACCCTCAATGGTATTAAAAACCTTGGTAGCATGAAAACTCAGGATTGAGAGGTCTCCATAATTTGCTATACTGTTTTCATTTATTTTTACTCCAAATGCATGAGCTGCATCGTAAATTAACTTTAAACCATGAGTATCTGAAATTTCGCGAATACGATCAACATTACAAGGATTTCCGTAAACGTGTACAGGAAGGATGGCTGTAGTTTGTGGAGTGATAGCTGCTTCAATTTTCTCCGGGTCGAGATTATAGAAACGATCTTCAATATCTACAAAAACAGGTTTGATCTTGTTCCACCAGAGTGAGTGTGTAGTTGCTACAAAACTAAAAGGGGTGGTAATTACCTCACCTGTGATATTTAATGCATGCAAGGCTGTGATCAATGCCAGGGTGCCGTTTGAAAACAGTGAAACATATTTAACTCCAAGGTAAGATGCTAAAGCCTCTTCGAATTGCTGATGAAAAGGCCCATTATTTGTGAGAATTTTATTATCCCATATCTGCTTCAGGAATTCATTAAACTCTTTCAGTGGAGGCAACACTGGCTGGGTTACATAAATAGCTTTTTTTTCTTTTTTCATACCTTAATTACTTCTGGATACTTTTTCTTTTACAATGGCTTTCAGGTATAGATAATCTTTCATCTTAAACATTTCAGCAAGCCCCACAATAAAAATCATACTAACCAGAATTTGTGTGATAAATATAACATAGGGGGGAGCCTGAAAGAAATATCCAATGAGATAAATTACAATCCCATTAGCTGTTGCAAGTAAAAATGAAGGCAAAATGTCTTTCAATTGAGCTGAGAACGAATATTGAATAAACCGTCCTGAATAAAAGCTGTTTAGAAAATATGAAATGAAGGATACTACGATCATTCCAATGATCATTTCTGTGATACCGTAATAAATTCCGATGGCAATTACGGGTATAGCCAGTGCTTTTTTAAAAATTTCAAGCTTTAAAAATAAATCGGAACGTCCTTTTACATTCAGTATGTTCAGGTTTAATGCATGCAGGGGATAGAACATCCCGGCAAAACACAACAATTGCAAATATATTACCGAAGGCAACCATTTTTCTCCCACCAGAGTGAGTATCATGGGCTTTGCGCTTGCCGCCATTCCGATCATCAATACGAAAGTGATCAGCATGGTGCTTTTAATCAGTTTTTGATACCCCGATCTAAGGCGAGGTCCATCATCCTGTAAAGAAGATAAAACCGGGTAACTGACTCGCTGGATAACACGGGTAATGTTTTCAGAGGGTAATCGTTGAAACATATTTGCCCGGGTATAATATCCCAATTCAGTGGCAGAAAAATATTTTCCTATTATCAACAAATAAATATTATTATAAACCTTATCAATGATCCCGCTGACAAGCAGCCTGGATCCAAATGAAAACATCTCCCGGAATGATTGATAATTGAAAAGCCAGGATGGTTTCCATTTATTCCATATCCATAATAAGATAAGCCCAACAATGGATCCGGAAACCGCACGAAAAACAAGACTCCAAACACCATAACCCATATATGCCATGCTGATTCCAATAATACCGGAAATGATGGTTGAAATCACAGAAATTTTGGTTTGTAACTTAAAATCCAGCCGTTTAGTAAGTATTGTTGTTTGAATCAGGCCCAGTGCGTTGATAATAATACTCAATCCGATAATCGGGATGATTTGTTTGAGCTGAGGTTCTTCAAAGAAATTACTTATTAATCCTGCTGTAAAGAAAAACAGCAGGTAAACAAATATCCCAATGCCAAGGTTGAAGAA
Source organism: Bacteroidota bacterium (assembly GCA_030596025.1). Taxonomy (GTDB): domain Bacteria; phylum Bacteroidota; class Bacteroidia; order Bacteroidales; family VadinHA17; genus JAYEGO01. The sequence goes on along the minus strand of JAUVKW010000201.1, from coordinate 2,022 downwards.
AAATACAGTTGAATAATCTGCCTGCGTGCATTCCTTTTTTCGGATAAGTGCCTGTGTAAATCCACTATCAATTAGTGTCTGTGAAATGGCTATAAAGATAGTAACCATACCTATCAAACCAAATTCACGAGGCGTAAGCAAACGAGCCAGAATGATACCGGTTATAAACCCAATCCCCAGGCGGGAAAAATTATCCAGAAAGTTCCAGAATAAACCATGAACTGTTTTTTGTTTAATTGACATGTGCTTGTCCGAACAGGTAATTATTGGCCAAAGGTTAAAGAAACTTACCTAAGAAAAATCACAGGTTTAACCTGTCTGTATTGCAATACTGCTTATAAACAGTCCGTACCCCCTCTTCAAGCGAAATATTGTACTCCCACTTCAACTTGTTGAGCAATGTTACATCCAGCTGTTTTTTATAGGTACCATCAGGTTTGGAGGTATCCCATAGAATTTCTCCTTTAAAACCAACAATATCCTTTACAAGTTCTGCCAGCTCTCTTATGCTAAGATCTACCCCCGTACCAATGTTTATATGAGTTTGTTGCATTTTTGTATACAGTGTTTCTGCATCCACTTCCTGGAGAATATGCACGCAGGCATCTGCCATATCATCAACGTGGAGAAATTCGCGGAAAACCCCACCACTACCCCATAGCGTAATGGATACTGGATTCTGGATTCTGGATTCTGGATACTGGTTTGCTATTACAATACCATATCTTTCTAATATACCCAAAACCTTTATTCTGCTGCTCTTCTCTGCTAAATTATCTCCATCAATTCCTTCGATTGGGTTTTTGTTCAGGTCGTCTGCAATAGCATTCCAGTCATTATTTTCAAGGCATTTTCCGAGGTGAATTTTGCGGATCAGGGCAGGCAGAACGTGTGATTTTTCCAGGTCGTAATTATCGTTAGGACCATAAAGATTAGTAGGCATTACAGAGATGAAATTGCTGCCATATTGTTTGAAATAGCTTTCACACATTTTTATTCCGGAGATCTTAGCGATGGCATAAGGCTCATTGGTGGGTTCCAGGAGTCCGGTTAAAAGGTATTCTTCTTTCAGTGGCTGGGGCGCATCTTTTGGATAAATACATGAACTTCCCAGAAACAGTAATTTTTTTACACCGTATTTATGAGATGAATGGATGATGTTATTCTGTATCATGATGTTCTCATAAATAAACTGTGCACGAAAAATGTTGTTGGCCATGATCCCACCAACTTTTGCGGCTGCATCCAACACGTATTCCGGTTTTTCTTTTTCGAAAAATGCCTCCACATCCTCCTGGCGGGTCAGGTCAAGTTCGTCCAGGCTTCGTGTAACAAAATTATGGTAACCCCTTTTTTGTAGGTTTCGCATCAAGGCGGAACCCACCATGCCCATATGGCCGGCAATATATATCCTGGCGTTGTTATTCATTCTTTCTGATTTATTATTCGAATTGGTTTGCTACCGGAAATCCCTTGTCTTTGAGTAATTGTTCCCGTTGTGCAATAAGCAGGTCGGCCTGTATCATTTCACGGATGAGTTCACGCAGAGAATATTTTGGCTGCCAGCCAAGCTTTTCTTTCGCTTTTGAAGCATCACCGATCAACTGCTCTACTTCTGTCGGACGAAAATAATTTGGATCTACTTCAACAATGATCTGCCCGGGTGTAAGAGATAGTTCCGGGTTATTGTTTTTTGCAATAATTCCCTTTTCTTCTTTGCCCTTACCGGAAAACTCAATCTCAACATTGATCTCTTCACAAACCATTCTGATAAAATTTCTGATCTCTGTTGTTATTCCGGTAGCGATCACATAGTCATCAGGAGCATCTTGCTGCATCATCAGATACATGGCCTCCACATAATCCTGAGCATGCCCCCAATCTCTTTGGGCAGACAAATTGCCCAGATACAATTTACTTTGCAAACCAGTGGCAATCCGGGCAATGGCCCTGGTGATTTTACGGGTAACAAAAGTTTCACCTCGCACAGGCGATTCATGGTTAAACAGAATACCATTGCTG
>JAUVKW010000007.1 GCA_030596025.1 Bacteroidota bacterium | reverse complement strand
GACCAAAGTTGATAAAGAGAATCATATTAAAGGAGAAAAATTACCTGTAGAATACAATGACGCTTTTGCTGCACTCAGGGGCTATGCGAACAGCGATTTAACATCTTCAGTAATTTTGTCGGCAGGAATGAATCCCAGGTTATACAACTATATTTCACAATTTGAAGATTTCTATCCAAATGAAAAAGGTGAAATAAAAAAGAAAATTGTTTTAAAAGTCAGTGATTACAGGTCAGCTTTAATACAGGGAAGATTTCTTGCTAAAAAAGGATTGTGGGTTTCAGAGTACAGAATTGAATCGGGACTTAATTGTGGCGGGCATGCTTTTGCTACTGATGGTTATCTTCTGGGTCCTATACTGTCAGAATTTAAGGATAAACGAAAAGAACTGATTCACGCAATTCACGAAATACTGATTCCGGCACTTTCCAGCAAAAACCGTGTGGTACCTGAAACAAAATTACAACTGAAGATTTCTGCCCAGGGTGGTGTTGGAACAGCTGAGGAACATCAGTTTTTAATTGATCATTACCAGGTTGATTCAGTAGGGTGGGGCACTCCTTTTCTTTTAGTGCCTGAAGCAACAAATGTCGATGATTTTACTCTAAATAAGCTAATTGATGCTAAGGAGGAAGATTTATTTTTAAGTAATATTTCTCCTTTAGGCGTTCCATTTAATAATCTTAGAGGGAATACTAAAGATCTTCAAAAATTATCTTTGGTTGAAAGTGGGAGACATGGCAGTGCATGCACAAAGAAATACCTTGTTTCTAATAAAGAATATACTGAAAAAGCCATTTGTACAGCCTCACGTCAATATCAGCATTCAAAATTAAAGGAGTTGGACAAAGAAGGGCTGTCTCCTTATGAGTACCAAAGCAAATTTGAGAAGATTGTTGACAAGTCATGCATTTGTGTTGGATTAGGCACATCTGTTCTGTTGGTAAATGATTTAGACACTAAGCATGAAGGTGATGGTGTCTCGGTATGTCCGGGTCCGAATTTGGCGTACTTTACAAAAAAAATGAGCTTAAAAGAAGTTACCGATCATATTTACGGAAGATTAAATGTATTAACTGGAAGCGATCGCCCAAATATGTTTGTAAAAGAATTAAGAATTTACACCGATTTTTTAAAAAATAAAATTGAAGAAACCAGAGCTTCATTTTCAAATAGGCAGGAATCCTACTTGCTTAACTTTGTAGATAATCTAAAAGAAGGAATTAACTATTATCATAGCTTATTTAGTGATATGAAGGGCAAATTTGAAGATACAAAAGCCGGTATTTTTAATGATTTAGATACCAGCAATTTAACCTTAAATTATCTTAAGTCGGAAATAGAAAGTCTTTCTCCGGTTTTAGCTCTGGCGCGTTAAACCGCAGCAGGCAAGGACATCCCATAATACTTTAACTTGTCTCAAAACTCAGACTACATATCATTCCTGCAGAAGCAGGAGTCCATTAGATAATAATTCTAAATAGTCATGTAGTTATTTTCTATTTAGTGTACCTACAAATTTTGACCTACTGTGAATTAATTCACAGTAGGTTTCAGGAAGACCAGTTTGTATAAGGGCTTACTGATTATCCATTTTGCAAAAAAAAAATGAGCTGCCGATGGGAGGGACCTTTCATTATTCTATTATATTTAATAACAGTGCTTTTTGATTCATTTTATTTTTTGTAAGTTTGAGTAAATCAGTATATTGCATTGGCTAATACACAATCCCAATGAAAAATCCAACATGTCCAACAATTCCAGCAAAATATTCCATTTCTGGAATGAACTAAAACGACGGAGTGTCCTCCGGTCACTGGCTATATATGCAGGATCTGCTTTTGTTTTTCTGGAGGCGGCCACCATTATTTTTCCTCGGTGGGGGTTCCCTGACTGGTCCATTGACCTGGTACTTTATCTCATTATCCTGGGAGCTGTAATTACCCTTGTTGTTGCCTGGATATTTGATATTACTCCGGATGGCGTTCAAAAAACAAAACCAGCGGATGAAATCGGGGTTAGCAATAAATCAAAAGATTCCAATGCATGGAAAGTAGCAACCTACATCAGCCTGCTTGTAATAGTTGCATTTATCATATTCAATGTGGTGCCCTTTAATAAGCATGCCAGGGCAGGCACATTTGAATCACTTGTGATTCTGCCTTTTGACAATTTCACAGGTAGCGATGACTTTGAATACCTGGTTTCCGGTATACATTCTTCATTAATTACGGATATGGGACAAATAGGTGGGCTACGTGTGAGGGGCACAACCACTGCTAATTCATATAAAGATACGGATATGTCCCTTACTGAAATAGCCTCTGAATTGAATGTAGATGCTGCAGTAGAAGGTTCTATTTCATGTGTTGATGAAGATTCTGTTTGTGTACAAATTAGATTGATCAGTGTTTTGGGCGAAGAACAGCAACTCTGGGTAGAAGATTACCGGGTAGCAAAAAGCCAGTTCTTAAACTTCTACAATGATGTAACAAAAAAGATCTCTGAAGAAATTAATATTGTTTTAACACCTCAGGAAGAAAGTTTACTGGCTGAGGCTCGAACTGTTGATCCGGAGGCATATGATGCTTATTTGATGGGGCAATTTTATTGGGGAAAGCTTGATAAAGAGTCCGTTGAAAAGGCCAAGGAGCATTTTGAGTTGGCTACTGAAATAGATCCTGAATGGGCAGATCCTTATGCAGGACTGGCAAATGCATGGGGTTTGTCTAGTTTTTTTAGATATTTGCCAGAATCCGTTACTCTTCCAAAAGTGTATAAATACCTTAACAAGGCGCTTGAACTGGATCCCAATTCAGCACAGGCACATTATGTAAAAGGTATAATTGCTGTGTGGACTGAATGGGATTGGGAACAAGGCGAAGAGGAATTTTTAAGATCAATTGAGTTGAATCCCAACGATGCCTTGTGCCGGCTATATTATGCCCACCTACTGATGATGCTGCGCCGATCTGAGGAATCAGTTCATCAGGCGAACCTGGGTTTAGAGTTGGATCCTTTAAAGCCCCTGGTACTTGGTCTCTATGGAATAGTAATGAGAAATGAGGGTGATCATCAGTCTTCAATAATGCATTTTGAAAAAGCCCTGTCCATTGATTCAAATTTTAGATTTGCAGCCCGCAATTTAATTAACACTCAATTAATTATTCATTCTCAGAATGGAGACTGGGAAAAGTGGTTTGAAGCATGGGGAAATATGGCCAGGGGGAAATGGAACGAGGAAGCAAGAGAAACAGTTATTAATGTATTTCTTGAGCAGGGGCATATAGCCGGTATAAAGGAAATGTTGAAAATGAATAAGAAGTATGGGAATGAGGAATGCCTTATGGGTGAAGGTATCATTGCAAGCAGGTACGTATTATTAAATGAATACGATAAAGCAATGGATTATCTTGAAAAGGGATATGAACTGCGAAGTATTCCCTATGTGGCTACCAATAATTTTTTTGAAACACTCAAAGACAACCCAAGGTATATTGAATTATTGAAGAAAATGAATTTGAAGTAGTTTAATTATACCAATCTGGTTTAGTATTTAATGTAGCATAATCGAAATATTTTGAATATCGAACAAGGAACAACGATTTAAAATTTCAGATTTTCAACTATATACCCCGAATGGGGTATTGATTTGAATAACCACCGGTTTCACCGATGGTTTTAAGGACACAAGTTAACAGCCCTGAAAAGGGTTGAACTTTAGATTACAAAAGGGCTTAAAGAATATCTATTTTGCCGGAATGAATCTTAAAGCAGCCGAATTTATGCAGTAGCGCAAACCGGCAGGAGGGGGCCCGTCTTTGAATAAATGTCCCAGGTGACCATCACACTTCGCACATCTTACCTCTGTTCTTATCATACCAAGGCTTGTGTCTTCCAGGATAACTATATTTTCTTTTGACTCAATATCGCTGAAGCTTGGCCATCCACAGCCCGAATGATACTTCTTGTCAGAGCTAAATAGAAAGTTTCCACAGGCTGCACAGTAATATTTCCCTGATTCAAAGTGGTTTTCATATTTTCCGGTAAATGGCCGTTCAGTACCACTTTCCCTCAATATATTGAATTGAAGGGGTGTGAGCTGCATTTTCCAGTCCTCATTCGATTTTTTCATTTTAACAATAGTAGAGTCCCCGGTTTGTCCAAAACTAAAAACCGATATTAATAAAAACAGGATAATAGTTTGAATAAGGAGTACAATTTTTCTTATTTTCATCGAAACGAATTCTTTCACTCTATTCCTTCCTGATGTGCCTTATCCACAGCCTTATCCTCAGCCTTCTTTATAAAGGAATATTCCCATGCTTTTTTGGAGGATTAGACTGGGTTTTATTCTGAGTCATTTCCAAAGCCTGGATAAGCTTTTTCCTGGTATCCTTAGGAAGAATGATCTCATCAATATAGCCCAGGGAAGCAGCCCTGTAGGGATTAGCGAAATTAGTTTTGTATTCTTCTATATGCTTTTGCCTATCTTCATCTGACTGTATTTGATGTTTAAATAAAATATTTACTGCGCCATCAGGCCCCATTACAGCAATCTCTGCAGTTGGGTAGGCAAAATTCACATCTGCTCCAATATGTTTACTTGACATAACGCAGTAGGCTCCACCATAGGCTTTTCGGGTAATAAGCGTAATTTTTGGAACAGTAGCTTCAGAATAGGCATACAGGAGTTTTGCTCCATGCTTAATTATGCCTCCGAATTCCTGAACGGTTCCCGGTAAAAAGCCAGGTACATCTTCAAGGGTGATAATAGGAATATTAAATGCATCACAGAAGCGTATAAACCTGGCCCCTTTTGTGGAAGCATTGATATCTAACACCCCTGCAAGGTGTGCCGGTTGGTTTGCCAGTATCCCTACTGACCTGCCATTCATTCTTACAAAACCAATAACAATGTTCTTAGCATAATGGGGCATAACTTCAAAAAAGTAGTTATTATCAGCCACTGAAGTTATTATATCCTTAATGTCATATGGTTTATTCGGATCAACCGGGACTACTTCCTGCAAATTCTTATCTTCCCGTTCCGGATCATCAGTGCATGGAACTACCGGGGGATCCTCCATATTGTTTGACGGAAGGAAGCTTAATAATTCCCTTATCATCATCATGGCCTGGTCGTCATCATCTGCCATAAAATGTGCAACTCCACTCTTTGAATTATGGGTGTTTGCCCCTCCAAGTTCCTCTTTGGTGACTTCTTCATTGGTAACAGACTTAATTACATCCGGACCGGTAACAAACATATAGCTTGATTCCTTAACCATTAGAATAAAATCGGTTAAGGCAGGGGAATAAACCGCACCACCGGCACTTGGTCCCAGTATAGCTGAAATTTGGGGTACAACCCCTGAACTCATGACATTCCTGTAGAATATATCAGCATAGCCACTTAAACTTCTTACTCCTTCCTGGATTCGTGCGCCACCAGAGTCATTAAGCCCAATAACCGGAGCCCCTACCTTCATTGCTAGATCCTGTACTTTAATAATTTTATCCGCATTAGATCTTGAAAGGCTTCCTCCAAAAATTGTAAAATCCTGAGCATAGACATAAACAAGTCTTCCGTCAATTTTACCATAACCTGTTACCATACCATCACCAATAGGTCTGTTTTTTTCCATATCAAAGTCACGGTTCTGATGCTGAACAAATTTATCTGTCTCAACAAAAGTTCCTTCATCTAATAAAACATTGATACGCTCCCTTGCAGTTTTTTTACCGGCATCATGATGTTTTTTGATCCGTTCTTCACCACCACCGGCTTCAGCAGCCTTATTTTTTTGCTCAAGGTCTTTAAATTTCTGTTCTAAAGTTGACATAATATTTTGATAATAAATGGTTTGGGTTAGTTTGTTTCTGGCAGATGAGCATTGTATTCCTGATACTTATGTTTAAAAGAACTAATCAAGAACAATTAATACCTGGTCTCCGTCAATTGTATCGTCTTCAGAAACAAGAATTTCTTTTACAACTCCATCTTTCTTTGCTTTATATTCGCTTTCCATTTTCATGGCTGATACAATGACAAGAATTTGTCCTGCTTTAACTTCATCTCCTTCCTTAACCGGGATTTTCACTACTTTACCCGGCATGGGAGAAGATATTGTAGTTTCATCAGAATCTACATCTGACTGGGATCTGTTTTTCTGATACCTTGCTTCAGCATCAACTACCTCGGTTCTGAAGATATGACAGCTGTTGAATATCTCAAATACTTTGGGTTTACCGGTTTTTGAAATTTCCAGTTCAATGGCTTTACCTTCAAAAATAAATGAATAGGTTCCCTCTCCAATCCTTGCATAGTCAAGATCATAAATCTTTCCATCTACTTCAGCTTTGAGATAAGTGCCATCAAAGTCAAGTATATTGACTTGAGCAATTCTATCATTTAAATGAATTTCCATTGTGAGAATATTAGGGCTTAAATAAGTTTATAGTCGGGAAGCGGCACTCTTTTTTCTGCCAAATTCTTTCCATGAGCTTTTCTCAGGGGAAGAGGACCCATTTTGATCAGTTTTTCCATTAGACATTTTGCGTTCATGATTGTACTCAAGAAGGGCACAGACCATTACGATATCTTCCAGTTCTTTTCTTCCTTTCGAAGAAGTTTTTTTATTTTCCCTTCCCTCAAAGCAAGACTTGAAGAGAAAATCTTCATTATCAGCTATAAAATGTGTATTGTATTTTCCATTTACAAAGTCCGGAGTTTCCATGATCCTGTGTAAAAACTGTATTGAAGTTCGAATTCCCAGTATCACATATTCTTCAAGCGCTCTTTTCATCCTTCCAATAGCTTCCTGGCGGTCTTTTCCCCAGGTAACCAGCTTGGAGATCATTGGATCATAAAACAGGGGAATCTCATAACCTGTATATACATATCCGTCATTTCTGACTCCTGCACCCTGGGGTTCTGTTACTTTATGTACAAGCCCTGGACTGGGCATGAAATTATTTTCAGGGTCTTCTGCATAAATGCGGCACTCTATGGCATGTCCGTTTTGTTTAATATCTTCCTGCTTATAGCTGAGTTTATTTCCAGAGGCAATAAGAATTTGCTCTTTTACCAGATCTATACCGGTAACCATTTCTGTAATGGGGTGTTCAACCTGAAGCCTTGTATTCATTTCCAGGAAATAATAATTCAGATCATCGTCCATGAGGAATTCAATGGTTCCTGCACCCTCATAATTAACAGCCTGTGCAGCAGCAACAGCATATTTACCCATTTCCTCTCTTACTTTAGCTGTCATCAGGGGAGAAGGAGTTTCCTCTACAACCTTCTGGTGCCTTCTCTGAACTGAACATTCTCTTTCACAAAGATGAATGGCATTTCCATGCTTATCTGCCAGAATTTGGAATTCAATATGATGTGGAGATTCAATATACTTCTCCATATATACTGAATCATCGCCGAAAGAGGCTTTAGCTTCAGATTGAGCACCCTGGAAAGCAGGAAGTAATTCTTCTTCAGTTTTTACAAGCCTCATTCCTTTTCCGCCACCACCTGCTGATGCTTTAACCATAATAGGAAAACCAATTTCTTTTCCCTTTTTTATAATTTGGCTATTGCCGACGATTTTTTCTTTGGTCCCGGGAACAACAGGAACCCTGGCGTTGACCATAGTTCGTCTTGCAGTGATCTTATCTCCCATAGTCCGAATGGCATTGGCCGGTGGTCCAATAAAAACCAATCCTGCCTTTGCTATTCTTTCAGCAAATTCAGCATTTTCAGACAGAAAACCATAACCAGGATGAATAGCATCAGCCCCCGATCTTTTTGCAACATCCAGAACCTTGTCAATTACAAGATAACTCTCATTGGAAGGAGATGGGCCCAGGTAATAGGCCTCATCTGCGTAACGAACATGAAGGGCTGCTCTGTCAGAATCGGAGTAAACTGCAACCGTTGTAATTCCCATTTCCCGGCACGACCTTATAACACGTACAGCAATCTCTCCGCGGTTCGCAATCAGTACTTTTTTAATCATGATACCCGCTCTTGATTTTTTTCAAATATAATATTATTAATTAATACAATTTATGATTTTCATTTGGAATAAATAGGTTTTATTTTTCTGAAGTCTATATTGCATAACACAGAAAATATTCATTATGAACAGCTTTGTGATAAGCAATAGCAGGTAAATTCTTCGTGCATTTTTAAAGATCTTAACTTATTAACAATTGTTAATAACTTATGTGTATATGTTGTGGATATCGAAAACCAAAAATGTTTGCACAGGGATAATTTCAGTTGTATTTTTGATTCATCAGGTGAGAGATAAAAGACTGATGTGAAGTCTTAAGTCGGAGAAGAAAGGTTTCTTAGGAAATCAGACCAATTCAACCTCTCGTAAGCCAAAAGATCGGAAGATCGGCTTCATCTGTACCAGCTTGAAGAAAGCAAGGAAGTTTAGAATGGAAATTCGCAAGGATGGAAACGAAAAAGGACCGGTGCAGACCGAAAAAGATTGGAAGTACTGATGCAGAGGGCAGGTTTCACAGGTGAAGGCAGGAAGGAGGATCCGGAAACGGTAAATCCCAACTAAATTCAAACTCTAAGTCACTGTTTCGCAAGGTTCAGAGACGGACGGGGCCTGAAGTCAGGGCAGAAGGTATAAGTTTCGTAAGACTCGAAAGCCGGAAGTCCAGAAGCCAAAGGGAAGAATCCTTCGGGAAACCAACCAGAAGCTGAAGTCAGAATAACTGTAACCTGGCACTGAATAAAGTCTACGGGCATTATAAGGTGAAGATGGGAAGCAATTCGCAAGAATGGTTTCCCATTTTTGTTTTTTTATACTTACTGCTGAATCTTTTATCTTTATATCCTGGTTCTTCACTTTTAAGTAAGCAAAACAAACATGTGTTTTACAGTAAATGTAAATATTGTAAAAGAGGAAATGGAGAATAGATTTGGGGCGGTCCTAAATGAACCCGATTCCTACAGGCCAGGCTACTATTATCACGCATTTGAATTACCCAAATTGCCTCTGATTCATTCTCAGGATAGCTCATCGATATTTCTTTTCAATTGGGGTTTCCCCTGATGGAAACAATTCACAATTCAAAAAAAAGAATGCCTGCTATCTTATCCATTGAGGATGAAAAGAAATGGCTTGATTTGGATCAGCCAATAAACCAGGTGCTTCAATTATTGGAGCCATACCCTCAGAATTTGATGGAGGCTTATTGTATATCCCCATTAATATCAAAAAAGGGAGTTGATAAAAATACTCCAAAACTTATTCAAGCTTTTAATTATAAACAGCAGGGTTTATTTTAGTGTATTGTCTGTAAAGCTGATTTTTATTAATGATTATGGTGCTGGTGACTGGGAGATAATAGGTCTTCTGTTTATTTTATTGGAAATATTATAATATCTTGCGACTTGAATGATAAATTCAATCATAACGAATCTAACTATTAACAAAATTACTTGCAACAGATGAAAAAAATTATTATTCTTTCAATAGCAATGATTATTGGTGCCTCTTTTCAGTTTATTAGGGCACAGAAAAGTGTTTACACTACAAGTGGTGGGGAGATGATATTCCAGATGAGTGAACTGGACCATAATGGGGATGTTCCTACCAACCTTCGATGGACAGTGTTTTTGCATCTTGGATCTTATGTGCATATGGATTTTACTGATAATATTGGGGTTTACTCGGGTCTTGCTCTAAGAAATGTTGGATTTATTACAAATGAAGTAGATTTTGATTCTAATTTACCTGTGAAAACAATCAGGAGAACCTATAATCTTGGTATTCCCCTTGCAATAAAATTAGGATCTTTTGATAACCAGTTTTATGTTTTTGGAGGAGGGGAGTATGAATGGTTGTTTCATTATAAAGAAAAGTCCTGGGTAGATGGTGATGGCAGCAGAAGTGGAACCAAAATTAAATATTCAGATTGGTTCAGTCAGAGAGTGAATGCCTTGATGCCCTCCCTTTTTGTTGGTTTACAATTTCCTGGGGGCTTTAATGTTAAGTTTAAGTATTACATGAAAAACTATATGAATCAGGATTATACGCATGCCACCAATGGTAAGATATATAGTGATTTTGATGTGAAATTATATTATATCTCTCTTTCCTGGAACATTAAGAACAAAAGCATTAAGAGTACTTTTGATGAAGAAATTCACCTTTCCAGCAGGTAGAAAAGGGCATAAAGTAGTAGCAAGAGTGAGAATTGGAGAGTATATCCTGAAATCCTAATATACAAATCACAAAATTCAAATAATAATCAATAACCAAAATCTAATAACCAAACTCTGTAGCTGCTGGTGTATGAAGTTTGAAAATTGGATGTTGTGATTTATTTGGAATTTGGAAATTGAGATTTGGAGTTTATTATTATCAGAGTACACCATATTTTGAAATATTTTTTTCATTTATCCTGCAGAATTTATCAATACGAGAAAAGCAAATAATTATTGGGCAGCAAAAATGTATGTCAGGCTTCCTTTTTGCTGAATGGAGGCTGAAATTGAATTAAATCTGGATTTTAGTGCCGTTTTTAGTGCTGACTCGTATAAACAATTATCATCTGTTGAAGATTCTTCGTGAAGTACATTGGCACTTATTACCCTGCCATCAGAACTAACTATAATTTCCATAACCACTTTCCCTCCACTTTGACATTTATAAATAGGGAGAGGTAGTTTCTTATGTGTTCTATCCTTTAAATCATAAAACACACGTGTTGGCCCCCGGTAATTTGCTGCCATCTCTTCAGAAAGGGATTTCTTATTTTCATCATCCTCAAGAGTGCTATTTTCAATATATTCAAGGGCTGCATCTTCTTCAGCACGCTGTTTCCATTGATCAATGAAATTATTTTCATCAAGCTCTCCATCCGATATCATTTCATTTTTAATTTGGTCAAGGTATTCCTCAAGATCAAATTCCTCATTAGCCATTTCTGATAAATTCACAGCAATGTCCAGGTATTCCTCTGGTGTTTTATTTAGTTCTTCATTTGGAATATCAATTTCAGATAGTTTTTCCAGGAGTTCCTCATCTGAAGGCCTCAAGTCAATTAAAATATATGGTTCCATATTCCTCCTGTCAGAAGTGAGAGTGATCAACATAAATAAAATACCGAGTACCAGGTGTACGATTATTGTTCCCAGTATTCCATAGATATTTCTCTGATAGAATGATACTCTCATGGCTGCAAAATTACAAAATTATTCCTATCAACGAACTAAAGAGCTGTTACGCAAAAAAAGCGCAGAGAAGACGTAAAGAACTGCAAAGATAAGAGGTCACAGATGCACGACCCTCTGGCTTTGTCAGTGGTACTTGTGCAAAGGGCTTTGGGGAAAATTAAGATTTTAAACCGGGAGTGAATCAGAAGTTTATAATTGGTGGCATGGTATCCATGGAATTTCATTAGTTTTGACAATCAAATTATGGAATTCGGAATCATTATAGATCAGATTGCAATCCTGGGTATCCTTGTCCTGATTGGAATAATTGCGTCTAAAACCGGAATTATTGCAGGTCCTGTAAAAGATGGCCTGGCAAAGATTATTATCAATATTACCTTACCATTGCTTGTTCTTACAGGAATATCCGGAATGGATGTAAGTGTTTCCTTACTTAAGAATAGTGTATTTACCCTTCTTTTTGCCCTTCTTATGGTGGCTTTTATGGGACTTACCGGCTTTTTGTCGTCGAGACTAACCAAACTTCCACCAAAATCATCATCAGTGCATCTTGTTCATACTATGTTCGGAAATATCGTTTACCTGGGATTCCCCCTTATCAATGCCTTGTTCCCCGGTGGAGAGGCATTGTATTATGCCATGTTGTATTATCTTGTGAGTAGTTCTGTAATGTGGACCTTTGGTATTTCTACCCTGCAGGGAAGCAAAGGCACTTCCGGGTTTTATGGGATTAATAAATTACTGAATATCAATACCCTGGCATTTGCCATTGGATTCATGATGTTGACTTTCTCCCTTCGTCTTCCATCTGTGATTGAAAGCTCTCTGGGAGGATTGGGAAAAACAACTATTTATCTTTCAATGTTATATATCGGGGCTATGTTGGCAGGAGTAAGCTGGAAGCAGGCTATATTTTCACTTCAGTCATATCTGCTGGCATGGAATAAATTAATTATGATCCCGCTAATGGGTTTATTGATGTATAAGGGACTGGAACAGTTATTCTCATTTCCACAGGACAAACTTGCAGTTATGGTGATACTACTGGAGTCTGCTATGCCCTGTATGGCAAATATTGTAGTGCTGGCAAAAGTATATGGTGCAGATGATGAAATGGCCACTCAAAATGTTTTTATTACAACACTCCTGAGTATTCTTAGTCTTCCTGCAATCTTTTTTGTTCTCAAACACTATATTTGATAATAATTCATTTAAATACTACCTTGAACAATGCAGAAAAATATTGTAAATACGCAAGTTTGAGGTTCTTAATCAACTTTAGCCATGAGTAAAAAAATACATTTGTTTTGGATTATCCCGTTTGTACTATTGAGTATATCATGTAATCGTGTGCAAAGGGATAAGTCTTTTAAAGAAACTCAAGAGGAGACAAGCCTGTTAGCTGAACAGGTTAAAACTGAATTCAGACATGCCTGGGGTTCCTATATGAAATATGCAAAAGGCTATGATGCCTTGAAACCTTTATCCGGGACAGGTCATAACTGGTATTCCAGATCATTTGTCATGACTCCTCTGGATGCCTTTGATACTATGATTCTCATGGGACTTACAGAAGAAGCCAGGGAAGCAAAAGCACTGATACTCGACTCTCTTGATTTTGACAGGGATATTGTGGTCCAGAATTTTGAGATCACTATCCGCATGCTGGGCGGATTGATATCAGCATACCAGCTGGATGGAGATACTGCATTTTTAAATCTGGCAGTGGATCTTGCCGACAGGCTTTTGCCTGTTTTTGATTCTCCAACCGGAATGCCATACTGGGGAGTAAATCTGAAGACAGGTCAAACAAGAGGTAATATCAGTAATCCTGCAGAAACAGGTACACTTATGCTGGAGTTTGGTTCTTTAACTAAATTAACCGGGAATCCTGTTTACTACGACAAGGCAAAAAGAGCGGTTATGGAGCTCTATGCAAGGCAGTCAGACATTGGGCTTGTAGGGGAGGAAATCAATGTAGAAACAGGCGAATGGACCAATAGTATTTGCCATCTGGGAGGTAGAATTGACTCTTATTATGAATATCTTCTTAAATCATGGCTCTTATTTGATGACCCTGATTTTTATTCTATGTGGGAAACAAGCATTTTAGCTATAGATAAATACCTTGCTGATAGTACAGATTCAGGTTTATGGTATGGCCAGGCAGATATGAATACAGGAGAGCGTGTTTCAAGCAGGTTTGGAGCCCTTGATGCGTTTTTTCCTGCTGTACTGGCACTGGACAATAAGATTGACCGGGCGGTGGCCTTACAGGAGAATTGTTTCAAGATGTGGGAGAAATGGAGCATTGAACCTGAACAGATAGATTATGTCAAAATGGAAGTGGTTTACCCTGCCTACTTATTAAGGCCTGAAAATATAGAATCTGCCTTCTATTTATATCATTTTACCCATGATAAGGTTTATCTGGAAATGGGGAAGGTGTATCTGAATTCATTAACTAAGCATTGTAAGACAGAAAAAGGGTATGCCATGCTTAAAAGCGTAATCACAAAAGAGAAAGGGGATGAAATGGAAAGTTTCTTCCTGGCTGAAACCTTGAAATATCTATACCTCTTATTTGCTCCTTCTGAAACAATTGACTGGGAGGCTATGATTTTCAATACTGAAGCTCATCCGATTCGTAAAACATGGAAATGATGTATAATGTCTGAAAATCCAGCCAGCTAAGAAAGGATGATGTAATTAGAAAGTTCAGGCTATATATGTGTCTGTAAAGCAAGGTGATATATAATGTTATTTTAATCTGTTAATTAATAGTATTTCTGGCAATAAAATCGTTCAATTAATGCAATGAAAAAGGAAGATGATTTCAAACTGAGTTTTAGGCTTCAGAAAGAGGAGTTTGAGAGACAGAAAAAGGAAATGCTTGAGAGTATTGAGTATGCTTCCCTTATCCAGGCTGCTCTGCTGCCTCCGACTCAGCAAATGAACAGATTTCTGGGAGATCATTTTATCCTCTATTTACCCAGAGACATAGTCAGTGGCGATTTTTACTGGATATTTCATATGGATGATTGGGTCTATCTGGCTGTTGTAGATTGTACAGGCCATGGTGTTCCTGGGGCCTTAATGAGTATCCTGGGGATTTCTTTTCTGAATGAGATCTTGTCGAAAAAAATATTTATTAAACCCAACAGGATACTTAATTTGCTGAGGGAGAAGGTTATGAAGGCCCTGCATCAAACGGGGATACATAATGAGTCTAAAGATGGGATGGATATTGGTCTGATTGCGTATAATTCAAGTACATTTGATTTGCAGTATGCCGGAGCCAATAACTTTCTTCATTTCATCAGAGATAAGTCCATTCATCAGGTCAAAGGGGACAGGATGCCTATTGGAGTAAGCGGGATTGAGGAAAACTCCTTTACTAACTATCCCTTAAGAATGAAGAAGAATGATATAATATATTTGTTTTCAGATGGTTTTGTGGACCAGTTTGGTGGAAGCAAGGGGAAAAAATTTAAATATGGTCCCTTTGAGGAATTACTATTTAAACATCATACCATGCCCATGGGAATGCAGAAAGATGTATTGCTGGATGCTTTTCTCGACTGGAAGGGTGATTATGATCAGGTGGACGATATTCTTGTTTTGGGCCTGAAGATATGATGTAGCACAGCTTTCAAATGTTTTATTGAGAAAATATAAATTTTAAAGAGATGAAATTTATTAGTTTCAGGATTCATAATTTCCGATCTATCAAAGATTCCGGATGGAATGAGCTCTCTCCGGATAATATTACCGGTATAATTGGTCAGAATGAATCAGGGAAAACCTCTATTTTGGAGGCGCTCAGTAGTTTTTATTCCGGGACAGTTTCAGAAGATGTTCTTCGCGGGGATATGAGTATTCCTGTTGTTTCCTGTTGTTTTGAAATAGATCACCGGCTTATCTCAAAACTCCTGAATGAAAAGGAATTGCCAGTTGGAGTATTCAAGCAAATAAAGTCATCTAAATCACTGTGTCTAACAAGAATATGGGATGAGGATATGGGAAGCAGAATAGAGCTGTCAGGGCCTAAGGTAAGCAATTCTTTCGACAAGCATAACACTGCACGCACTGAACATGATCTAAAACTTCAGAAGAGGATAGATAAATGCCTGGAAAAGAAAGATAACGCAGTAAGTTTATTATTAAATTCTGAAGAGCAAAAGAAGGTTTTATCTCTGGAAGTTGAAAGATATAAACTATTGATACCGGAAGCCCAAAAAGAGAGCAAAATGCTTAAGGGGACCAGAGAAGAAAAACCGGCTATTACCAAATTACGGAAAACTAAAGAGAAGCTTGAACAGGCATCAGCTGATTTAAGCAAAGCAAAAACAGAATTGGAAGGGCTTAAAAAAGAAGCTGAAGCACTGACTCAAAATTCAAAGCTTGCTGAAAGTAGCCGGCAGGCCAGGATTCGTTTTGAAAATGCACATGCAGAGCTCGATTCTGCTTATCAGGATTTGAGAGACCTCCAAAGAATATTTAATACCATTAGTTATGAGATTGATAGAAGAGGCGTAAAATCTGAATTAGACAAACTCAATGATAAGTATGTAAAGGTGCTTCAGGAATATGATCAGGCCAGGGAGGATGACATTCTTAAACGAAACCTTGCATATAAGGTGCTTGGAGGTGTATCGCAGGCTGCTGCTGAAAGAGAGGTGAGAAACGAAAAACCTCATATTGATCCTTTCTACTCCAGAGAAGAAGCAGGGAACATTCTGTTTGGATATATCCCTGAATTTGTATTTTTCGAAGATTTCAGCAGCCTTTTGCCAAACAAAATTGATCTTGAGGACATTTTAAGCGGCAATAAAGATGTCGAAGGATTCCGTGCAGCGGGAAATTTTCTGAAAGTGTCTGGTTTAACTCCCCGGTTTTTCGTGGAGGGAAGCAGCAGGTTGTTAAAGCAGAAAATTGAAAAACTGAATAAAGACATAACAATAGATTTCCAGGATTTTTGGAGACAAAAAATAGGAAAGAGAAATAAAATAACTATCAATTTTGAATTAGAGCATTATTCCCAGTCCCATCCCGACAAAAGTGGCTTTCCTTACCTTGAGTTCTGGATCAGGGACAAGCAGGAGCGATTGTACCCAAAACAAAGAAGCAGGGGAGTGCGCTGGTTTCTATCGTTTTACCTGGAATTAAAAGCTGCAGCAGTATCTGACCCGGATAAGGGGATGGTACTGTTGATAGATGAGCCAGGATTAAGTCTGCATGCCCGGGCCCAGGAGGATGTTTTGAAGGTCTTTGATTATATTAAGGATAAAATCCAGGTACTTTACTCCACTCATTCTCCCCATTTGATCGATTCAAAAAAGATTTACAGGTTACTGGCTGTACAACGGGCAATTGAAGATGACGATTCAAGTGAAACTAAAATTTTTAATGCCAAATCATTAACAGAGGCTTCTGCTGACACCCTTTCACCTATCTATACACTTATTGGTGCCCGCCTGTCTGAACAGCAGTATATACGGCAGAAAAACAATGTAATTCTTGAGGATATTTCAACCTATTACTATCTGTCTACCATTTTGACCATGATTGAACTCAAAAAGGAAATCTATTTACTTCCTGCCTCTAATATATCTAATGTTGAAACCCTTGTCAATTTACTCCTTGGATGGGGTCTTGACTTTGTAGTTTTAACAGGAGGAAATCCAGAGGGTATGGAAATTTTCAGTGATATTAAACAAAATCTTTGCAGGGGAGATCAGAGCCTGGTACGTAAGTATCTTATCAATATGGATCAGTTTCAGGGAATTGAAGATTTATTTTCAACACTTGATTTTAAGAAGTTCATCCTGCATCAAAGGGTCGGGATTCCTGAAACGAATTCAGAGTTTCTTAAAGAAAACAGGTATTCCAGAGCAGTACTTGCTTCTAATTTTATGAATGAGGTGCAGGATAATAATTTGAAATTCGGAGATTTCGATGAGGAAACCAGGGATAATTTCATGTGGTTGTTCCAGAAGCTTGAAAGTGTTTTATATTGAATCATGGAATCCTGGGGTTTTATGCTCCCTGGAGTTTTTCGCGAGACAGTTAATTATTGAATTAAAAATATCAACCTGGCCTAAAGGTTTTGATAGATTATTTGCGAGCCGGGATTTTTTTATCAGGAATAAAGAGAAGCTTGCCGTGTAAGGCTGGTTTTTGATTAAACCGAAGAGCCCTGAATTACCAAATTATTATAGCCATTCGGTCCCTGATGGGACCTCATTTTATTCTCTTTAGTTGGTACCCTGCCGATAAATCGGCAGGCTATTTCCAAAAGGTCCCTTCCGGGACTTCGATGAGTTTAGCCTGTTTTTCCTGATGATATATGTCAGAATTTTGAACCAGCCATAAGTTTGCAAGCTACCTTCCAATTAGTTTCTACGGGACTTCTATTTTTGCATCAATGCTGGTCAATAAATACTATTAGCCTGGCATTGGTAATAGCCAGCCACTTCAGTGGCTGGAAAAGGAATTACAACTATTGAATTCAGCCCATAGGGCTAGAATGGATTAGTAAAGGATATAAAGAGAATCCCCGCAAGAGCCAGGGATTCATTTTATATATTGCTTCGATATAATTACTTCTGAGCCGATCCTGGTCTCAACATTAAAATTTCATTTACAATTATTTCAGTAAAATACTTTTTTTCTCCTTCCGCACCATCATATATGCGATGATTCAACTTCCCTTCAATGGCAATCTCCTGACCCTTTTTCAGGTATTTTTCAACAAATTCTGCTCTTGGCCCCCAAACTACGAGGTTGTGCCATTGGGTATCAGTAACTTTCTCCCCATCCTTGTTTTTGTAGTTTTCAGATGTGGCTAATCTGACTTTTGCGAATTTTTTTCCGCTTTCCAGTTCTTTAACTTCAGGGTCTGCACCCAGGTTTCCGATGAGATTCACTCTGTTTTTCAAATTGTTCATGACTAAAGATTTAAATGATTAATTAATAAATTGTAAGGTTTACACGAACATTACACTACAAAGTAAAAGCATAACATATGTATTAGCCGGGAGTTAAACGTTTGTAAACGTTTGTAAACGGCTAAAACGAATATTTTTTGTATATTTAAGTCAAAATCAACTACATGGAACGATTTTGTCTGGATTGTGGAAAAGTCATAAGAGGCAGGTCTGATAAGAAATTTTGTGATGACGACTGCCGGAACTCCTATAATAACAGTCAAAATCGTGATGAAGTTGCTATAATCAGGAATATTCATAATGTTCTCAGGAGAAACCGAAGGATACTGGCAGAGCTTAATTCTAGTCGGCAAACTAAAGTGCACCGCGACCAGCTAATTGCAAAAGGCTATAATTTTGACTTTCATACGCAGACTACTATTTCACAGACCGGGAAAATCTCGTTTTATTGCTATGAGCAGGGTCTTGCCAAAATTGATGAAGAGTATTTTCAAGTACTTTTTAACGAGGAAAGTCCTATCTAAGAATTCCGTCCCTTTATATGTTTCCCCCCAATTCCTTAACATTCCTTAAGAATATTGGAAAGAAAATTTGTTTTTCTTGCAACGAAAAGAAAATTCAAACGTCTTATTTGTGAAGGATGAATTATTTCTTAGTTCCTTATAAGAAAAACCCTATGAGCCCGTTGGAGAATCAACTTAAAAAAGTGGAAAGAAAGCTGGGATATCTTGAAAGCTTAAGAAAAGCTCAAAAAGAAACATCTGACCTACCTGAATCCAGGGCTTCAAAAGCAAAAAAACGATTCCCTGAAGATATTGACCAGGACATCCAGAATACTTACAGGCAGTATTCGATTCTGAAAATCAGGTACCTGATGGAAATTTTCTAGACTTCTGGCTGCATTATATTTTCATTCTGCCGGATGCGTATTCCTTAATTATTTCGGTAACAATTACTATTTTTGACTTATAAAATCATAGCATCACTTATTTTTTTGTACCAATCGTGAAAAGATATTTTGTTCATATGCTTTCATTTGGTTTTCTTGTGCCGGCATTTTTGTTATCCTTCAATTCTTTTCAAGAACAGAACAATATGGAAATAAAATCAAATATAAAACAGGAACCTGGAAATTCTATAGAAATGGTCACCCTGGGTGCCGGATGTTTCTGGTGCGTGGAAGCAATTTTTCAGGATTTGAAAGGAGTTGAATCTGTGGTATCCGGTTATTCGGGAGGGGCAATAGCAAATCCAGCCTACAGGGAAGTTACTTCAGGTATTACCGGTCATGCAGAAGTATGTCAGATTAAATTTGACCCAAAAGTAATTGCTTTTAATCAGATACTGGAAGTTTTCTGGGAGGTACATGATCCCACCACCCTGAACAGGCAGGGAGCAGATATAGGTCCCCAGTATCGCTCTGTTATCTTTTATCATAATGAAGAGCAGAAAAAACTGGCAGAATCTTCAAAAAAGCTAATGGCATCTGCTTTCAAAGATCCGATAGTTACAGAAATAACTGCTTATGAAAACTTCTTTATTGCAGAAGACTACCACCAGGATTACTTCTTAAACAATGCCATCCAACCCTATTGCTCAGTGGTAATTGGTCCCAAGGTAAAGAAATTCAGAAAGAAATATGGGGATATGATAAAATGACTAAAATGCCTAAAGTTCTAACAATGATCAATCTTAACCCGCTTTATTCATGCAAAAGCGAAGCGCATTGTATGAATGTGCGAAGGATAGTGGGAAGCAAAGCGGGAACCGACCAACGGGAGCTCACGAAGTAAATCCCGATTTAGACATACCCAAATTTTGGGGTAATGAAATGATCCAAATTTGTTGGTATAGTCTTAATCGTAGAAAATGTGTGCATTTTCCGGGTTAAATATGGTATTGACAACACTAAACCTTGTCCTGAGCTTGTCGAAGGCTCTAAACTCTAAACCTCCCATGTAATATATATCATATTCAACAACAGCATAAAAATCCATATCTTTAGGTAAAATAACTCATAATTGAAATGTTTTGCTTTTGTTTGATTCAAATATTCTTAATTCTATCCGGTCAGCAAATGGATGCTAAAGAACCCGATCTTACTCAGTTACTACCTTTATCTATAGCAGGATGGGAGAGGACTGATGAGGATAAGTATTTTGATGAAGAAAACTTGTTCAACTATATTAATGGGGGAGCTGAGCTATATATTTCCTATGGTTTTAATAATGTGATCAGCCGGCGATACAGTAAGAATGGCAATTCCCAAATTGCTGTAGAGATCTTCGACATGAAGAATAGCAGGAATGCCTATGGGGTGTTTACTCATGTTCGTGAGGAAATGGATACAAGCTATGGACAGGGTTCCCAGTTGTATGAGGATGCTATTTTGTTTTGGAAATCCAGGTATTATGTATCTGTTGTAAGTCTTGATGGATCTGAAGATGCACAACTGGCAATTAAAAAAATTGCAGAATATATAGATAATTCAATTTCTGAAACAGGAGAATTACCTGGAGTCCTTAAGGTCATTCCCGAAAATGGACTGGTAGATGAAAGTGTTCTTTACTTCCATCATCCGGCCTGGGTAAATTCGCTTTACTATATATCTGATGAAAATATTCTGAATATTAACAATCAGACCAATTGCATACTTGCTTCCTATGGGGAAAAGAAAGACAGATTATATCTTATGGTCATTGAGTATCCAGGTATTGAGGATGCAAAACAGGCTGTTCATCAATTCTCCAGGGCATTTTCGGATGAGCAAAATAGAAATGGTATTTCCTTGATGGAAGATGATACATGGATTGCCTATATCAACTATAATGAATATTTTATTGGAGTGTTTCATGCCGCATCTGAAGTTCTTGCAAAAGACCTTCTTAAGGAGACACAAAACAGCATAGATTCTCGCGAACTTTAAACGATTTAACACCTGCTTATTATGGATAAAAAAATCACAAGACGAAGTTTGTTAAAAAAATCAGCTTTGGCTACCGCAGCTGGGGCTATCTACATGAATTTTCCTTATCCATTGTTTGGTAAAGGGGAAGGGAAAAAATCACCTGTAGTGCTCATCCGTGATGAGAATGTTATGGATGAGAACAGGAAGTTTAATACCGGGGTAATGAAAGATATGCTTGACCAGGCAGTAATCCGGTTAACTGGAACAAATAATGCCGGAGATGCATGGAAAAAGCTTATTCATCCCGATGATATTGTTGGGATAAAATCAAATGTATGGAATTACCTTCCAACTCCAAAGGAACTTGAAATGTCAATAAAAGAAGGTGTTATGAGTGCCGGGGTATCTGAAGAGCACTTAAGTATTAGAGACCGCGGTCTATTAGATGACCCCATTTTTACCGGGGGTACGGCCCTGATCAATGTGCGTCCCATGCGTACCCATGATTGGTCGGGTGTTGGATCTTTGATTAAGAACTATATTACTTTTGTTCGAAAACCTTCACAGTTTCATCCTGATACCTGTGCCGATCTTGCTACTCTGTGGAAACTTCCATTTGTGGAAGGAAAAACCAGGCTGAATATCCTGGTAATGATGACTCCTTTATTCAACGGAGTTGGTCCGCATCATTACAATAAAAAATATACATGGGAATACAAGGGTTTATTGGTAGGTTTTGATCCTGTTGCAGTGGATTCGGTAGGAGTTAGAATACTTCAGGAAAAACGCAGAGATTTTTTTGAAGAAGATCGTCCAATCAAGCCGCCGGTAAAACACATTTATCTTGCTGATACAAGGCATCATCTTGGGACTGCCGATCCGGCCAGAATTGATCTTATAAAGATGGGCTGGAACAAAGACATTTTGATTTGAGGCTTCCAGAAATACTTATTGTGACTCGTTTATATACTGGAGGATCTCTGAAGCTATCTCTTCTATTGGCTTATTGGTTACATCTATTATGGACCAGGCTTTATGCCTGTTAAAAAACCGGTTGGCATATAATAACTCCCGTTTTACATAATCCATACTGGCGTATTCACCTGTTGAGCCACCAAGATGTTCATGTCTCACCTTCCTTAAGTTAACCAGGCTGTTGGTGTCGGTGGTAAGACAGAAAACTTTTTTTGGATCCAGGGATTCCAATTCTTCAGGAGTTTGAAAATCAAGTATGACAGGGATGTTGGCTACCGACCATCCTTTAAAAGCAAGGTATATACTTAAAGGGGTTTTAAAGGTCCTTGATACACCAAGCATAACAATTTCAGCCTTTTCAAGCTCATGTGTTCTTAATCCATCATCATGACGGAAAGCAAACTCCATAGCTTCAATGCGCCTGAAATATTCCTTGTTGAGTTCACGAAACAACCCTGGTTTTTCAGCAGGAGAATCAGAAAACTGATTTGCGAGTTGAGCAAGAAGGGATCCCATAATATCTATGGTTTTTACATTATGTAAGCGGCCTTGCCTGCCAATAAAATCTCGCAATTCCTTTGCTACCACCGTATGTACAACAAACCCCCTGGTGACTTTTGCTTTGAGGATTGCTTTTTTAACCTGCTTTTCCTCCCTTACTTCAGACCAAATCTCAATTTTGGATTGAATGTCAGGGAATTGTGTCAATGCGGCTTTCAGAGCTCTTTC
Source organism: Bacteroidota bacterium (assembly GCA_030596025.1). Classification (GTDB taxonomy): domain Bacteria; phylum Bacteroidota; class Bacteroidia; order Bacteroidales; family VadinHA17; genus JAYEGO01. The sequence continues at coordinate 15,883 of JAUVKW010000007.1, read as the reverse complement.
TGCTGTTCCTCCTGAACCATCGGAAATTATATAGATCTGATACATATTGGATACTATTAATGATCCTTACCAAGATCTCATAACGGAGCCTCTAAACACAGTTTACTCACTTCCTGCCTGCTGGCATGAAGTTTCCCGAGGATCGGGACAAGCTGTGAGACCGCTTTGTTTAGTTCGCATTGTTGTAGGTAAGTGCCTAATCAATATTATCAATTCCTTTGACTGTCATCAATAAGAAATCAAGGCTTTTATCATAATCCAAAACATCATATTCAAGACCTAACTTTTTAATGTTTGAATAATATTCTTTGAGTCGCTTATAATAATTTTTCTCCAATTGTACAGATGCTGCTTTTTGTCCTACCTTCTGAATTAAAAACCACTTTTCAATCAATCGGGCTGTTCTTCCATTGCCATCTTGAAATGGGTGAATTTTTACAAAAACTAGATGTAGGAATGAAGCATAGTAGAAAATCTCAAAAGAATTAATGTCGGTTTTTATCAGTAAATCAATATCATGGAATAACTTATCTAATTCCTTTTTAACAATCTCCGGATTGGCAGCAATATATTCAATTTTATCTTCACTATTTATCACAAACATTGGGTTGTTTCGAATCAATCTCTGTTGACTTTTGGGTAAAAGATTTGAACTCAGAATAGAATGGGCTTTTTTAACATTGTTGATATTAAGTGTATTATTATCAATGAAGTCATATGCAGCGTACAAATCATCAGCTTTCCTTGTATAATTGGTTTTGAATTTTACTTTTAGAAATTTGTGCTTGAAGTAGCTATCAAAATCAATATCCTCTCCCTCAATTTTAGATGAATAAACTGATGAAACTGATTTGTAAAACTGGAAATAGTCTACAGGCAATTCAATCTTTTTGATTTTATCAATTTTATCTAAAGGAGATTCTTTTACCACTTTAGTATAATCATCAAGAAGCTTGTCAGTGAGAATTTTGAAATCCATTTACACAAAGATAAGCTTTTTCAATGCGGCTTAAAAATCAGGATACTAATTTGTGAGTGTTTAATCTCTCAAGGCATTACCCACAATGGGGCCGCTAAACGAAGTTTAGGTGTGTATCAGTAGTGTGAGAGGCGGGTGGGACAAAGCAATTTGGTTTACTCACACCCGCCAGGCTATCTCTAACCGCAGCTCGTGAGGTCGCTTCGCTTAATTAGCAGTGTTGTCATCTGGCTTTTCATAAGTGACTATAATTAATTGTTTAATTTTTAGTCAAGCTATTTTTGAGGAATGTACACAAGCTCGATTATTATTTCACTACCATATGTTACTAAAATTGAACACAATACTGGCACATTAATTCCATCTTGAGTGGCAGGCTTCATTTTAGGTATTTTCTTTAATACTCTTCCTATTTCTCCTTGAATTGTCACCTCTGCATCTCTGATTTTCATACCTGACAGATTTCCGTTTTCATCAATTATAAAAAAGGCTGCTACCTGTTGTGGTTCTGAAATATCTAAAGCATTAGCGATACTTGAGTTGAACTCTTGTTTTATAAATTTTACTATACTTTCATTAAAACATTTTTTTGTTTCTTCTTCAGAAAGCCCTTCACAACCATTATAAATAGGTGCATTTTCTATATTTTTAAATAGAATCACACCATCAGTGATATAATTATTATCAAAGCTATCATTGCCAGAAATAAGACTGCATAAACTTGATATTGCCAGTTCTTCTTCTTCACTCATATTTCCTTGTATCATTATTTGCTGCTGAACAGCTTTGACTTTATTTATCAATTTACTTTCTGATTTTCCTGAGGATTGAGATTTCTGACCGTAGGAAACGCTATGTAGAGTAAAAAAAATAATTAAAGAAATGATTAAAGGCTGGTAAAACTTTTCTCTTTTAAAATTCAGTGTATTATTCATAATTTTGGTATTTTTCGTTTGATGACAACTCCTTATATGATCAATAAATATAATTATTATCGGAAATATTACCCGGTTAAAATTAGGTTTTCATTTATTTTATCCAGCAGTTTTTGCTTTAGTTTCAGTTTCTGCATATCTCAATTGGTTTGGTTTATCCGAACTTATAAAAATCCTATTTATAATGATCTGATAACTGAGCTATTTCTTTTAACCCAGCTTCATTTCCTTCTCAGAAAAAACCTCTGCTTCATAGGTGTAGATTGTTGCTTCTTTCCAGCCTTCCCAACCTATTCCTGCTTTGTCTCTGGCACAGCGACCAAGAAATTCCTCAACACTCCAACCAGTTAACAGAGCAACCTGGGGCAGGAATGTTCCAGAGTGGTGGTCTTTGCTAATATAAATTCCATGCTTCCCCAATTCAATTTCATCAATGGTTTCAATTTCCTTCATTGGACTAAGAACGGAGATTTCAATATCAGTATTTTCCAATTCATCCTTGCTTAGAGGAGAAAACCTATAATCTTTTAGAGCGGCAGATATTACCATTTCCTTTATTAACTTATAAAGTGGAATAGTTGCTTTAAAGCTGCCCATGCATCCCTGTAATTTCCCATCTGATTTGCGATGCAGGCTAACAAATACTCCGGCAGCTTGTTGAAGTATTTCAGAGATAGCAGATTCATCAATGGCTTTGTCATTAGCCCTGGTAATCTTACTATAAAGGGTATCCCTGGCTATGGTTAATAAAGCAATTTTGTCTTCTAAGCTGAGCATAACATACAGAGAATTATTTTTCTTCACTAAGAATCATGGAAACATAACCAACTACACGATTTTTATCGCTATAAGGGGAATCTCCTGAGTTTAAATATTGAACTTTGGTAAACTCAAGTTCTTTTCCCATTTCTGCCAGGTACAGGATACACAAAACTGAGGTCCAGCCACACATGCTGGTTAGTAAATTTGGATAAACCATATCAGAATTCTTCTTTATCGCTTTCTGTAGCATATCTGCAGATCCTGTTAAAATTGCATCAATCATATTGCCATCTGCTTCAATGGCGTCCTTATAATTGGGGTAATGAGAAAGGTCGGTACTTATGACAAAAAGGTTTTTTTTAGTAAAATAGGGCAGAAGCGCTTCAGATATTTCTTTAGCCTTGTCCGGGTTTTGTGTGCCCAGCACAATTGGGACTATTCTCATGGCTTTGTTCAGCCAGTATTGAAGAAATGGTAACTGTACCTCAAGTGAATGTTCATTGGAATGAGCTCCATTTTGAAATGAAAAACAATCGTGATCATCTATTAATTTGTCAGCAAATTCACAATCTACTTCCACTTCTCCAAGGGGCGTAAAATAGTTCCCCTTGCTATATACAGATGCCCCGTTAAAGCTAAGATGGTGACTTGATCCTATCAGGAAGATATGATCATAATCAGCATCACGATCAAGTTGATTGAACCCTGATGCAGCCACCTGTCCCGAAAACACATAGCCTGCATGAGGCGAAATGACTGCCCTGATATTTTTTTCCGTACCTGGAGAAATGGCCTGATCAAATAGTTTTTTCAGGACGTTTTGCAATTCTTCAGGATCGGAGCTATAAAAGCTGCCTGCCACGACAGGCATACGGTTTAAAGTTTTAGACTCATCCATAAATATAAGAATGATCAGATTCCATATAAATTTATGAAATATTCAGGGATACTCAAAGAGACAAGAAGAATATTGGAACTTAGAGAGCAAAACGATCGATCTCATGAGCGAAGCGAGTAATATGGAGGATTATTTTACTGGGCTATCAGTTTTCCAATCTAATTATCTCATATTTTAAAACCTTTAAGGGTTAGAATAAACAAGTATAGAATGGTGATTATTCAAAGCTATAGTTATTTATTATATTTTTTCAGGTCTGTATATAGTATTTTTGTTACTATTATATCCTCACCTTGCTTTTCCTCAATTAATGCATCAATTATTCCAAGACCTATTATTGTTCCATCACTTTGTTTGCCATCAGATTTATTAATTTGAACTTTTTGATCTATTTTAAATGGGAATGACTTATTATTTGAATTTTTAGTTAAATAAATCTCAATTCTGTCTACACTTTTTATTTTTGTGATTGTACTATTTAATGGATTAAGTAAACAACTGAAATTACTATTTATTTTAATAACAACGTATTCATAAGTCTTATTGGATAAGAGTGTTTTAACAGTATCTCCAAGGCAAATTTCACCTGTAGATATTATTTGATTTATTCTAATAGACTCAAATATTGGTTGGTATTCTGCATCCTTGTAATTTACCGTATCAATCTGAACAATATCTGCTGATATTGTAACCTGTGTAGTAAAAACAACGAAGTATAACGAAGTTTTGAAATCTACTGATAAATTAGAGTATGCCTGTCCTCTTTTAAGTGGATAATTAGAATACAAATTCTTTTTAGCTTCCAGTACTAAAGCATCTGTTGAAAGCCCACCAACTCCAAATAATTTTGTAGTACTTGATGTACCAATTGCAAGAGCAATTAGTTCATGATTTGCATCGTACAAGTAAGGATTACTGGTCATTTGACCACTATGGAACGCACATGAACTCAACAGTAACCCTATTAACAGGGAAAATAATAGATTCTTCATATAATATTTGTTTAATATTAATTAAGTATGGTTAGTTTCTTTTAATCACCCAGGCAGGTTCCCACTTCCCTGGCACTTCTTAACCAGGCATGGTCAGGGGGAACAAGTTTGAGTTTTCCGATCACCTCCTCAAGAGGTACCAGTACGGTTTCATCCCCATTAACAGCAACCATATAACCATACTTCTCTTCCTGAATATAATCGGCGCAGGCTGTTCCCAGATGGGTAGCAAGCAATCTGTCTGCAGCGGATGGAGAACCCCCTCTTTGCAGGTGCCCCAAAATGGTTAACCTGGATTCCAATCCTGTCAGTTTTTCCAGTTCTTCAGCAAGGTAAGCCGTATTCCCGGTACATTCTTTATCCAGGGTTTTTAAATGCTTTTTGAGTTTTATTCTTTGCTTTTTATCTTCAGCAGCCTGCATTTCCTTCTTGGCCTTTCTAATTTTATTATATCCATCTTTGGTAAGTGCCCCCTCTGCAACTGCAACTATACTGAAAGGTTTCCCACTCCTGCTTCGATTCATAATTGAATCAGCTACAATATTCAAATCATAAGGAATTTCAGGTATTAAAATCACATCGGCACCACCTGATACACCTGCACCAAGAGCCAGCCAGCCTGCACGATGTCCCATTATCTCCACAACAATGATCCTGTGGTGACTGTGGGCTGTGCTGTGAAGGCGATCAATGGCATCAACGGCAATACCAAGAGCAGTATCGAAACCAAAGGTTCTGTCAGTCATGGCAACATCATTATCAATAGTCTTTGGAAGTGTAATTATATTCAATCCCCGTTTTGCCAGATGGTAAGCATTCTTTTGTGTGCCTCCTCCACCTAAGCAGATCAGACAATCGAGGTGGTTCTTATGATAATTCTCAACAATGACATCTGTCATATCCATTATCTTGCCACCCACCATCATCTTATATGGTTTATCCCGGCTGGTTCCAAGAATGGTGCCCCCTGTTGTGAGAATTCCGGAGAGAGTGCCGCTATTTAGAGGCATTATCCGGTTTTCCATAAGTCCCCTGAAACCATCAAGGAAACCAACCATTTGCATTCCATATTTGTTGATACAGGCTTTTCCAATTCCCCTGATTGCTGAATTTAAGCCAGGTGTGTCACCCCCGGATGTCAGTATTCCAATATATTTTTTCATATTCTTTACTTCAATTTTCTCTAAATTCAAAAGTAGTTCAAAAATGCGGATTCAACAATGCTTTGTTTGTCGTCAAAATAAACTACCTTAGATTTTCTAAATTTATTATTAATACCTCACTCAAATTTATAATCAGTTAGTTTCTTGTGTTAATGAAAGTCAGACTTTTTAAATCAGAATATACTCTTCTGCAAAAAATTGGTCTTGTTCTGGGTCCTTTTCTGACTTTTATTATTATTACATATTTTAAACCCAGTCCAGGTCACCCCGAGATTCAATATACTGCAGGTATTGCCGTTCTTATGGCCACATGGTGGATTACTGAGGCAGTACCTCTTGCGGTAACGGCACTTCTTCCGGTTTTTTTATTTCCTCTCCTGGGTGTTATGGATGGAAAGGACGTTTCTACCCTTTATTTTAATGATGTGATCTTTCTGTTTCTGGGAGGCTTTATTGTTGCTCTTGCAATGGAAAAGTGGTCTCTCCATAAGAGGATTGCAATCTTTGCACTTATGATTTTTGGAGTAAAACCCAAACGAATCTTGCTTGGTTTTATGGTTACCAGTTCTTTTTTATCCATGTGGATATCGAATACAGCTACTGCTATGATGATGGTTCCAATTGCACTTTCGGTAATTATCAAGCTTGAATCTACCCTGGGTGTTGAAAAAATGAAAAGATACTCCATTGGTTTATTGCTGGGAATTGCATACAGCTCGAGTATAGGAGGGATAGCTACACTTATAGGAACACCTCCGAATGCTGCATTTTTGCGCATTTATGCCATCTCATTTCCCGATGCTCCCGAGATTACATTTGCAAGCTGGTTTTTCTTTGCCTTACCCATCAGCATTACTTTTTTAGTGATAGTTTGGGGGATTTTATCCTTCCTGTTTGGCCGCATTAAATTTGAAATCAACTCTTCCTTATTTAGGGATCAGTACCGGTCACTTGGAAAAATGAGCTATGAAGAAAAAATTGTACTTTTTATTTTTTTAACTCTTGCGCTTTTGTGGTTGACCAGGGCAAACATAGATATGGGAGCTATACATATACCAGGTTGGTCATCCTTGTTTAAACATCCGGAATACCTGAATGATGGAGTAGTGGCTATTGCTATTTCCTCCTTACTTTTCATAATACCTGCAAAGGATAAGGGAAGTATTATGGAGTGGGAAAATGCGTCGAAGCTACCCTGGGGAATTGTATTACTATTTGGTGGTGGCTTTGCCCTGGCAGGGGCTTTTAAAGTATCGGGATTTTCAGAATGGCTTGGAGGTAGTTTCTATCATATGGAATCATACTCACCCCTGGTAATTATCGCTTCCGTTTGTGGTGTTCTTACATTCCTCACAGAACTTACCTCCAATATTGCCACTTCACAGATGATTCTTCCTATTCTGGCTGCGCTTGGTACTGCTATAGGAAAAAATCCCTTACTTCTCATGATTCCTGCTACACTTGCCAGTTCATTTGCTTTTATGATGCCAGTTGCAACTCCTCCAAATGCAATAATATTTGGCACCAAAAGAATCAAGATCATTGATATGGCCAAGGTAGGCCTGTTGATTAATCTTCTTGGTATTGCTATACTCACAATCGGAATACTCCTCATGGGACCTGTGCTGGGCATAGATTTTAATGTAATGCCAGAATGGGCAATGAACCCCTGAAGTGAAAGATAAATGATGGAACGAAGGAGTTAGAGGTGAGAGTGAAAAGATTAAAGATATCCTCCTACGCCTGGAAAAAGGCTTCGGAGGACAAAGAAAGATAAAAGGGAAGAGAAGAGGCCTGGGGCGCAGAGGCGCAGGGCAAGAAAGGGAAGAGATGAGTGATGAAGATGGTCACAGAGTCTAAAGGTCTAAAAGTCAAACAGAACATAGGTAAAATAGGTGCAAAATCCAGCCCAAATCGTCGCTAATGCACTACAGGAGCGGTCTACGGGGCTATAGTGCTTGGGTGGTATTCTAATATTGGTAAAAAGATCGTTGATTAGAAGGGAGAGATACATCAAAATTGTTTCTAATTTCGTAGGAGATAATAACTGTAATAAGAAATTGAAAAAGCAAACTCTACTATTCTTGCTTGTCCTGGCTATATTTTTTCAGCCCGGGCAGGAGGGTTTTACTCAGAACAAAAGGGTTCGGGACTATGGTATTCAGCCAGGAGTGATGACTCCAGGATTTTATAATGCCATCACTGATGTTTCAGGAGTTACTATTGGACATAAAACCCTGATAATTGGGGAGCAGGTACGTACAGGTGTAACTGCAATTTTACCTCACCAGGGAAATATTTTCAGGAATAAGGTGCCGGCAGCAGTTTATGTTGGAAATGGTTATGGAAAGTTGGTTGGGAGTACCCAGATACAGGAACTTGGAAATCTGGAAACACCTATTATTCTAACTAATACTTTAAGTGTTCCAGGAGCCGCTGATGCCCTGATCGGCTATACCCTGTCAATACCAGAGAATAGCGATGTTCAATCTGTAAATCCGGTGGTAGGGGAAACAAATGATGGCTATTTAAATGATATAAGGGGAAGGCAGGTAAGTTCAGAAGATGTGCTTGAAGCAATTCGTTTAGCTAAGAACGGACATGTGGAAGAGGGAGTTGTGGGGGCAGGTACCGGCACCACTTGTTATTCCTTCAAGGGAGGAATCGGGACCTCTTCACGCAAGCTACCAGGTAATCTTGGAGCTTATACAATTGGTGTACTTGTTCAAACTAATTTTGGTGGAGTGCTTCAGATTGATGGAGTGCCCGTAGGGAAGGAACTGGGTAAATATTATATGAGCAGTACTCTTACAGATGCAGCAGATGGTTCTTGTATGATAATTGTAGCCACAGATGCTCCTTTAGATTCAAGGAATCTGGAAAGACTTGCAAAGAGAGCTATGTTGGGTCTTGCCAGAACAGGAGGTATCTCATCAAACGGAAGTGGAGATTATGTAGTTGCTTTTTCTACTTATGAAGAAAATTTTATAAAGTACAGGTCAGGAGAAAAGGTACGAAAAATTGCGACTTTAGCTAATAGTTCTATGTCACCTCTTTTTATGGCAGTGGTTGAGGCAACAGAGGAAGCCATTCTGAATTCCATGTTTACGGCCAGAACTGTTAGTGGCAGGGATGGGCATAAGGTGGAGGCCCTGCCAATTGAAAAGGTACTTGAGATCATGAGAAAATATGGCCGGGATGGAAACAAATAAAAAAACTATTGGTATAATCGGGGGCATGGGTTCTGAAGCTACATCAGATCTGTTCAGGTCTGTTGTTTATCAAACCCAGGCTTCGAGTGATGGTGATCACCTTCCCCTTATTATTAATAATAATACTTCTATTCCCGATCGTTCTGACTTCATACTTGGTATTGGACCCGATCCTGTTCCGTTTCTTATTGAGTCAGCCAGGAAACTCGAATTATGGGGAGCAGATTTCCTTATTATGCCCTGCAATACAGCACATTATTTTATTGAGGACATACGTAAGGCTGTTTCCATCCCCCTGATCAATATGATTGATGAGTCAGCAAAGCGGGTTGAAGAAAATCATCCTGAGATACAATCCCTTGGCCTGCTATCAACGCTGGGAGTTTATAAAACAAGGATTTACAATAAATTCTTTAACGAAAGGGGACTGAAAATAATATTTCCTGATGAGCAGCACAGGCAAAATATCATGAATGCTATTTATGGTAATCAGGGGATAAAAGCCGGGTATAAGAAGGAAGCAGCCAGGTTAGTGCAGCCTGCGGTAAAACAATTGCTGGATATGGGTGCCCGGGCAATTATTACCGGCTGTACAGAAATTCCACTGATTATGGATTATCTGGATATCCCTGTACCTATTATTAATCCTACCAAAATACTGGCAAGGAAGAGTATAGAGATGGCAGGAGGAATGATGAAAGAAGGCACAGGGTTAGGGGCGCAGGGCAAAACAAAGAGAGGGAGCGAAAGATAAGAAGAGGTGAGCGATGAGAGGTGAGTATTGGAATGAGACTGAGAGACTAAGAGATAAAATAACAGAATATGTCCACACTTCTGTAGAATGAATTATTGTTAAACCTGTAGACATATATCAGGACGATACAAAGAGAAGTGAGTTCACAGGTAAAGATAAAAGATATCCTCCTTCGCCTGGAAAAAGGCTTCGGAGGACAAAGAAAGATAAAAGGAACATACATAACCAGGAACAGTCTTAAACTCGAAACCCGGAACAATCTTTAACCGGAACCATTGAAAATGATGGGGCAATTAGCGAAAAACATAGAAACCCTACTTAATTAGGAAATTATGGCACATCGTCACGAACACCACAAAGATCTTATCGGGGAGCACAAGCTGGGAGATGCAGGGCAGATAATTCTTGCTGTATTATTTTTTACAAGCTGGATCGCTGATTCTTTCTTTTTAAACCTGACTACCTCACTTAACGAGTATGTTCCAAATATAATTCGACTACCAGTCGGGTTCGTTTTTTTAATAATTTCTGCTTACCTGGTACTAAAGGGTCTGAAAATTGTTTTCGGGACCGAACGTTCAGAGCCCTGTGTAATCAGAGAGGGAGTATTCGGATGGGTTCGTCACCCGGTATACCTTAGTGAATTACTATTGTATTTTGGTCTTTTGGTACTTAGCACTTCATTGATTGCATTTTTTGTTTTTCTTATGGCTGTTTTCTTTTTGCATTTTATTTCCCGCCATGAAGAAAAGCTTCTGCTGAAAAGATTTGGGGAGGATTATGAGCTATATATGAAAGATGTTCCTATGTGGATTCCTAAATTAATCAATAGAAAAAGGTAAAATATATTTCAGGAATTGAACCTTGAATATTTAGCCCTGGAAGTTGAAAGTTGAGTTCAAAATCCGAATAAATCAAAGATATATCATATTCCGGAAGTACCTGGTGCCTGCATATTTCGGTTTTGTCACAAGTTTTGCAGTCTTTAGCAAACCTTTACCCTCGGTGTATTGAAAGCTTGAGCACAAGGCGAAATTTGCGCCAAAATCTCACTCAAACTTAACTCCTAACACCAGGCTAAAGCCCGGTGCTATTTTTTATTTATCCTCAGTTATGTTTTTTACTTTTCGAATTAATTTTTTTGACTCAGTATCTATTTATTTGATGCAATTTTGGTATATAGTGCTTCAAAAATGAAAAAAGGGCCGCATATATTTTATGCAGCCCCATCTCTGTATTTTGCAATAAAAAATATTAATGCTCAGAATGCTGTATGCTTTCCTGCAGGTAGGGATGGTTAACCGGGATTATATTTGCCTTGGTGAGAGTACGCATAGTGACCAGAGTGAAAATTCCTGCAAAACCCAGCCATATGCCAATTTCAGTAAAACCAATCTTGTATTCTCCAGTTGCACCCGGCATGATCTGTTCGTAAAGATCTACAAAATGTCCTATCAGAAGTATGATCACTATAGCAAGTAATATTCCCTTTTTCCTGGCCAGGAAATTTGGAAGAAGTACCACGAAAGGAATTGCAAAATTGAGTATCAGGTTTATAACGAAGTGAGCTTGAGAAAAATGTTCTCTTCTCAAAACATAATAACTGGTTTCCTCCGGAATATTGGCATACCACAGGAGCATATACTGTGAATACCAGAAATAACCAAAGAATATACTCAACATAAACAGGTACTTTGAGAAATCGTGCCAGTGGGCTTTATTCATAAAGGATAAATAGCCCTTATTATGTAGCAGAATAACAATCAGAATAATCACTGCTGTACCATGGTAAAATGAAGACATGAAGTTTTTGGCAGCGAATATAGTGCTGAACCAGATAGGTTCGAGACTCATTATCCAGTCAATAGAGGCAAATATGAAAGTAAAAGCCAGGAGGAATATGTAAACTTTACTATAATATTCACTTTTCTTAAAGTATTCCAGGCCTCCAACACGATCTTCTGCCACAGAAAGCTTCCTGAGATAAAAGGTCATAAAAATCCACACCATAAAATAGAAAACCATCCTAATAATAAAAAATGGCACATTTAAATAAGCTTCCTTATGATGCAGGAGGTGAAATTCATGCTCGTTAAAAATTCCAGCTTCTTCAGGATTGATCCATGGATAAATTTGCTTTATTCCCAGCAGACCTACGAACATGAAAATAGCGGCCAGGGGTATGTATCGTGACATAGCCTCGGGAATCCTTTTAAAAGCAGCAGACCAGCCAGCCTGGGCTATATATTGAATAGCAAGGAAAAAAGAAGCACCCAGTGCTATGGATAAGAAATAATAATTGCTTAACAAAAGGTTTGCCCATGCTCTTTGGCTGTCACCAAGAAAAGCAAGGATGGTAGCTATGATTCCAATGAGGATCATTGCCAGTGAAGCATATTTCAGTTTTGGTGAGCAGCTAATCTTTTCTTCCATTGTATGCAGATTAAATAATGGTTTTTAATATCTCTATATCGAAGAACTTTATTAAAATTTTTTTATTGTTAAAAACTATTTTTCAGATAAACAATAATATTCCATCTGTCTTCCGGTTTTATCTGTGAACCATGTGATCCCATAAGTCCGGAAAGTGAACCCTGTGTGATAATATGGTATATTTCTCCATCCGGCATATTCTGGATGATATCTGCTGTTAGATCTGTTGGTTGTGCAGGGAAAAGTTTACTTGTAAACAGGTAGCCATCTCCTTTTCCTGCGGTACCATGACAAATGACACAAAAAACTTCGTATTGTTTTTGACCTTCCTGCAGAACATCAGAACTTACTTCCAGGGGACTCACCAGTTCTTCACCTGCTTTTTGCTGTCCATCCAGTCCTTTTTCATACTGGTAAGGAATCATTTCCCTTGGAATTGTTCCTTCCACAGGCATCTGCATGCTCTTACCATCCTTATATACAGGGTTTTCTTTATACGCCTCATATGCAACTGATTGAGCCATGTCGGGAAAGTAAGCATGACCCGGGTTATTACGGTCGTGGGAGCATGAATTCAGGCCTAACAGGATAATCAGGGCAGGTAAAATAAATAATTTTTTCATCAGCTTCATCTATTTAAGTGCTGAATCCATAAAAGCAAATCAGAATTATTGCTCATCTACTTTTATGGCGCCGCTATTTTTTATAATTTGATTAATTTCTATAATATTTTCTTCTGAGAGATCTTTAGTTCTATCAATCAAAAGGGCAAATTTATCATCGGTAACTCCGGGATACTCAAAATGTATTTTGGCACCGGGACCTTTCTTCTCCCGGATGAAAAAAGTAAGCAGAGTGCCGAATACCACTACAAATATGGTTCCTACAAAAATAATCAGAACGAAAGTCAAACTTAAACTAGGTTTTCCACCAATGTTCAAAGGGTAGTCAACCACTGCAGTGTAGTATAGAAATGCAGAAATTCCAATTACTCCACCTATCAGTGCATAAAAGAATGCAGCAAGGTTGATGCGTGTATTGACTTTCAGTTTCTCAAACAGTTCTTCCAGGGGGAATGGAGAAATCACATCTGCAACCTTGTACCCTTTTTCCTGGATCTGATCTATGGAATCGTACAGCTTCTGTTCGTCATCGTAAACACCAATTATTTTTGAATATTCCATAATTTCTTAACTTTTAGAGGATAAGTCCTTATCAATACTTGTTTCTTTATTTATCATTTTCAATTCATTCATGGCCATAACAGGAATAAAACGCATAAATAACAAGACACCTACACCAAAAAGACCTAATGTGCCAAGGTAAATAGTGACTTCAGTTATGGTGGGGTCGTATTCTACCCAGGTAGCAGGCAGAAAATCTTTCGATAAGGAGGTAACTACAATATTAAAACGTTCAAACCACATTCCTATATTAATCACAATGGATATGATGAAAAGCCAGGTAAGATTTCTTCTTACTTTTTTGAACCAGAAGAGTTGTGGGATAATGGCATTACAAGTAACCATAGCCCAGAATTGAAAAGCATACTCCCCGGTTATACGATTATGGAAAAAAGTGTAAAGTTCCCCATCAACACCCGAGAACCAGGCGATGAATACCTCGGTAACATAAGAAGATCCCATGATGAGACTGATAAAAATGAGGATTTTCCCAATGGCCTCGAAATGGTCCATGGTTACAAAATCTCCCAGTTTATAAGTTTTACGTACAATAATCATAAGGGTTAGTACCATGGCAAAACCCGAAAAAATAGCACCAACAACAAAGTAAGGTGGAAAGATTGTAGTATGCCATCCTGGCATTACACTGGTGGCAAAGTCCATTGATACAATTGAGTGAACTGCAATTACAAGGGGAGCAGTAACTCCACCCAAAATAATCGCCATTACTTCATAGCGCTTCCAGGTTTTCATGCCTCCAACCCAGCCAAAACTCAGGAGGTGGTAGATCTTTCTTTTTATTTTTGAGGTGGCACGGTCACGAACAGTAGCCAGGTCAGGAATCATTCCCACATACCAGAAAGAAGCCGAGGCGAACAGGTATGTAGTGATGGCCACCACGTCCCAGAAAAGCGGAGAATTATAGTTTACCCACAAATCGCGTGAAGTAGGATAGGGAAAAATAAAGAAAGCATCCCAAATCCTTCCCATATGAATTACAGGAAAAAGACCGGCTGCCAGTACTGCAAAAACAGTCATGGCTTCAGCAGCCCTATTAATTGAAGTTCTCCATTTTTGGCGCAATACAAGCAGGAATATAGAAAAGGCAGTACCAGCATGCCCGATTCCAATCCACCACACAAAATTTATTATGGCCCATCCCCAGGCTACATTGTTATTTAGCCCCCAGAGTCCGATGCCTTTTGAAATAGTCTGCAGAATGGCGTAAATGCCAGCGAGAAACATCAGGGAAAAAACAAACATTCCTCCATACCACCATAAGGGAGCATTTCGTTCCTGTGGCGCCAAAATTTCACGGGTAATCTGCCCATAGGATTTTGATCCTTGTATTAAGATACCTCTAACGTCTTTTAAGTACATAATGCTTATTGATCGGTTTCAATTAGGTTCTATTCATAAATTATGCATGGTGATCCTCTTCCTCAGAGTGATCTTTCTCCGTATTCCGGACTTTTGTCAGGTACATCAGTGAAGGCAGAGTATGTAATTCTTCAAGTAAACCATAAGCTCTTTCATCCTTATGTTCACTGCTTACCTGAGAATCATTTTTATTGGTATCACCAAATACAAGAGCTTGTGTAGGACATGACTGTACACATGCAGGCTGAATTTCTCCATCCCTCAACTCGCGTCCTTCGTTCTTTGCAAGGAGCTTCTTTTCCTGGATCCGCTGAACGCAGAAAGAACATTTCTCCACTACGCCTCTTTCCCGTACTACTACATCGGGATTGAGTACCATTTTGCTGTATTTATCGTTGAAATTATAGTCGAACTGGTCATTGTCTACATATCGGTACCAGTTAAAGCTTCGCACCCTGTAGGGACAGTTATTCATGCAATAACGAGTTCCAATACAGCGGTTGTAGGCCATTGTATTCAATCCTTCCTTGCTATGTGGTGTTGCTGCAACAGGACAAACGTTCTCACAAGGAGCATTATCACAATGATGACACATAACAGGTTGGTGCAGCACCTGAGGATTATCAGATTCTACTTCTGCACCTACAGAGTCTGAAATTGTAGAATAATACCTGTCAATACGTAGCCAGTGCATAATACGCCTGTTTCTTACCTCTTTTTTACCAATAACGGCAACATTATTTTCCACCTGGCAGGCAATCACACATGCATTACAGCCCACACATTTGTTAAGGTCAATACTGAGCCCCCAGTGAGCACCCGGGAATTCGTGTTCTTTATACATGGTGGCAGACCGCTCCATAATTATCTTATGCGATTCATTGCCGGCAGAAGGATTCTCAATATATTCCTCAAGTGTAGTTTCCTTTACAATTTCCCGGCCCTCCATTGAATGATGAGTCTGGGTGGTAGCCAGTGGATAGTTTTCACCTGTTTTATCTATAGTAACATTGGATATATTATATTGACGATATCCGTCCAGAATGCCAGCAAGAACAAACGCGTTTTTCCCAATGCTGTCACCAATTTTACCAGAATTTGTGCGACCATAACCCAGGGCAATGGATAAAGTTCCGTAAGCCTGACCCGGTTGTATAAAAACCGGTAGTTTTATTCCGTTTACAGATATCA
>JAUVKW010000203.1 GCA_030596025.1 Bacteroidota bacterium | reverse complement strand
GCAATATCTTTAATGCCCGGAACGGCATCGATCATGGTTTGAATGCCAACCTGCCCTGAGGTATAGCCGGCTTGCGTACCTGACTCAGCTGAACCGGCAATGGTGCCACCGGTGGCCAGTATTACAACATTAGGGAGATCATTCTGCTGCCCAAATGCACCAGAAATAAAAGTAAAAATGAGCAAAACTGTGAATACATAGGTAATAATTGATTGTTTTTTCATAATAAGTTTATTAAGTGAAATAAGTACTATTTGTTTTCATATTTCGATTTATCGAGGCCGGTCATATTTTCGGGAGATAGAATTTCCTCAATTTGTTCTTCTGTAAGAAGGTTCTTTTCACGCACAAGCTCTAATATTCCTTTACCCGTTTCCATTGATTCTTTTGCCAATTCATCGCCCACATGATGTCCGAGTATGGGATTTAATGCTGTAACAATCCCAATGGTGGTTTCCATATTCCGTGCATGAACCTCTTCATTTATTGTAATCCCGCTAACACATTGTTCACGGAAAGCTTTCATGGTATTAGTCAGTAATTTTTGCGACTCAAAAATTGTCAAACCAACAACCGGTTCATAGGCATTCAGTTGTAAATCACCATCAGAAGCGGCAATGTTTACAGTTACGTCATTGCCAATTACACGATAGCTGACCAGTGCCATTAATTCAGGAATGACAGGATTCACTTTCCCCGGCATAATGGAAGAACCGGGTTGTCTTGGAGGTAAATTAATTTCAAAAATACCGTTTCTGGGTCCAGATGAAAGAATGATCAGATCGTTGGAAGTTTTCGATAGAGTAGTGGCAAGGGTTTTTAATGCTGAAGAATAAACCACAAATGAGTGTAAGCTTGATGTAGCAGCAATCATATCGTCGGCATTTTTTAAATTATAACCGGTAATTTCCTTTAAATGCTTAATAACATAGGTATCATAACCTTTGGGAGCATTTAATCCCGTTCCAATGGCTGTAGCTCCCATATTAAGTGTCATTAAAGATTTTTCAGCATATTCCAGATTGGCAAGTTCCCACTCCAGCATTGAAGCATAGGAATGAAATTCCTGACCTACGGTCATTGGTACAGCATCCTGAAATTCAGTACGTCCCATCTTAACAACTTCAAGGTATTTTTGTCCCAAAGTTCTAAATGATTTAGCAAGTAATTTCATTTGCTCCTTCACCCCGTCATTTTGCATCAGCATTGCAAGTTTTAAAGCAGTAGGATAAGTGTCATTTGTTGACTGCGACATATTAATTTGATCAGTAGGAGCAATTTTTTCATAAATACCTTTTTTATACCCGGCTTTTTCCAAAGCTAAATTGGCAATTATCTCGTTGGCGGCCATATTAGTAGAGGTTCCTGCACCACCCTGATACAAATCAATCTTAAACTGATCAAGATATTTCCCGTCTATCAAATCCTGACATGCCGGTTCAATAAGTTTAAGCATTTCCGGCGGCATCTTTCCTGCATCGGTATTAGCACGTGCCGCAGCCAGCTTAACCATTCCCCAGGCTTTCAAGAAATCAGGATAATCATTGGTATATTGATCTGAAATTTGAAAATTCTTCATTCCTCTGGCAGCCTGTGAGCCATAATAAGCATCAGCAGGAACCTTGACATTCCCCAGCAGGTCAGTTTCAGTTCTGTATTTCTCCTGGGCAAACAGATTATTTCCGGATATTGAAAGAAATATCAGTAAGACACACATTAATTTTGTTGTTTTCATAATGATAGTTTTAATTTCTTAATAAATTATTTCATTGGTTTGAAGTGCAGGAATCCAAGAAATTAACTTTTTGTGTAAACCTATTTTAGGACAAGACACAATCTTCCATAATTCCAATCTTCCAGTCTTCCATTGAGTAATACTAATTTTAATCCTATTTATTGATCCACAATAATTTATACTACGGCATTTTTATTACATAAAAGAGGTGATGATCAATGCTATAATAACAGCAGAAATGGTAGTTACCAGTCCGGGTAACATGAAGCTGTGATTTAACAGGTACTTGCCAATTTTTGTTGTTCCGGTCTGGTCGAAATTCACTGCTGCGATAACAGTGCCATATGTAGGCAGAAAGAAGATGCCATTCACTGCAGGATAAAAAGCAATGAGTAAAGGAGCTGAAATCCCAAGCGCAACACCCACCGGTATGAGGGTCACAATAGTAGCTGCCTGGCTAAACAGTAAGATAGAAAGCACAAATAAGCCGATAGCAAAAATCCACAGATGCCCCTCGATAAGATTTGAAATACCATCAACAATTACTGTACGGTTTCCTTCGAAAAATGAAGAACCCATCCAGGATATTCCCAAAATAGAAATAAGAGCAATAATACCGCTCTTCATGATACTCCCACTTATCGCTTTCCCTGCATCAGCTTTGAAAAATATCATTATTGCCCCTGCAGTAGCCAGCATGAGAACAATAATTGCATTTCCCATTTCAATTTTCCCCGTTTGACTTATCCCGTCAACTATCATTTCGTATGTTGGTCTGAGTTGGGGAAACATCCCAATAAAAACCACAAGCAGAATAACTCCAAAAAAGGTAAATGTTGACCCTTTTGCATTTTTCAACTCATTTCCTTCCAGTTTTTTAAGTTTTTCAGGAGGTTTCACAAGTCCTTTGGCCAGACGTTCCTGATATACCGGGTCTTTACTAAGTTCTTTACCCCGCCAAAAAACAGATAAAGCTCCCAATAATACCGCAATTAAAGTAGAGGGAATGATTACTATAAGAATTTGAGGTAAAGTAACATCAAGACCAACCAGCACGCCCAGTAAGGCAACTGTAGCAGCTGAAATAGGTGAAGCAATCAGGCCGTGCATGGCTGCAATCACACTAATGGACAATGGTCTTTCCGGCCGGATTCCTGCTTTTATTGAGATTTCAGAAATCACGGGAAGCAGAGCATATATAACATGTTGTGTTCCGGAGGCAAAAATAAGCAGGTAAGTAACTAGCGGGGCAACAAAGGTGATATTTTGCGGTCTTTTTCGCATAATCTTTTCTGCAATACCTACAAGGTAGTCCAGGCCTCCTGCTGCCTGCATGGTAGATAAAGCGGTTATCACTGCCAGGATCATCCCCAGAACGATAACAGGAGGACTACCGGTTGGCATTTTGAAAATAAATACAAAAATAACCAACCCGAAACCTGCAATTGTACCCATTCCAATACCACCAATACGAGCCCCGATTACAATAATTGCAAGAAAAATAATGAGTTCTATCCAGAGCATAAGAATTTGTTTTGAAAGATGAGGCTAAACGTATATATCTTAAATTAACTATAAAGGCGTGTTAAGTAATAGCATATCTAACTATCAAGCAGTGAATTCTGAATAGGCAAATATACTAAGTATATTGATTCTACAAAAAAATGGTAGACAAAAGGGACACCCTTAATATCTTAATCAAAATCCTTATTTAATCAAGCCCCTGCTTCTTAATAAAGGTTCGATGCTTGCTTCTCTTCCGCGGAAGTTAACATACATTTCAAGAGGATCCATTAAACCATTGGGCTCCAAAATATTCTTGCGGAATGATTGAGCCGTTTTCTGATCATATAATGAAGTTTCATTGAATGCTTCAAAAGCATCATTATCCAAAACTCCTGACCATAGATAGCTATAATAACCAGCTGAATATCCACCAATAATATGAGAGAAATAAGTAGTCCTATAACGTGGTGCAATTTCTGGTATTAATTTTCTCTTAGCAAAAAATTCCTTTTCAAAAGCCCTGACATCAATGTCTTTCTCTTCAGTAAGTGAGTGATACTCCATATCAATAAGAGCAGCAGCCACGAATTCAACAGTAATAAATCCTTGATTGAACAGACTTGAATTTTGAATTTTCTCAATCAATTCGTCAGGGATTATTTCTCCTGTTTCATAATGTTTCGCATATACTTTTAAAACCTCAGGATGTACCGCCCAGTGCTCCATTATTTGAGAGGGAAGCTCCGTAAAGTCTCTTGCCCTGAAGGTGCTTTGATAACGAACATTAGAGAACAGGCCGTCTAAGGCATGACCAAATTCATGGAAAACGGTAGTTACATTATCTATGCTCATTAAGGCAGGAGCATCACCCAGGGGTCCGCTGGCATTCGTCACAAAAGTTATAATTGGAATGGTTTTATTGCCATCATCATCAATCTTATAGCCTCGATAACCGCCGCACCAGGAACCACCACGTTTACTGGCTCTTGCATAGTAATCCTGGTATAATATCCCTATTGTAGTTCCATCCGCCTCCTTTACCTCATGAGCAAAGGCATCCGGATGAGGTAATGGGATATCTTTTATCTCAGTAAAAGTTATGCCATATAATTTGTTGGCCACATAGAAAATAGCTTCCTGTACATTCTGACGAGAAAAATAGGGGCGAATTTGTGCATCTTCAAAGTTATATTTTGCAGCACGAACTTTCTCTGCATAATTCCACCAGTCCCATGCCTTTATTTTGAAATCATGCCCTTCAGCATCTACAATCGCCTGCATGTCTTTAACTTCTTGTTTGGCAACCTCCAATGCCGGCCACCACACCTGATCAAGTAAGTCATAAACACGTTCTGAAGTTTTAGCCATTCTTGTAGATAACACAAGGTCAGCATGACTCTTATAACCCAGCATCTTTGCTTTACG
>JAUVKW010000021.1 GCA_030596025.1 Bacteroidota bacterium | reverse complement strand
ATTGTATAGCAATAAGGCCAAGCAGGGCAAGGGAGGCAATGAATATGGTAATCCTTGGTTTCACCTGTGTTGTAAATAACAATCTGATTTTCTATGCTAATTTATGGTTTATTTCATTTCACTCCTGAACATTAACCAAGTTTTAACATTTCATTAACAATAAGGGGGGGTATATTTCCATATGTTTACATTGAAAATATACATAAAGAACTAAATTTTATAACTAAAATAGAAAACCGTATCATGAAAAAACGCAACATTTTAGCACTAGTATTTATTTTTTCTCTCCTGGCAATTCCATTTTCCTATACCTGGGGGCAGGAAAAACTTACCAAAGAACAGGAAAAAGAAATTAAGGCCCAGAAAGACGAACAAAAAGCTCAGGAAAGAGAGCTCATGGAACTACAGGAAACTATGAACAGAGAAAAAGAAGCACATTACAAAAAAGCTGCTGAATTATACAGGGTCAGGGAATCTACAAGAAGACCAGAATATATTACTATTCCATCACCCGTCATACCGGCAATAAGTTGGACGACAGGAGGCTCAGAGAATAGCTTCAGCCTTTCCCTTAGGAAATCATTTAACGGAGAAAGCCTCACCACAAAAACAACCAGTTTCTCTGTAGATGATGATCAGAGTAAATTACGTTTCAGCGTAAGTGGACGCTGTGATGAAGGAAGTATAACAGTTAACTTCATTCTTCCGTCTGGAAAATCCTTTACAAAAATCCAGATCGATTCATCAGCAGATATTGAATGGTCTCAATCACTTACCATGGAGAAAGAAAGTATTTATAAAGGACAATGGAAGGTAGAAGTGAAAGCTGTAAAAGCAAAGGGAAAGTACCAGGCAAATATCAGGTCTTACTAAATTTCAGGGAATAGCTTGCAGTGTTTGGCTTGCCACCTTGTTCGTCTCTTTTTAAAGCACAAACAATTGCTTATTCCCATTCAAAATCCCAAACAGGTTTAGCTCCCAATAAGTGTTCGACAAAATAATTCCATCGAAGTTTCCTGAAATAGTTCAAGGCTGCTCCTCCATACCCATGCCTTTGACCTGGAAGGATCATTAAATCAAATTGTTTATCGGCATTAACCAGGGCCTCAGCTAGTTTAAAAGTAGCTGAAGGATTTACATTGTCATCCAATCCTCCATGAACCAGTAATAACTTTCCCTTCAAATTAGAAGCCATGGTAATATTTGATTGCTTATGGTAGGCAGAATCCACAGGCCAGCCCATATACATCTCAGGCCACCATGCCTTTTCCATCCTATGGTCATGATCAGCTGAACTGGCAACTGCCACTTTGTAAAAGTCAGGAAACTGCAAAAGAGCATGGGCAGCATCATAACCTCCGGCTGAGTGTCCAAAAATACCCACCCTGTTAGTATCTACCCACGAATATTTTTGACTCAAATAACGGATGGCAAGCACATGGTCTGCCAGGTTTCCACCCAGGTTCTTATAGGAATAGTCATGAAATGCTTTGGAGCGACCTGAGGAACCCAGGCCATCAATCATTACTACAATGAAGCCTAATTCAGCAATGGACTGATTTTCTCGTAGAATAACCCGCTGAAAATCTCTGGGAAACATTTGGGTATGGGGGCCTGTATAACTATGGTCAATAACCGGATATACTTTTTGGGGATCAAAATTTACAGGCTTCCAGATAGCTCCGTAAATCTGCGTTTTACCATCCCTGGCAGTAGTGACAAAAATCTCCGGCGGGGTCCATCCCATTCCAGTGAGTCCGGAATAGTCAGCTCTTGAAATTTCTAAAATTATTTCTCCGGTTTCGGTTTTCCTAAATACTGTTATTGTAGGCTTCTGAGCAGTAGAATAATTATCACAAAACCACCTTCCATCTGGTGAAAAATCAAGCTCGTGATTTGCATCCTCCGGGGTTAATAATTTAAGCTCACTACCATTGAAGGAGATTTTATAAAGATGGTGGTGGTAAGGATTCCTGCCTGGCTCCCTTCCTGAAGCAGTAAAATATATGAGTCCAGCTTCCTCGTCAATAAACTTTATGTTATTCACATAAAAAGTACCTTTTGTTACTGCATCAACTTTATCCTTTTCCTGGTCATATAAATATAACTGTCTCCAACCACTACGTTCAGAGGCAAAAATGATGGCGCCCCGTTCCTCAACCAGCCAGAAATCAAAATTATCAATATTTGTCCTGGAAGTTTCAGTTATCAATGTGTTGATTTTTCCTGTGGATAGTTCAATCCGAAATAATTCTACTCTTTGATAACCTCTGATCGGGTTTAATGCATAGACGATTCCATCTGTTTTTGACCACTTAAATGATACCATATTGATATGGGTATTCCTAGGGAGATCCAAAGGAATGATACTTTTTTGTTCCACATCAAAAAAAACAGGTGTCATGTGTACCATTGTACTATCACCTGGTGAACCCCTATAGTAGGAAAGTAATTTAGGCCGGAAAAGTGAATCAATGCTCCAGTCGAGGAGATACATTTTTTCAGCAAACTCCAGGTCACAAATATATGTTTGGATATACCTTGAATCAGGTGACCATCGAACAGAAAAATGGTCCGGTCGATCTCCATTCTCTCCTTCCATCAGATCATCCCATCCATAGTTACTGGCATATTCATAATTTATTTTCCCATCGAAGCTAAGCTGGTATTCTTCATCCGTTTCAATTGATCTGATAAAAAGATTGTAATCTCTGGCAAATGTTATCCACTTCCCATCGGGAGACCTGGACTCTTGAATTTCTTTTGCATCACCATCTTTCCCGAATGCTTGAATTTGATAAGTATTAAGATCCAAATCAAAGTTTTTACCTTTTACACTAAACCTTAATGTATCCTTATGCAGATATTCAACTGTATGAAAAGGCAGCGAATCGGGATTAATATTTTTCTCAAACTTTTCTTCAAGAATGCCAGCCATTTTTTTATGATCAAACAGGTCGGTAACAAGCTGTTTCTCCAAATCCAACTTTTTAAATCTCTTTCCCCCCGGATGGAAATCGATATACCAGAATCCTGTTGTATCCGGGAACCAATTAACAGGCACGAACAGATCATAGAACTTTTTATTATTCACATTTTTCCATAAAAAGCTTACAGCCCGGGAATAATCTTCCTTTGTAATAAGGTTTTGGCCAATACTGAGTGTTGGTATTAAAAGAAAAATAAACAGTAAAACAGGCAAGAACATTTTTTGTTTTACAGAGTTTGCACGAAGAGCAATCATAATTATTATTTATTAAAGTATACTTTCATTTTTTTTAATCAGGGAAAGGATTTTTTACCTGTAATTCAACACAGGCCATATCCATCGTTCTTTTACCACACCCTCCTTTTCCAGTATCTTTTCATTCCAATACAGGCTTACCTTATAGCTCCCCGGGTCTGCTTCCCTGGTATTCCAATAAACCTTATGAATACCAGCCCTGGCTTCTATCTTACTCTCGAAAACCTGATTACCTCTGTTATCGTGAATGATCAATGATCCTTCCTTTTTTGAGTCTTTTGCAAAATAATACCAGATTTCCAGGCCATTTGGTTCATTGGCTGTTCTAAGGTGGTTACTCCCCGTCATATGATAATTACCCCAGTAGGCTTGTTGTGAATAATTAATTTGAGGCTTGGATTCAATATTGAAAAGGAATATATCTGCATCCCATATATTTCCTGTAAACTGTTGAAGGGGGCTGATATCAGTGATCCATGCAGCCCGGCCATATGTACCTACTACCAGGTCGTTCTCCCGGGGATGAACCAAAAGATCACGAACCACTATCTCTGGCATATTAGCTTTCAGGGGGCTCCATGCCTGCCCTCCATTCAGGCTAACAAATACCCCAATGTCATTTCCAACAAAAAGAAGATCTTTATTCCGGAGGTCTTCATAAATCACATTTACTGGAGAGTCGGGCAGATTTGAGCTAATACTTTGCCATGTTTTGCCATAATCAGAAGTTTTAAACACAAAGGGTTTAAAAACATCGTTCCGGTAACCACATTTGGTTACATAAGCTGTGCCTGCATCATGATTTGAGGTTACAATACGACTTACCCAGAGCTTTGATGGAGCTCCCAGGTCAGTAAGTTGATCTGTGTACTCCTGCCATGTTTGTCCTCCATCCCTTGTTAAATGTATATGTCCATCATCGGTTCCCGCCCAGATCACACCTTCTTCAAGGGGTGATTCTGATATGGAAGTAATTGTGCAATACATTATGTGACCTGTACCGGCAATTTTTTCCTTATCATTATCTGTAAGATCAGGGCTGATAGCTTCCCATGTATCGCCACGATCAGCCGAGCGCAAAAGCTTTTGGCCCCCGGTATAGATGACCTTGCTGTTATGAGGTGACAACATTACAGGAGTATTCCAGGTGTACCTGTAAAAGTCTTCTCCTTCTGGTGCCCTTGGGGTAATCTCAACCCTCTCACCTTTTGATTGATCTACACGATGATGTTTTCCAAACTGGGTTGTAAAGTATAGCCAGCGATTATCTGTATGATCTACCTTACAGTGCATGCCATCCCACATTCCAGCAATAACCCAATCCTTTATGCTAATCTGGCCCGACCAGCTGTTTGATGGACCCTTCCATACCTCATGATCCTGAAGACCGATATAAATATTATAGGGTTCGGCATCATCCACTTCTACCATATAAACCTCTCCGAGTGGCAGCTGGTAATAATGGTTCATGGATTTGCCTCCATCCCAGGTCTCGTAAATCCCCCCATCCGAACCAAGCATCATATGCCGTGGTTCTTTCGGATCTATCCAGAAAGTCCGGTTGTCCCCGAAGTTGGTTCTGAACAGCTCCTTTTCCCTTCGTATTGGCCATGTCTTCCCACCATCAAGAGTATAACACTGACTTGCGCCAATTATGTATATTTTGTCAGGATCTACCGGATCTATATATATTTTATTGAAACTATAAGCTGCCTTTCCACTAACATCAATCTCTTCAGGGTCATTGATCCTTTCCCACGATTTCCCTGCATTAGTTGACCGGTATGCCTCACCTCCAATTAAATTATCGAAAGAATGATCTGTAAATTCATCAAAAACCACCTCAGCATCCGGATCAGCACCTGGTTTAAGGTTCAGGTTCTGGATCACAGCCACCAAAATATCAGGGTTGGCACGATGAATATCAATACCAATACGCCCAATATCACCTTTTGGTAAACCTCCTTTCAACATTTTCCAGGTGGTTCCCCCATCAATAGTTTTATAAATACGGCTTTTTTTGCCACCAGGCTCATAGGTCCATGGCGTGCGCACTTTTTGATAGCTTGATGTATATAAAACATCAGGATTTTCAGGGTTGATTACCATGTCAATAAAGCCTGTTGTATCATCAATATATAAAACCTTTTCCCAGTTTTTACCACCATCGACAGTCTTAAATAAACCTCTTTGTTCATTGTTGCTGTACAGATGTCCCATAACTGCTACCCAAACAATTTCAGGTTTGGAAGGATGTATAATGATTTTGGCAATATGATGCGAATCTTCCAATCCCATTAAAGTCCATGTTTCGCCAGCATCTTCAGATTTCCATATTCCGTTTCCGTAATAAGATGATCGTGCATTAAAATCTTCTCCTGTACCTACCCAGATAATCTCAGGATTGGATAATGCTACCTCAACATCTCCGATATAAGATGTTCCAAGCTCATCTGAAATACATTCGAATGTAGTTCCATTGTTTATAGTTTTCCATACTCCACCTGCACGTGGAACTACATAAAAGGTGTATTTATGCTTTTCACCAGGATTTTCCGGAACAGCAATATCCCCCACCCAGGCCCCGGCACGAAATGCACCAAGGTTCCTAAACCAAAAAGCATCAAATTGTAACTCAGGAGCCTGTGAGCAAGCATTCCGGATTGGACCTATGGATAAAGAAATTAGTAATACAAGCCAGAGTAAGACCTGAGTTGGTCTCATTTTGTTGAAAAATGGATAGTGGTTCATATTGTTTTTTAGTAAGAGTTTTTTACTCATAAAGGGGTATGGCTATATTTTCCTCCACTGCCTGCTCTTCGAATGGGATCCAGACCATCATCTCTCCTTGTTTGCGATTAGCCCATACATAGTAAGGAATGGCTGTGATTGTAACAGGCTGAAATTGCAATGTGCCTTTCTTATCTTCTAAATAACTAATACCCTCAAATTTGATTTTTTGAATTCCATTCAACATATTATCATCATATTCTGAAGAAAAAACACCTTCCATATTTCCCTGCAGATTAAATACCCTTTGACCCGGCTGATCTTGCTCTTCCAGACAGTAAACCAGCGGCCCGCGTTGAATGGCAAATCTCCCCTTGTCATATTTAATTTTTTCATGGGCCATAATTTGTCGGACAGGCATAGGCAGGTTTAGTGAAATACGGTCTCCCTTTTTCCACTTTCTGTTAATCTTGATGTAGCCTTCCGCTGCATCAGCAACCAGCATTTCCCCATTAATACTTATTTCTACTGGCTGATCATTCTCTTGCCTGAAATTGTAAAGGTTTCCCGGTATGGCTTTATTCCTGGCCCAGCCCGGTATTCTGAGCATCAGTGTGAATCGTTTTCTCTTTCCCGGATCTATTTCAATATCCACATGCCCATCCCAGGGATAAAGGGTTTTCATAACCATTTTGATTGCATCGCCAAAAAAATCAAGTTCGGTCTCATTTGAAGCATACAGATTTACATAAATCTTTTCTTCAGAGGTAGCATAAATGTATCCGGGAAAGGATGGCAAAAACCTGGAGATATTCGAGGGGCAACAAGCACAACCAAACCACTTTTGGCGTTTATGTTGTCCCATAGAGGCCAACGGGTTGGGGTAAAAAAACCTATCGCCAGTCAAGGATACGCCTGCCAACAAACCATTATACAAAGTCCGCTCCAATACATCAAAGTATTTCACATTCCCCTCATGCAGGAACATCCTGTAGTTCCAAAAAACATTAGCAATGGAGGCACAAGTTTCGCAGTAAGCCGAAATATTCGGAAGCTCAAAAGGCTCAGAAAAACCCTCATTCCCTCCTGTAGCTCCGATGCCTCCGGTAATATAGATCTGCGTATATACAACATTCTCCCATATCTTAGTGATGGCATCAATATAGGATTGATCATTTGTTAAAGCTGCCACATCGGCCATTGCTGAATACATGTAGGTTGCACGTACAGCATGACCAACCGCCTCAGTCTGTTCAGTAACTGGCTTATGAGCCTGACTATAAGTATCTCCACCACCTCTGACATCCAGGAAAAATTTTGCCAGGTCAAGATACTTTTGATCACCGGTGATCCTGTAAAGTTTAACCAGTCCCAGTTCAATTTCCTGGTGACCGGGGTAGCTTTCAAATTTACCCCAGCCAAAATCCTCACATACTAAATCTGCAGATTTAATGGCCACATCCAATAAGCTTCTCTTTCCGGTAGCCAGATAATGCGCTGCTGCCGCCTCGTACATATGACCAATATTATATAGTTCATGGCTAAGCAGATGAGTTTTTTCCCATCGGCGAGCTCCAATCCAGGGGTGAGAGTTGTCACCCATAATAGTTCTGTATGTATACAGGTAACCATCCTCCTCCTGAGCTGATGCAATATGGGAGATGAGGGAATCAAGGTATGCTTCCAATTCAGAATCAGGATTTGTTTGAAGTGAAAAGCTGGCTCCTTCTATAATCTTAAAAACATCTGAATCATCGAAAGGGTACTTTGAACAAAACTCGCCTTCTTTCAATCCCCCTGCAATCTTGAAATTTTCTATTCGGCCAGTTTCTTCTGATTGTTTGAAAGCAATGGGAATTGTTACTTTATGATTTGTATAAATCCGTGGTGCCCAGAAACTATCAGTCATCTTTACGGAAGTAAATGGCACTGGTTGAATTAAATAATCAGGGTTTTCAATTTTTGTTTGCTTGCAAGATGTAAAAAAAAGAATACCTGTAACTACCATGATATAAAAAACAGTTTTCATAAGTCAAGATAAAATTTAAGTTTGCACAAGAAGATATCTTTCATAAATGTAATGAATTCCCTGTATATGTCATACTTCATCCTGTATAGCCTGGCAATATTTCAGTTTGAATAAAAACACTAATTTTGTGAACCGGTCAGGAATCCATACCGCACATATAAATAGTTAGGTGATGAAAGAAAAGTTATTTGGAAAAACCCTTGAAGAACTCAAGCTCCTGGTAGGGGAACTGGGACTGCCTACTTTCACTGCCACACAAATAGCTGACTGGCTCTACAGGAAAGACATATTCAGTATTAAGGATATGTCAAACCTGAGTAAAAAAGCACGTGGGATCTTAGATGAAAAATTTGAATTTGGTATAACAAAGCCCATTCAGGTTCAGGAATCAGAGGATGGAACAAAGAAATATCTTTTCCCGGTATCGGGACAAAACTACATTGAATCTGCCTATATTCCCGAACTTAAAAGAAATACACTTTGTGTTTCATCTCAGGCCGGTTGCATGAGAAGATGTACATTTTGTATGACAGGCAGGCAGGGCCTGCTGGGAAATCTCAGTACAGGAGAAATCCTCAACCAGGTAAAAAGTCTCCCTGAGAAAGAAACTCTTACCAATATTGTTTATATGGGAATGGGGGAACCATTTGATAATTTCAATGAAGTAATGAAAAGCCTTGAAATTATGACCTCTGATTGGGGTTTTGGGTGGAGCCCTAAAAGAATTACAGTATCCACTATTGGTATTTTACCGGCCGTACGAGATTTCCTTGCACAGAGTTCCTGCAACCTTGCTATTAGTTTACATAGTCCGTATGACGCAGAAAGAGAAAAACTCTTACCGGTAGAAAAGGCACATCCTGCTTCAGGGCTAATTGAAGAAATAAGAAATACCGAAATCAACAGATACCGAAAAATATCTTTTGAATACATTATGTTTAAAGGCTTGAATGACACTCCTCATCATGCAATTGCCCTTGCAATGCTTTTAAGTGGTATCAGGTGCCGGGTCAACCTGATTCACTACCACCCCATTCCGGACACTCCACTCAAGGGAACTCCACTCAATGAAATGGAAGGGTTCAGAGATCTGTTAAATGCCAAAGGAATAATTGCAACTATAAGAAAATCCAGGGGACAGGATATCGATGCGGCATGTGGACTTCTGTCTACAAAAGAGGTAAACCCCAAACTGGAATAGTGGAATGATGGAATAGTGGAATGATGGAATGATATAATGATGGAATAGTGGAATGTTGGAATGTTGGAATAAAAATCACAAATTCTAAATGCCAAATATCAAACTGCAAACCTCAAAAAACAAAAAAGATTAATATCCATCTTTTTCACTTAAGCGGGTTTAATCTGTTTCGGATACTTCGATCAGCTCAAAAGGAATTTTAACAATATCCTGATAATCCAGGCCACAATCGCGCATGTCCCAGTCATCCTCTTCATAGATCCAGTGAATCACAACTTTAAGTCCTTCATCTGCTTTTTTTTCAAACTTCTTGAAAATTTTGAGAAAATATTTTGATGAAGATGTATTGAAGTAATCAAGTTTTACCACAATCTGAATATATGAAGGTGGAGACTCAAGAAAACCATCCAGCCAGGTAAGTATGGGTTCAAAAAAGCTAACATTATCTTCAGGAATGGATTTTCCTTTAAGGCTAATAGTTTTGGTGTCAGGATTGAATTCAAATCCTAATGTCTTTGAGGTTTGTTTTATTATATAGGGCATTAAGCCCTCTCCATTACTATGACGCATCTTTTTGCTTTTTGCTTTGCCTCTCCTGTAAAATTTTCAGTTTACAGCTTAATCCCATAGATTTACGATTCAAAAATATAAAACTTTTTAAAACATTTGTAACTTCAACTCAAGTATTATTGATTACTCTTTGATTCCCGAGATGAACATAAAAAATACTTTTCCCGAGCCATCCAGTGCAAATGAAGATGGTTTGCTTGCAGTTGGCGGAGATTTATCTGTTTTTACTCTCATTGAGGCATATTCGAAAGGCATTTTCCCCTGGTTTGATGACACTTCACCTATTCTGTGGTGGTCGCCCGATCCGAGATTCATCCTGACTCCGGAACAACTAGTAATCTCAAAAAGCCTGGCTCAGACTATAAAATCAAAAAAGTTTGAATACAGGATGGATACTGCCTTTGAGGAGGTAATTCATGCTTGTTCTATAGCAAAAAGAAAAGACCAACCCGGCACATGGATCACCAATGATATGGAGAAAGCCTATATTGATCTTCATCATAATGGCTATGCTCATTCAATAGAGACTTTCCATAATGGGGAATTGGCAGGAGGGCTATACGGAGTTTCACTGGGAGGAGCTTTTTTTGGAGAATCCATGTTTCAAATAAAGAGGGATGCCTCAAAAGTAGCTCTACATTATCTGGTACAACAACTAAAGGAATGGAATTTTGATTTTATTGATGCCCAGGTGCCAAGTGATCATATGAAAAGGCTTGGTGCAAAAGAAATACGGAGAGATGCATTCCTGAAAATGCTTAAAGAAAGTCTGAAAAAGCCAACAAGGAAAGGAAAGTGGGAAGAAGAGGTAAGAGAAGAAGTTTAGAAGGTTGAGATTGTTTAGGAGTAGAGCTACAATACTGAAATGGGCAAATTCAGATAAGTGGATTTGCTTTTTTATTAGCCTTAATGAATAATGTAGTGGGCTAAAGCCCTATTATACTGCCTATTAACTAACCCCAGCCTTAAGGCTGGGGTTAAGCAAAATCTGTGTATATCTGGACTTTAGTCCAAAGTATTTTTAAAATACCCCGTTTTTGGAGTTTCAACCCATTTTCGTGATTTTTTCTTAAAAATAACTAATTTCATCTTGTTGTGTAATAGGTAATTAAGCCACTCATGAACATCCCTGCAAAACTTGTGACAAAACCGAGATATGTAATAGTAAACATTTTTGATTTGCGGAACTTCGTACCGGGCTACAAAACTCAACTCAAACTTCCAACACTCAATATCTAATTTTCAACACTCAAGCATCAGTGTTAATAATACTTCCTCCTGCTTAAGTGTGAGATACAAGCTTAATGATCTGGCTTGCAAGTTCTTCCGGTTGATAGCTGGCAATATCCATAATTGTTACATTTTTTAAAGAAAATGACAATATGATCTTTTCGGTAAGGTTTCTTCTAACCACCCAGATCATTGGGCTATCAAAATCATTCAGGAGCTTTCTCAGAGAATTGCTCCAACCTCCACCATTCAGTTCCAGGGGGCCAATTTCATCCACTACCAATACAGAGCCTGGAGTCACATTATTAAGCTTACTTATACCAGAGTTGAGTCCTTCCGGGTTAAAGAAGTATTTTCCTGTTTGCTGCCAGCCATTTCCGCCTTCCAGATTACACAATAAAACCTTTTCTCCGGTTGCTACATTTACCAGATTGAAGCCCTGTCTTTCCCCATTAACATCTATTCCTTCTGCCTTGATTCCATCAACATTAATCCCATGTTCCCTTAGAACCTGAATTGTTTTATTTAAGAAAGAAGTTTTCCCTTCTCTCTGATCTCCGGCAATAATGAATATCGGGTGCCTGAGATCCATTTGCTCTTTGAAAGATTTGTAAATGTCTTCGGAATAAAGGATAATTTGCGTCAGAGAATTTATGGGTCGAATGATGATACCTCCAGGTTTTGCAATTCTACTCATCACTCCTGGCAAAACCGAAAATGCAAGTCCCAGGGATGTATATAATTTTGAAAAACCTCTTTTGTAGAGAACTGTTTTGACTATCGGATTCTTAAGTTCCACGCTAATTGCCGAAAAAACCATTACTACAATAAGTGCCCTGAATATCATCTTAGCCCCAACAATATATCCTTCGGGTTTAAGAAAAGAACCAGCAGAATATCCATTCCAAAAGAATACAGCGAAAAACAGGATCAATATTAATTGAAACCAGAACAGTGGCTTGGCAAGCCTTCGAAGAGATCGTTTGTATTTATAAAAAACAAAAACAACATATGGTAAAATGATAATAATTGAATAAACTATTTCAAGTTTATATATTAAATACAGTCCAATAACCAGAACTACGAAATGAAATAGTAGTAAGACAATTGAATATTTTTCGTCACCAAGCAAGGAAAATTCATCTTTCCGGTCATCTAGTGTGGAAGGTTTTATTAAGTTATCACAATTCTTGAGGCGTTTTCCTGAAGCCATTCCAATAATTACAGCCAGAATGCCAAAAACAATATATAGCAATATCAGGTAAACCAAAAGAATCTTCGGGGCAGGTCCAACAAGATTCAATTGCTTTTGAGCAAACTGGTATACATTTTCAAGAAGTGTTACGATGTTGAAGCCATATAAAATTATGATAGTTGTAATTTTATGAATAAGGGCACTCAGTATCGCCCCAATTGATCCTATTAAAAAACCAGTTACATTCCTGCCAAATATGCGGATAGAAAAATCTAAGAGGATAGCTTCAGTTAATATCCCCAACATGGGTCCAATAATTATTGCACTGGGGGAAAGTGATTTCATAATTGCACATATCACTCCTGCCCTCCAGATCAAACCGGAGTCTTTCCATTTATATTGAAAAGCAATCATCAGGCTGATGCCCATGACCGCCAGAATAGTACCGGCAAAAGGTATTCTCAGGTTGTGCAGGAAACTTCCAACCACAATCTCCACAGAGGCCCATAGACTTCCTGCCACTGCTGCTTTTAGCCAGATATCCCCAGGTTTTCCCATCATTGCAATTTTGGGTTTAAGCTCACGAAAATAAAAGATTAAAGATAAAAGTAAAAAGATTAAAAGTAAATCTTAGAGCCAATTAGGGCGAGGATATCACAGCCTATACAGACTTGATTCAGGAAAATGATAAATTTTTATCCATGATTACTTCAATACTTCATCCAGTCCTTTAAGTCTTTGATTTTTGGTTTTCTTCCGTAGAACAGATCATCCATAGGGACTGCCAATTTTCTGAAAATTGAGGATCTCTTGATTCCCCAGCGTACCAGTTTATGCAAGTTATTATCATGATGAGAATATGGACAAACAGAAATACACTTACCACAATCAGTCCCTAAAACACACCAGTAATCATAGCACTTCTCCTGATTGATCTGCCAGCGTTTTACACCCCCTATTATAGCATGGGATTCAAATGAAATTGCTTTGGAGGGACATAGTTCCGCACATTTTTTGCATTTTTCACAAAAATCCAGAAGCGCCGGGTCTTCTCTTCTTAAATCCACTTCCAAGGGCAAATCGGTAGTTACCACTCCAATTCTCACTCTCGGACCCATGGAAGAAGTCATTAACAAACCCATACGCCCAATCTCGCCCAACCCGGCATCTCTTGCAACCAGGGGACATATCACTTCATAATTACCATCAATATGAGCTCTTGCCTCATAGCCCAGGTTACGTATAAACCAGGCAATCTGAATGGCAATAGAACCTGCGTCCATATATTTTCGGGCTGATTCCATGATGGTCGGTCCCAGGGGAGCTGTATCCAGAAGTTCCTTATCCATTTCAACGGTAAAAGCAATTGCAAACTTATGGGTATTCTCAACCTTTTCGCCATAATTATGATTTCTGCCCCTATAGCTATACATATGCCCCTTGTTCAACAAAGTAATTCCCAGCTTTACTGCACCCAACTTTTTCGACCATCCTTTTAAAAAGGCACTTAAATTTTCAGCTTTTATTTCAATTTTAGTAGTGTTTACCGGTCCGTCAATTTCGGGAGCCAATGCTTCAACAGCTTTAAAACTGGCGTCTGCTGCGGCATATAGTAAGGAATGGTAATGAAGGGAATCTTTGGAAAGCAAACCGGGTTTAGATCTGGTTCTGTCATCGGAGACTTTCTTCTCCGGATTCAAAGAATAATACTCTTTATATCTGCTGGTACCCTCTTCCAGTAAGCGCCTGGAAATCATAACATCTCTTTCATCCACCTGTAAGTCAGGGTTACTTTTTGAACCCGGTTTAATTCTCCCTGTTGGGATAAAGAAAAGCAGTAAAATGCCCCATGAGAATCCAGCGATTATTATGGAAATGATAGTGATTTCTGAATAGAAAGCCGAGGTATAAAGGCCAGATAAAAAAAGAGCCAATACCAGGAAGATCAAGCCTGCCCGAACTTCCTTCTCCATGAAGGACTCAATACAAAAAAGAAAGGCTCCTCCAACAAAAAAGCCCGCTGTAAGAATAACAAACAGGCTTAAGATAAGTTCTGAAGAGAACATCCTTGCATAGATTTACAATAATTATTACAGAAGGAAAAGAAAATATCAGTCCGCCTTTTTATCTTTTGCTTTGGCTGGTTTTGAAGCTTCCTTTTTATCTGATTTTTTTTCTTCCTTCTTATCAGGCTTTGCAGACTCCTTCTTATCAGGCTTAGCAGCTTCCTTCTTATCAGGCTTTGCAGACTCCTTCTTATCAGGCTTTGCAGTTTCTTTCTTGTCAGGCTTTGCAGTTTCCTTCTTATCTGTTTTTGTTGCTACAGCCTTTTCAGTTTTTACTGCCGGACTTTCAACTTTTTTCTTCTCTACCACCTCTTTTTTTACTTCTTCAACAGGTTTCGGTTTTTCGGCGATGACTTCCTTTTGAACCTTTTTTGGTTTGTCTGTCTTTGAAGATTTTACAGGTACCTTGAAGGTGCTTTTTTTCTTCTTAGGGCGCAATACACCATATGTTCCTGAAATAATTTTTCCCCGTCTTGTTTTCTTATCCCCTTTTCCCATTCTTTGAAATTTTATTAAAAACTACATTAATACTCTTACTCGTTCTTCTGAATTCAGACAAAATTAAAAAATATCCTCTAATTGAAGCAATTCATCAAGAAATATTAAAATTATCAGCAAAATATCCTGGCAGATTTGGTGTATTGCTAAGGATGTCCTTTCTAATCCGCTCCTTATGGAAAAAGAATGTTAACAACAAAGCCTTTTTGTAGTTTGATAGAATAATTTGATATTTGCAATAATTTCGGAGAGGTGCCAGAGTGGTCGATCGGGGCGGTCTCGAAAACCGTTGTCCGCTTAGGCGGACCGAGGGTTCGAATCCCTCTCTCTCCGCAAAAACAAACCAAAAGCTCACAAAAGTGAGCTTTTTTTTATTCCCCTAGCTCCGTAGAAAGCTTGCTTTCTTAAGGAGTAAAGGGGAATAAAAAGGGAATTCGCCGAAGGTGAATTTTGGTTTGTTTTTGCATGGAGCCCCGGAATGGGATCACGAGCGAAGCGAGTAATCCCAATATTACATTTAGACTAACTTTTAACAATTATAGCTTATCCGAAGGATTTAGCTTGTCTTTGCATGGAGCCCCGGAATGGGATCACGAGCGAAGCGAGTAATCCCATAAAAAGATTAGGGCTCAAATAATCTCCGTTTTAATAAATCTGTGTATTTTAGTTGAATCTTTGGAGTAATTAAATCCTGTGAATAGTAATTTGATCCATAAAATAAATGGGATAGGGGAAAAAGTTAACTCAATCCTGTTTGTTCTCCTTTTGTGCTTTGCCTCCTCTGTTATAATTGCTTCCGAGCCAATTCAAATTCTCAAAATTAATGGAAATATAGATTTTGACGGACTCCCATTTGAAGAGGCATGGGAACAGATTAAACCCTTCCCTGTTGTAGTTTATATTCCGAATTTTGGGGCTGAACCTAGCGAAAAGACTGAGATTAGGATGTGTTATAATGATCAATTTGTATACCTTTCAGGACGATTATATGACAATAATCCCTCCCGCATCAGGAATACCTCAAAGCAAAGAGATGATTTTGGTGGTAACAGTGATGCTTTAGGTATCATTCTGGATAGTTTTAACGACAAAGAGAATGGCCTTGTTTTTTCCACTACCCCTTCCGGCCAAAGAACTGATTATTCGGTATTTAATGATGCCAATGCCTTTGGTGGGAATATGCCTTTTAATATGAGCTGGAATACCTTCTGGGATGTTAAAACAATAACTAACGAAGAGGGCTGGTTTGTAGAGTTCCGAATTCCCATTTCCAGTCTCCGGTTTCAAAATATAGATGGAGTTGCCACCATGGGAATGATAGTATGGAGATGGATCCCACATAAAAATGAAAATGTCACTTTCCCTGGCATCGATCCGAAATATGGCGATTTTGCTTTTCTGAAACCCTCAAAAGCCCAGGAAATTATTTTCAAGGATATCAAACCCAAAAAACCCATATATATCACTCCTTATGCTCTGGCGGGCTGGGAGCAATTTAATGAATTAAATAATGCCGAAACCAGCTATGAAGAAGAAAGTAAACCTATTTTAAAGTTTGGAGGTGACTTTAAATACGGAATCACATCTAACCTCACTTTAGATGTAACTGTAAATACTGATTTTGCCCAGGTCGAAGTAGATGATCAACAAGTTAATTTAACCCGCTATTCGCTCTTTTTCCCTGAGAAAAGACAATTCTTTCAGGAAAGATCAAGCATCTTCAGCTACAATCTTGGTGGTCCACAAGATATTTTTTACAGCAGAAAAATTGGTCTTCACGAGGGAGAAGAAGTTCAGATTTATGGAGGAGTCAGGCTTGTTGGTCGTGTAGGAGCATGGGATTTGGGATTCATGGACATGCAAACCGCAGCCCTCTATGGCACATCTGAGCTGGATAGCAACCAGGATTCACTTCTTTTAAGCTCGGAGAATTTTGGGGTTTTAAGAATGCGACGTCAGGTAATTAATGAGAATAGTTATGTAGGAGCAATCTTCACCTCCAGGATCGGGACAGACGGAAGTTACAACTATGTATATGGTCTGGATGGGATATTCAGGCTTTTTGGAGATGATTACCTGGACATTAAGTGGGCCCAGTCCTTTGAGACCGACGCAACAAACAAAGCCTTTTCAATGGATCCTACTAAAATAAGATTATCCTGGCAAAGAAGAAATGATAAAGGCTTTGGCTATACTTTGGGCATATCTCATTCAGGGGCAGATTTCAATCCCGGAATTGGATTTGAGTTCTTAGATAATTATAAAGGAACCTGGAACAGGCTTCAATGGGGATGGCTTCCTGGAATGGAATCAAAATTACAGAGTCATAAAGTATATCTAGGTTTCAGGGGCAATAAATGGAATGAGTCCGGTATTATTGAATCAGCAGCCATAGAGCCAGGCTGGACATTGCAAACTAAAAAACTTCTGCAAGGAGATTTTAAAATCACTTATGGATATGAAAATGTGGAAGAGGAATTTGAACTCTCAGACGAAGTATCCATACCTGCAGGACAATACAAATACTTAAGCACCAATATCAGTTTGACAAGTCCCATGACCAGGCCATTCTTTATAAATAACATTATTGATGTTGGGCAGTTTTATGATGGGTCACGCTTCTCCATAATGTTAATCCCCACCTGGAAAGTTTCTTCCAGCCTGAATTTTAGTATTGATTACCAGTACAATAACATCCGATTTACAGATAGAAATCAACAATTTATCGCCCATATTGGAAGGTTTAAGGTGCTCTATATGTTAAGTACTGCATTCACTGCCAGTGCCTTTATACAATACAACAGTGCTATTAACACAATCTCGTCCAACATAAGATTGAGATACAATCCAAGGGAAGGAAATGATCTTTATATTGTATTCAACGAAGGGAGGAATACTGATCTTGAAAGAGAAATTCCTGAGCTCCCCACAATTTCAAACCGGAATATACTGATAAAATATACTTATACTTTCGGATTGTAGACTGTCATTCTTCAGGAGTGACCTTAACACGTATCAAACCCCGAAAATCTCCTTCCATATAGCCAGTGGCTTTATCATCGGGATATTTGTCAACTAAGATGCTTGCTATAGACGGATCAATGTTTTCAGGCCCTCCGTGACAAACCAGACATACACTACCTGTCTTTAAGGCTTGATAGTAATAGAAGTATGAGGACTGGTCTCCCCTGATCTTCTGAATATAACTGGCAGAAAAATCCGGATCTTCCAGAATCATCTTTTCATAATACTTCAATGCAAGTTCCTCAAACTCGTCCGGGGCATTTTGTGGATTTCTGCACTTAAGACTTGTTCTTTTTAATTCAATCTGGTAATTAAAATCATTTGCAACTTCATCTGTCAGAACCAATGCTTCCTGCTTACAAAACTCAATAGCAGAAACAATACCTGTGGTTTTAATGGCACTTGACAAGTTTTTCTGTAAAGCTGCTTTCAAGCTTGTAGCAATCAAATTCCCTGTAGAATCAATAAATATTCTTTCCTGCTCAGAAGGTTCTGTAACAATGTTTTCTTTTGGGGTACAAGAAACTGATAAGACAAGTGCAAGGAATACAACAATATGTGCTTTCATTTTATAATATTTTGCTAATGTAAATACGATACAATTGAGTCTCCGCATTCATGTCCAAGAGTATTTAAATTCTTCTTTAATTCATCTGAAATTTCAAAATAATCAGGGTCAGATATCAGGTTATTCATCTCCCGGGGATCTTGCTCAAGGTCATATAGCTCCCAGGTATCAATATCATCATAAAAATGGATCAATTTGTACCGTGCAGTCCGAATGCCGTAATGTCTTTTTACACTATGCCCGGCCCCCGGATATTCATAATAATGATAATAAATTGATTCTCTCCAATCCTCAGAATCTCTTCCTTCCATTAATGGCAGTAGAGAAGCACCCTGGATTTCTTCCGGAATTTGAATTCCTGCAAGATCCAGAAAAGTAGGTGCAAAATCAATATTCTGAACAAGCTGGTTTATTTCCCTGGCTTGTGATTTTCCAGGCAGTTTCATGACCAGTGGCATCTTCAGTGACTCTTCATACATAAACCGTTTATCAAACCAGCCATGCTCTCCCAGGTAAAAGCCCTGATCAGAAGTATATACAACAATAGTATTTTCATCCAGTCCTGTTTGTTCAAGGTAATCAAGAATTCTTCCAACGTTATCATCCACCGAGGCAATGCACTTTAAGTAGTCGGCAAGATAGCGGTTAAATTTCCAGATTGCCAGCTCCTCACCCTTCAGATCAGCATTCTTGAAAGCCTTTGTTTTTTCATTATATTCCCTTTCCCATGCCTTTCTCTGATCCTCATTCATCCGGTCCAGCATAGGCAGGTACCAGTGTCTGTATTTAGATGGAATTTCACCTTCCTCATCGTACATCTTTAAATCATAAACCAGGTCCATATCTTCAATAACACTCATTTTTTGCTCAGCTGCCGCTGTCCTTCCTTCATAATTATCGAAATAATTTGAGGGAAGCGGAAAATTCTCCTCTTTATAAAGTGAGAAATGAGTAGAGTCTGGCATCCATGAACGATGTGGTGCCTTATTATGTATCATCAGACAGAATGGCTTCTCATTATTCCTGTTCTCCAGCCACTCCAGTGAGAAATCAGTAATTAGGTTTGTTACATAGCCTTCCACCCTCTCGCGCTTTCCCATCCTTATAAAATCGGGATTATAATAATGGCCCTGGCCCGGAAGCACATTCCAGTAATCAAACCCCGTAGGCTGACTCTTCAGGTGCCACTTTCCAATAATAGCTGTTTCATAACCTGATTCTTGTAGTAATTTAGGAAAGGTCAGCTGGCTGCTGTCAAAACGAATCCTGTTGTCAAACTGTCCATTATTATGACTGAATTTCCCTGTCAATAAAGTTGCCCTGCTTGGTGCACATATTGAGTTGCAAACAAAGCTGTTAGTGAATATCAAGCCTCCTTCTGCGAGACGGTCTATGTTAGGTGTCTGGTTTAATGAGCCATCATAACAACTCAATGCCTGATAGGCATGGTCATCTGACATAATGAAGATAATATTTGGTCTTTTCAGAACATTATTTTCCTCTCCCTTATGCTTACATGAGTTAAACATGGAAAGGGCAATTGCAAAAAAAAGCAAGTTTATTGAAGTTTTTAAGATATTAAATTTCATGTTTTAAATTATTATTGTGAGTTTAGATTCATCTCAAATATTGTAATAACAGCATTATGGTCTGATGGGAATTTTACGGGATGCCCTGAAATCACTTCTGATGAAACAGGTTTTAGATTTTTTCCCTTATAAAAGATATAATCAATGCGATAATGGAAGGTGTCAAAAATACTTGAAGGCTGAGTCCCTCCATAATCCAAATTAGGGTCAGGATTTATTTTCCTGAATGAATCTACAAAGCCGGCTGCTTCAATCTCACGACTTACCGGCCATTCAATCTGGTATCCCCAATGCATTTCAACCATGTTCCTGGTAAAGTCAAGATGTGAGGGTGAATTAAAATCCCCGGCCAGAATAATCGGAACATTTTTATTTTTCTTCATGGCATTTTGCAGCTCATCAAGTATCTCCTTAATTTCAGCGTAGCGTGTTTCTCCTTCATTTTCATAAATTACATCGGCCGGTAAATTGTCATGCCTCATTTCACTACTAAAATCAGGCAGGTAATGCAGCCATGTATTCACGATCGCCACTTCTTTACCTTCTTCAATAACAATATGAATTCCTCCACAATTAAAAGGCTTAAAAATATCTATTGT
Source organism: Bacteroidota bacterium (assembly GCA_030596025.1). Lineage (GTDB taxonomy): Bacteria > Bacteroidota > Bacteroidia > Bacteroidales > VadinHA17 > JAYEGO01. The sequence goes on along the minus strand of JAUVKW010000021.1, from coordinate 8,785 downwards.
TTCTCCAAACGGATACCTGCTCAATATGGACAAATTGGAGGATCGCAGGTAAAAATTGTATCCGAGAGCATCAGCTATAGCCGGCCCTGACCCATAGGTTTCAATCATTGCAATTACATCAGGGTCAGCCTCTTTTATCACATCTATAACTCTCTGTACACCCACTTCATTTCCATGCTCCCTCCCCCCATGCCAGATATTCCAAACCATCATTTTCAGATGATTTACAGGTAAGACCGTGATCTCCTGTATAGGCTGAGCATTAAAATCCTCACTAATCTCCTCATCTGAAAGTATCCTGGACCAAAGTGAGAATTCGTCAATCTGTCCATTGAAACTAAACATTTCAGATTTCTCTTCTCTTGCATCAGATCCAATAATAACAGGTTTTCTCTCAGTTATATCCTCGATTTCACCAATATGATATATTGCAACATTAGTCCCGTCGAAATACAATCGTGCTTTTTGTTTCTGGCGGTTCACTGAAAAAGCAATCTGGTGCCAGCTCCCATCATTAATAGTCTGCCTTGGAACGGTTGGACTGTAATCAAATTTGTTTTCTCCATCAGAAACAGACCACCTCCAGGATCCATTAGCCTGTGTAGAAATTGTCCATCCCCACTTAGCTTCGGCTTCACTTTCCCTGTTAGAGGCAATTACATTATATAAGTCAGCATCCTTTTCAGTACGCACCCATAACAGAACAGAAAATGAGCTCAATGCAGGCACTTCAACCGGTAACATTACCGGGAATCTGCTTTTAACCCCTGCAGATAAATCAAGAGCAAAACCCTCATGCCCCTCAGAATATTCATGATGCTCAGAGTTATAAACTTCAGCTTTAGTAAGTGAACCATCATTCCCTGGTAGAACAGATAGATTTTTATCAAAAAGCATTTTTGCAATCAAATCCTGATTTCCCTGAGAATAGAGAGGAAATGAAAATAAGCCCCAGCTTAGAAATACACTGAGAGTCAAACTGAAAAATCTTCGCAAATCTGGCATAACAAAACGAATATTGGTAAATACGCAATTGACTTGAGAAGAAGCCATGCAAACGCAGACATCATACTCTTTTCAGTTTAAAGATAATGAAATAAATCCTTACATTTGTCTGGCAAAAAAAATCAAATCACAGTACATACTTAAGACAGAGACGAAAATGTTAAATTATAAAGAGCATCCCTACTATCAGGAAATGAACCTTGATCATTTTTTTCAATATGGCTGGGAACTATACAAAAAAAACTTTACCTGGTTCTTTTTTTACAGTTTCCTTGCAATGATACTTTTACAGACAATCAACTCATACCTGATGGGACCATATCTTCAGGATGTTTACTCACTTGCTGAGAATCCTGAAAACCTGGGCAGAGCCCTGAAAAACATTTCGCTTATACTTGCAGTTTCACTCATCATTTACACACTTATAGGCCTGTTTCTTACCTACCTTGTACTGAATCCATCTGAAAAACAGGAGAAGGGGCATATTTCCCTGTTCTTAGAGTCTATGAGCAAGTACTTTTTCCCATTGCTGGGGGCCACTATTATCAGTGGGATAATAATGATTTTCGGAATCTTCCTGGGAATACTTGCATTGATTATTGGGGCCCTGGTTGCTGCTTTATACTTTGGAACTGTGTTTTTCCCATTAAGCACAATAGTGATAGTTGAAAAGTTAAACCCTATTGAGGCCATTTCAAGAAGTTTCAAGATGGTTCATTCCGACTTTTGGAAAGCCCTTAGTTTTGTAGTGGTACTAATTCTTATTTACATAGTTGTTTCACTTGTTCTCGGTGCTTTGACAATGATTCCTTTTGCTACTGACTTTATGGATTTAATATCAAATCCTGAAAGTTATAATGCAGATGAGATTACAGGCACTATGTTGAACCCCTTACAATTGATCCTGTCGAGTATTAGCAATGCACTTCTGCTGCCACTTTTCCCAATTTTTGGAGTTTTACTCTACCTGAATCTGAAACATAAGGAAGACCAGGAAAGTGGTAAAGCAGAGTTCCTGGAGCAAATGGCACGGTAAGGAATAAATTTCAGGGACGCTGGCAGGTCTTGTTTTAGACTTCGACAAGCTCAGTCTGACCTCACAGGTATAATAAGCTATGTGGTTTTTACTACTTTTATACTTTCACCTCATTAGAAAAATCATCCATGAAGTCCATTGTGATTGATAAGGATATTCCAGACCTGAAAGGTGTTTTTGAAAATTGCTACAATCCAACTTATCTGAAAGGACAGATGATTGACAGGAAAGCAGTTAAAAACGCAGATGCCCTGATCATCCGTACCCGTACCAAAGCCAATCGAGAATTGCTGGAAAACAGCAGTGTTAAATTTATTGCCACTGCCACTGCCGGATTTGATCATATCGATACTGAATACTGTAAAAGGGCAGAGATCAAATGGGCAAATGCTCCAGGCTGCAATTCATCTTCGGTTATGCAATACATGGCTGCAGCCCTGGTGCATTTATCAGTAAAACACAATTTTACATTCAGGGAAAAAACACTTGGAATTATTGGAGTTGGTCATGTTGGTTTGAAGCTTGCAAAAATGGCCGGGATACTTGGATTCAGGGTTCTTTTAAATGATCCGCCAAGGGAAAGGAAAGAGGGAGGAGAAAAATTTGTTTCGCTTGATACTATCCTCAAAGAGTCTGACCTGGTTAGTTTGCATGTACCCTTAAATCAGGTTGGGCAGGATAAAACCCTTGAATTGTGTGATGAAGCCTTTTTTTCAGGACTTAAGAAAGGAACTATCATCATTAACAGCTCACGTGGGGAAGTAGTGGTAGAGAAAGCTTTAATAAAAAACTTAAAATCGGGTCATATTAAAGCCGTTGTGCTGGATGTTTGGGAAAAAGAACCGGATATTAACCCGGATCTGGTCAGGCTTGTTGATATTGCTACGCCACACATTGCCGGTTATTCGGCCGATGGGAAAGCCCTTGGATCAAGTATGGTTGTACAGGCCCTGAGCAGGCATTTTAATCTGGGATTAGACAAGTGGCAGGCTATAAGCCAGGCAGGCCCAAATAATAAAAATATTGAATTTGATAAAACTCAATCCCATGGGGAGAATGCTCTTCGGCATGCTATTCTTTCTACTTATCCTATTATGAAAGACCACGAGTCCTTTGTAAAAGATATTTCCAAATTCGAATACTTAAGAAACAATTATCCTGTACGGAGAGAATTTCCGGCCTTTACCATTAATCCCTCCGTGTTAGACAAGGAAATTGTTTTAAGCTTATATAAACTTGGGTTCAGAAAGCAAGAGATTTAACCATCCCGACTATTGAAGACACCATTTTTGATTAATCCAGCCGAAAGATGGACCTTGTATATCCTGCAATAAATCTGCTATCAACTGATGCTGTTTGTTATAAGCTTGTCTCTTTTACTCGTCTGACCACTCATGGTTAAGGCCATAGCTAGACTTATCATTTTCTCAATGAACTAACTAATAGTGGTCTGACGAGTATCTTTCCATGCAGTTTGAATCTATCCATAAGTTTTCTTTTTCAAAAGCTAAATTGAAGAGTTGTTTTTGAAATTGTATCTTTGACATATTAATGCGCAAAGTGTCATGATTTATTAATTTATTGTAACAAAAAGAAAGTGAAAATGAAAAAGCTATTATTACTAACAGTAATCATTTTGAGTGTCCAGATAAATGGCATATATGCTCAAAAAGACAATAAAGCCAATGACAAAAACAGAGTTATACTTGTAAATCCGGGAGTGTTCTATCTAAAATCCCTGGCTTATCTTACTGACAATAAAATTATTGAAATTAACAACCTGGAATATCAGGCTGTTTTTTATACTAAGAATGAAATTAGTTATGATGAGGCTGAAAAATATATAAATGAAACCGGTATTTCATACATCACCCTGAAAAAGGTTGATGGCAACCTCACCGAAAATGATTTGTACCAGGAAAATTCCTGCACAAAAAGTTTCATTGAACTATTTGAAAATAGTGACGGAATAATTTTTCTTGGTGGTTGGGATCTTCCTGCCGGCACTTTTGAACAAAAAACCAGTTTACTTGCTGCAATCAGAACCCCACACCGGCATTATTTCGAATTGTCTTTCCTCTATCATTTGCTAGGTCGTGAAAACAATAAAGACTTCAAGCCTTTGCTTGAGAAAAACCCAAACTATGTGGTATATGGAATTTGCCTGGGTATGCAATCCATGAATGTGGCAACAGGTGGAGATATGTATCAGGATATCCCGTCTGAGATATATGGTTTAGAATATGTTGAGGATGTTTTAGCATTAGATAAAAACAAAATACACCGCAGCTATTGGCGCAATATTGATACAGATAGTGATTTGGATAATCATAGTTTTCATCAGATTAAATTTGTTGATAAGCAGTTTTTTACAAACAATTATAAACTTGATAAGAACTACGAACCATATGTATGCAGCAGCCATCACCAGGCAGTAAAAAGTATTGGAAAAGGATTTGATGTGGCAGCAACATCAATGGATGGTAAAGTGGTTGAAGCCATCTATCACAATAAATACAAAAATGTACTTGGTGTGCAGTTCCACCCTGAGTTTTTCTATTTACACGATCCCGAAAGCCAGAAATTTAAAATGAAATCTGGTGATACGGAATTAATGACTGAACATGAGATGCTAAAAAAGCTTGGCAGCTATCCCTTTCATTTAAAATATTGGGAATATTTCAGCAATCTGTATAACAAGAATTAAAATGCATTCCAGAAACATATGGCTGCTATTTATTGGTCTGCTGTTAATTAATTCACAGTGCATTAGGCAAGCTGATGACCTGGAGAAATTACGATCTGACATTCACAAACTTATTTCCAACAGCAACGGAACTATATCTGTTTCTTTCCAGGACTTAAATACCGGGGACACCATATTTATTAATGAGAAGATACAAATGCATGCTGCCAGCACAATGAAAACGCCGGTAATGATGGAGGTTTTCAAACAGGCATCCGAAGGGAAATTTAAAATGTCTGACTCATTAGTTATAAAAAATGAATTTTGCAGTATTGTTGACAACAGTATATTTTCAATGGATATTTCAGAAGACAGCGATGATGTTGTTTATAAAAATATGGGCAAGAAAATGTGCATCTATGACCTGGTTTACCAGATGATCACTGTTAGCAGTAATTTTGCCACTAACATACTGGTGGATCTTGTCGAGGCTAATAATGTAATGGAACTCATGAAGTCGATTGGTGCAAACAATATCCAGGTTTTACGTGGTGTTGAAGATATAAAAGCCTACGATCAGGGATTAAACAATACCACAGATGCTTTCGATATGCTCATAGTTATGAAAGCAATTGCCAATAAACAAATAATCTCTGAGGAAGCTTGTGAAGAAATGACAGAGATATTACTGGATCAGAAATTCAATAATAAGATACCATTGCTTTTACCTTCTACTGTAAAAGTAGCACATAAAACAGGTTCTATTACGAATATAAGCCATGATGCAGCAATTGTGTACCTTGACCAGGGACACCGGTATATACTTGTAATCCTAACTAAAGACCTTGGAAGCAATAAACGGGCAGAGGAAATCATTGCCAGAATTTCTAAAATGATTTTTGATGCGGTTTCCTTAAAAAAATAGTCCATTATTAATAATTAGAAATTTTCTAAGGACTGTTTTCCGGGCAAATCTCAATGTAATAGCCCAAAGTAAGCCCTGCTTCATGCGGTTCGGGAAGCATTACCCCTCTATTAAGCCAGACACTGCGGACCTGTTTGATGGTTTGTTTACTTTAGGTTTCCTGGAAAATGACAGCTTCAGTGAGCGCCACCCGGGCTTAGGTTCGACCCACAAATCGAAGGTCCGACAATAAGGTTTAATAAAGGCAAATAACTATACCGGACCGCAATGAACGCTCGTATTTTTATACCCAACATATTTAAGATTGACTAATTGTGACAATGTCTCTTAGACAAAAAATGTGATTGCTATTTGCAAATTATTCATTTGGGTGTCTTTTTCGGAAAACAGGAAAATACTGAAATGGGCAAATACACTATTTGGGAACATCCCTGTTTAAAGGAATACCCAGATAATATCCTGAAACATCAAAAATCGGAGTATTCATAAACGGTTACATCACTCGCTCAATCATAGACATTGTATTCAGTACACAATGAGCAATTATTAATGGCCATAAATTTCGTCCAAATTTCATATAGGCTATTCCCATAATTAAACCAATGATACCAACTGTAATTGATCTTTCCGATAAATCGTATGAATGTCTAAATCCAAAAATCATTGCCTGTAATACCACAGCAATAACTGTAGCGAAAGAGGTCTTAGAAAACAATCGTTCAAGCCAGTTCATAAAAAATCCTCTATCTAACAATTCCTCTAACATTGATTCAATCCAAATGAAGGGAATAATTAAGAAAAAATGTGTCCAGTTTCCTTTTAGGTCTCCAAATTTAGACACTGCACTTTCTGATGAAGTATCTGAGGCTAAAGAAAAAGGCAAATGGTCTTTAATAATTTCAAAGCTTACTATTGAGATAATTACTGTTACAAAGATTATGGCCGAAACTCCTAATGTTTTTCCCAAATTTTCAGGTTTTCGTAAACCTAAATCTTTCCAGGACACACCTCTTACTTTCATTCTCCAGCTTGCTACAACCAAGGTGGTAAATGACCAAAAAAGTCCATTTGCAATAAATCCTACTTTTGGTAAATAAATTTCTCTTACCAAAAACATTATAGAGATGTAAATAATTAAGTCGATTAAAAATCCTTTATAATTATTTTGTTTTGAAACTATATTTTCAATTTTTTGATTACTCATTTACATTCTTACTTGTCAAAGTATATTTATTTCTCGTTTTATTTAATGCACACAACAACGGTTTGGCAGTATGTTTTTGTTGCCGATTTCGAAACACTGTCCTGTCAAGTTACACGAAAGTTTATTAAATGCAAAAACGCTGAAACCCGCACTGCTCCGGCAATAAAATATATCGCCTGTTAGCGTTTCGTGCTTTCTTTTAAGCTTGCTTTATTTTTACTTTCCAAATCAGCCATTATAATAGTAAAGTCTTTTATCTGTGAATTATAGTCTATGTTCAGTCATGCAGTATTTATTTTTTCACAATTTTAGTCGTATAAATACTTTTTTCTGACTGTAAAATTAAAAGATAAATTCCATTTTCTAGGCTTGATAAATCTATGCTTATATTTGGTTGTAATGGAGTGTTCTCAATCATAGTTTTACCTGTTATGTCGATTAGTTTTAATTCAGCATTAGATTCGCTTAAATATTCAATGTTTATAAATCCGTTTGTCGGATTCGGGAATAATCTGTAGGGTATTGTATTATGGTTTAAGTCATTTACACTAGTAGTTTCACAATTAATGAAGGTTTTAAAAAACTGCCAAATTTCAATACTTGCATGAATATCCTCGTTGGTCTGTCCGGCTATTAATTCATACCAAAAATTCGGAACACCAGGCCACGTATGTCCACCGCCATTTACTTTATACAAAACAACCTGACTGTTACAATCGCAATTAAAATTATAATACTTAGTTATTGTTGACGATTCCGAAGTTACAATGTCAGGTAATTGTATAGAATCTGTTTGCCCTGTGCAGCTGTTTTTTTGAATCCAAAAGTCAAAAAGGTCAAAAGAAGAAATGGCATAACCTTGACCACCATTTACAGCACCTCCATAAAATGGTACAATGGGGTCATTCACGCCGTTTATCAACATCACAGAAATAGGCAATGCAGGTTGATATATAGAAACCTGAGAAGAATCTATTGTTGAGCCTACTGATGCAACAGCCGCAATCCTGTTATTTAATTCACACGCTAGCCGCTGCGACATGAATCCGCCATTTGATATTCCACAAGCATACACTTTAGAATTGATGATTTCGTAATTATTATTCAAATGGTCTATTAATGCAGAGATAAAACCTACATCGTCTATTCCTGCTATGTCGGCAGGTGTCCCTCTCCCGTCTGCCCATGTATAACCTCCTGAACTTGCAGTTACTGCACCTTGCGGAAAAACGACAATGAACCCCGAAGTATCAGAAACAAGGTCAAATTCAGAAAATGAAATCATACCATTTGCAGTACCTCCGCCTCCGTGCAAAACAAACACTAAAGGGACAGAGTCAGAACCTGTATAACTTGGTGGAATATGCGTGATGAATATTCTATTATAACCTTGATACAGAATACTGTCGGTTATATTTGTTTGTGCTGACAAGTTTCCTGTCAAATAAATTATCCAAAATGTTGTTAGAATTTTTTTTATCATTTTGTTTCTTTTTATTTGTCAATATTTTATAAGTTAAGCAGTCTTTTTTTTCTTTTCTTAGCATGAACGCTAACGTCTGTCTGTCTAAAAGGCTCCGTTTCTAATTAAATAATAATCAAATATAATTCGATTTAAGAGACGCTCAAAAAAGGTGGTTAAGATTTTATTTAAAAAATTGATTGCTTAAATTCTTTTTCCAGGTCTCTTGATGATCGAACCTTATTCAAATATCCATAAATGTAAAGCTTGAGCAAATCTGCCGGATGATAAGCCGAGCGACCATTGTCGACAAACTCTGTCCTGAACCCAAACTTTTGTAAAGAAAGACTTTCTGCAAAAAGATCTATTAATCTCACTTCGTTTTCAGGGCCTATAGATTGATCTAAAGAAACAGGGAAAAGATAGGTTTGATCTCTGTCATGTCCTTTTATGAATTTCATACTTAA
>JAUVKW010000078.1 GCA_030596025.1 Bacteroidota bacterium | reverse complement strand
GTTTCTTTTATGGCTTTCAGGTGCCTTACTGCGATATATCCGGCAACACCAATTAGAGAAAAGTTTTTTGGTTTATGAACCATGAGTTTTATAAATAATAGGTTTAGGCTACAAAGTTAATGAAAAGAGCTTGTGTTCAATGAGGGCTGAATTTAGGCTTCTGTTACTTTTGATACTTTCCCGGCTTTCAACAAATATTTTTCCTTGCTTTCAGAACACAGTGCAAATCCATTACTGTCAAAATTCAATCGTTGCCCCCATTGACTCATCCAGCCAATATGTTTGCCGGGATTGCCAACCACCAGGGAATGGGGCAGAACATCTTTGGTTACAACAGTACCCGCACCTATAAAGGAATATGAACCAATACTTATGCCACAAATAATTGTGGCATTTGCACCGATAGTTGCTCCTTTCTCTACAAGGGTTTTAATGTATTCGCCCTTACGCACAATGCTGCTTCTGGGATTTATGATATTGGTAAAAACCATGGAAGGACCAAGAAACACATCATCTTCACATATAACACCGGTATATATCGAAACGTTGTTTTGAACTTTCACATTTCGTCCCAGGATCACATTTGGTGAAACCACAACATTTTGCCCTATGTTGCAGTTTTCGCCAATTATTGAACCACTCATAATATGTGAAAAGTGCCATATTTTTGTCCCCTTCCCGATGATGGCATCCTCATCTATTACTGACGATTCATGTACAAAATATTCTTTATTCATACCTTTAAATTTTCTGAATGATCTCTATAAGATTCTGACTTATATAATCTATTTGTTCCTGAGGAAGCTCAGTATGAATAGGAAGAGAAATTACAGAATTACACAATGCATTGCTAATTGCAAAATTCTTTTCGGCATAATCATTACTCGCATAAGCTTTTTGTTTGTGGAGAGGCACAGGGTAATAGATCATTGCAGGAATAGACTTTTGTTTGAGTTTATCAATAAGCAAATCCCTGTCAACACCAATAGTTTTCAGGGTATATTGATGAAAAATATGGTTTGACCAGGAAACTCTCTCAGGAATGGTTAAGCATTTTTCTGCAGAAAAGGCATTATCATATGTTGCAGCTGCTTTTTGCCTGGCAAGATTATAGGAGTCAAGATGCTTAAGCTTAATTTTTAATATTGCTGCCTGTATACTGTCGAGTCGTGAATTTACACCAACATAATCATGGTAATAACGCACTTTCATCCCATGATTCACGATAGATCTTAATTTTTCGGCAAGAATATCATCATTAGTGAAAATTGCTCCTGCATCTCCATATGCTCCAAGATTTTTTGAAGGAAAGAATGAAGTGCATCCAATATCTCCCAGGGATCCCGCTTTTTTTCTGTCACCATTTTTAAAGATATAATCTGCTCCCATTGCCTGTGCAGAGTCTTCAATCACAATAAGATTATGCTTCCTGGCAATTGCCAGGATCTCTTCCATCTTAGCACATTGCCCGTACAAATGCACTGGAATGATGGCTTTGGTTTTACTGGTAATTGCTTTTTCAATTTCTACAGGATCAATAGTAAAATTGGCCGGGCATACATCCACCAGTTTTGGTTTTAAACCTAAAAGTGCGATTGTTTCAGCTGTTGCCACAAAGGTAAAATCAGCAGTAATTACTTCATCCCCGGGTTGAAGGCCTGAAGCCATTAGAGCTACCTGCAAAGCATCAGTGCCATTGGCACAGGGTATGACATGTTTCACTCCCATATAGGTTTCAAGTGCGGCTGTGAATTCACTAACAGCAGGACCATTGATAAATGACGTGGATAAAAGAACCTCCTTTATAGCAAGGTCAATCTCTTTACTTATTTTTTCATACTGACCTCTAAGGTCAACCATCCTGATCTCATCCATTGTTGCGGGATTCATTTTTCAAATACGAAAATAACTAAAATATTGCTACTGAAATGTGGTTTTTGTCATAGTATTGCAACCATTTTAATTTGAAATTCGTAGAACACCAACAGAGTTATTATTACGGCTTTCTTAGTAAAAAGTTATAATTTGACTTGAATTTATTAAATTTGTAGAAAGTTAATAGATTTGATTATGAATATTCCTGGGGAAATTAAAGATCTTTTATATCATCAAGACTGTGTGATTATTCCGGAATTTGGGGGATTTGTTGCAAATTACAAATCAGCTGAGGTTGATTATGACAGGAATGTTTTTTCACCTCCCTCAAAAGAAATTGGATTCAACAACCAGCTGGTTCATAATGACGGTTTACTTATCAGTACAATTTCTATGAGTACAGGCCTTGCATATCCGGATGCCAGGAATAATGTCCGGGAATTTGTTGAGGATGTGCAAAAAAGATTATCAAAAGGTAAAAATGTTGTTTTTGATGATTTAGGAACATTTTATCTTGGGAAAGACAAATTACTCCAGTTTGAACCTGACAGATCCACTAATTTTCTTACTGCATCTTTTGGTTTGTCCTCCTTTGAATACCATGAACTTGAAGAGTATGATGTTCGAAAAAAAATACAGCCTAAGCTAAAGAATCAGCAAATTGGGAATAACTCCAGGCGGAGTAGGATTTTGAAAAGAAGCCTGATTGCTATACCCATTCTTGTTACTCTGGCCCTGGTTCCCATCAAAACAGATCTCCTTAATTTTGATCTTGGAAGTTTGTCATGGAAAATGTTTGAAAAGAAAGAGCTTGTTTACGAAGAACCACAAACGGAAAAAAGCGCTCTTCAGGTAACTGAAGCCACATTCAGCGAATCTGAAACAAATAATGCTCCTGAAAGTGCAGAAGAAGATATTTCTTTATCGGAATCTTTTACTGAAGATAAAATTCCGGAAGAATCTGTTTCTGCCACTGAAGCAAGTATTGTTGCAGTAGAACGATTTTATGTAATTGCCGGAAGTTTCAAAAATAAGGGAAATGCCAACCGCCTGAATAATGACCTGATTAATAATGGTTATTCTGGTAAAATATTTGAAACTTCAAATGGTTTTTTCAGGGTTGCAATCAGTGGACACACATATTTTTCTGAAGCAAAGAAACAGTTGAGAGAGCACCAAACAACCCATCCGGGAGAACACTACTGGATTCTTGAGAAGTAGAATTTCTTTTAATACATATTATTTAATCTCCGAACCATTCTGAATATTTTCTTCAGGGCTTACAAATACTAGTTTTCCTTCCGTGTCTTCAGCCATCAGTATCATTCCTTGTGATTCTATGCCTTTTAGCTTACGTGGTGCAAGATTTACCAGTATGGAAACCTGTTTCCCAATAATTTCTTCCGCTTTATAGTATTCGGCTATCCCTGATACCACGGTTCGCTGATCAATTCCGGTATCAATAAGCAACTTAATTAGCTTCTTGGTTTTAGGAATCTTTTCAGCCTCCAGTATTGTTCCGGTACGAATATCCAATTGCGAAAAATCCTCGAAATTTATGACATCTTTAGCCGGGGCAACAATTTTGTCAGTAAGTGTTTGCCTGGTATCAATGAGTTTTTGCACTTGTTTTTCAATAAGCTTATCGTCAATTTTTTGAAATAAATGAGAGGCTTTATTGATTCTATGTCCCGGAATCAATAATTTGTCGCTTCCAATATTCTTCCAATCTGAACTTTCAAAATTCAGGAAGCCTGAAAGTTTTTTTGCACTAAAAGGTAGGAATGGCTTCAGAAGGACAGAAAGATTAGCACTGATCTGAAGGGATATGTTCAGGATGGTTTTTACCCGTTCCTCATTATTTTTGTTGTGATTCCAGGGCTCTGTATCAGCAAGGTATTTATTCCCAAGCCTTGCAAGGTTCATGGCCTCTTTTAAGGCTTCCCTGAACCTGAATCTCTCAATACTTTGTTCTACCCTGGATTTAATTACCGGAATTTCTTTCAGTGTTTCCCTGTCATAGTCATTCAGGATTTTAGATGCGGGGACAATGCCATTAAAAAACTTATTGGTCAAAACTACAGCCCGGTTTACAAAATTACCAAGAATAGCTACAAGTTCATTATTGTTACGGTTTTGAAAATCTTTCCAGGTAAAATCATTGTCTTTTGTTTCAGGAGCATTGGCACACAACACATACCTTAAAACGTCTTCTTTTCCTTCAAAATCTTCCAGGTATTCATGCAACCAAACAGCCCAGTTCCGGGATGTTGAAATTTTATCTCCTTCCAGATTAAGGAATTCATTGGCAGGCACATTTTCAGGGAGAATATAACTTCCTTCAGCCTTTAACATAGAAGGAAATATGATACAATGAAAAACAATGTTGTCTTTTCCAATGAAGTGAACCATTTTAGTATCCTGGCTTTTCCAGTATTTTTCCCAATCCCTGGTCAGCTCTTTGGTTGCAGAGATATAGCCAATGGGCGCATCAAACCAAACATAAAGCACTTTCCCTTCAGCCCCTTCTACCGGAACCGGAACCCCCCAATTGAGATCACGACTTACCGCCCTGGGTTGAAGACCGGTATCCAGCCAGGACTTACACTGACCATATACATTTGTTTTCCAATCTTTGTGTTCTTCAAGGATCCATTTTTTCAGGAAAGGTTCATACCTGTCAAGTGGCAAGTACCAGTGTCTTGTCTGTTTAAGAACAGGTTTACTTCCACTGATTGTGGACTTTGGTTTTATCAATTCATTAGGGCTTAAAGAAGTGCCGCAGTTTTCACACTGATCTCCATAGGCCTGATCATTTCCGCAATGTGGACAAGTCCCCGTAATATATCGATCAGCAAGAAATTGTTTTGCTTCCTCATCATAGTATTGATCTGAAGTCTTTTCAATGAAGTCTCCTTTGTCATATAAAGTTTTAAAAAATTCAGATGCCATTTCATGGTGCACAGGAGAAGTGGTCCGGGCATATATATCAAAAGCAATACCCAGTTTTTCAAAAGATATTTTATTTAAGTTATGAAATTTATCAACCACATCCTGTGGTGTAATTCCTTCCTGGCGGGCCTTTAAGGTAATGGGAACACCATGTTCATCAGAACCACAAATAGAAAGAACATCTTCCCCTTTCAAACGTAAATAGCGGGTATAAATATCAGATGGAATATAAACTCCTGCCAGGTGACCAATATGAATGGGTCCGTTTGCATAAGGGAGAGCGGAAGTTACCAGGTGTCTTTTGAATGCACTCATTCTTTTTTTATTCAAGGGTTCAGGATGAAAAAGTTTGATAAAGATAAGTAAGAAAAAGTAAAAATATGTCCCGATACGGTAAGGATGAATATTAACCTGCATTATTCATGATACTTTCATGAATAATGCAGGTTAATTAATAAATTTGACTATGCTAATGAAGGAGAAAGATAAATTAGGAAAACTGGGGGAAGAAATAGCAGCTAAATTTCTTCTTGAAAAGGGCTATTTATTACGCGACCGGAACTGGAGATATAACAAGAAAGAAATTGATATTATCGTGCAAAAAGAAAATTTGCTGGTTGTTGTGGAAGTGAAAACCAGGAAATATGATTTTATTGAAAAACCGGGAGAAGTTGTGAATAAACAAAAAGAGAGATTTCTGGTAGAGGCTTGTGATGCTTATATCCAGAAACATGAGCTGGATTTTGAAACAAGATTTGATGTTATCTTTGTTAGTTTTCCGGAAAGAAATCCCAGAATTAATCATGTAGAGAATGCTTTTTACCCAACTTTGTTTTAAAGATGAACAACGAATCAGTCAGAGAATATTGCTTGAAGAAGAATGGAGTTAGAGAGAGTTTTCCTTTTGATGAAACAACCCTGGTTTTTAAACTTATGGGGAAGATGTTTGTGTTATTAAATCTCGATGAAGATCCATCCATGAACCTTAAGTGCAGTCCTGAAGAAGCCATGATACTCAGAGAAAAATATGAGGCGGTTCTGCCCGGTTATCATATGAATAAAAAACATTGGAATACTGTTTTATTAAATGGAAGTATTCCTGGCTCACTGCTTAAAAAGTGGATTGATGACTCCTACGATCTGGTGATGAAAAAACTGCCTCGCTCAAGTAAAGAGCAGTTGTAAGATACTCGTCAGACCACTATTAGTTAATTCATTGTGTAAATTGATAAGTCTGTCTACTGGCCATACCCATAAGTGGTCAGACGAGTAAAAGAAACAGGCTTATGGGCAATTATCATTACATTAGCAAGTTCCCTATTTTAATTAATTTAACAAACAGATAATAATGAAGAAACTAAGAAAGTATTTTTTCCAGGGGCTATTGTTCCTGGTTCCGATAGGATTGACCATTTATATAGTGTATCAGATTTATATTTTTATAAATGGTTTATTAATTGACTACATCCGGCCAATTATTCATGTAAATATCCCTTTTCTCGATCTTCTGATCGTTTTGGCCGTGATTGCCCTGGTAGGTTTGCTGGGAGATACATTTATTTTCAGACCGGTAAAAAACCTGGTAAATGAGGCTTTTATGAAAATACCTGTAATCAACCTGTTGTTTACCTCATTTAAAGATATACTTTCAGCCTTTGTCGGAAAAGAAAAAAAATTCAGCAACCCTGCTCTGGTAAAAATTAACCATCTTGCCAATCTTGAAAAATTGGGGTTTATAACACAGGAAGATTTAAGTAAGATTGGAGTGAGAGACAGGAAGGTTGCAGTATATTTCCCTCATTCCTATAACTTCTCAGGAGAGTTATTTATTGTCCCGGCAGAACAGGTTACACCTCTT
This sequence comes from Bacteroidota bacterium, assembly GCA_030596025.1. Classification (GTDB taxonomy): domain Bacteria; phylum Bacteroidota; class Bacteroidia; order Bacteroidales; family VadinHA17; genus JAYEGO01. Next base: position 8,271 of record JAUVKW010000078.1, on the reverse strand, counting down.
GATTTACCCTCCTCCGAGATAATGAAATTTATAGTGTCAGGGGGTGTAGTTGACATAGAAGCAAAAAAAATTGACTAAGTTTATGCTTATTCAATTTTAGAGTATAATTTTGTGTAAACCATAGTCCAAAAAATCTTAAATTACATATGCAGACATATATCGAATATTCAAATATTTCCTTACATTGATACTTAAAGTCGTTTTAAAAAACATCAAAATGAACAAAAAACTATTCCTGAAAAAGACTTCGCTACTCTGTATTGCCCTACTGGCAGGTTTTGCTATAATCCATGCGCAGGAATCAGAGAACACCCCAATTCCTCTGGAAGTGGTAAAAATAATTAAAACCAGCCCTGTAAAAAGTCAGGCAAGAACAGGTACATGCTGGTCTTTTGCCGCGACTTCATTTATTGAAACCGAGCTTTTAAGAATGGGGAAGCCTGAATTTGATTTATCTGAAATGTTTTTTTCCAGGCATGCTTATGAATCAAAAGCAGATCTGTATGTCAGGTATCACGGAATGGCCAATTTTGGCTCGGGAGGACAGGCCCATGACGTAATGAATGTTGTAAGAAAATATGGATTTGTTACTGAGGACAGCTACCATGGAATAATGTATGGATCAGAAACTCATAATCATCGGGAGTTGAATACAGTGTTGCATGCATACTTAGATGGTGTATTGAAAGCGGGCCAGTTAACACCTGTTTGGAAAAAAGCTTTCTCAGCACTTCTGGATACATATTTTGGGGAATTACCTGCAACCGCTCAAGTAAAAGGAGAGGGCCTTAGCCCGGTTGAGTTTGCTTCCTCTCTCGGATTTAATCCGGATGATTACATTGAAATATCCTCATATAAGCATCACCCCTATTATTCAGGTTTCCTTCTGGAGGTTCCTGATAATTGGTCAAACGACCTTTATTACAATATCCCACTGGATGAGTTTATGCAAGTTATACAGCATGCCTTAAAGAATGGATATTCAGTATGCTGGGATGGGGATGTTAGCGATAAAGGCCTTTCCGGCAGGAAGGGACTGGGAATAGTTCCGGAAAAGGATTGGAGTGATATGTCAGACGAAGAAAATGAACAAGCTTTTACTCAATTGATAGATGAGAAAATAGTAAGCGAAGACCAGAGGCAAAAAGTATTTGATAATTTTTCAGCTACCGACGATCATTTAATGCACCTGACGGGACTCTATAAGGCTGATAATGGTAACTATTATTATCTCACAAAGAATTCCCATGGAAAGGACCGTTATGATTGGGGAGGGTTTTTGTATATGTCGGATGCCTATATTCGCCTGAATACTATGGCAATTATGATACATAAGGATGCGCTACCAAAAGAGATTGCTAAAAAATTGGGCTTATAAGAGATAATTCTAATGAGCTATTCCACCATCAGGTTACATCCCCTTATATCACTTGTGTCAAATCTGCCTAAAACTTTAAACCCCTTATCATTGGTTTGACTCCCCAGATCCTTGGTTTCTATAAAAGAACAGGAGTAAAGATTGGCAAGATCTATGACATTAATTCCTCCTGTCCTGTTGTTTTGCATATAGTGGAACGGATCATATATATCGCGAATCAAGATCTTCATCCAGGGAGGGGTGTAAAATACTCCTTGTTCTTTCGAGTAGGCTTGTGACAAAAGTTCTGTCATTCCATATTCGGAATGCACATTTGTTACAGATAAATTTTTACTGAGAATTTGATGTAATTCTTCGCGAATGATTTCTTTTCTCTTGCCTTTCATTCCTCCGGTTTCAATCAGGATAGTCCCGGACAGATCGGGGGCGTATTTTTCAGCCAGATCCAGTAGTGCATAACTCACTCCCCAGATCATAATCTTCCGGTCATTTCTTTTCTTCAGAAAGAAGAATTTCGAGATGAATTCTTCATAATTGTTTAGAAAAAAGCCACTTTCAGAACTAAGGGTTTCTTTAATCAATCTGGAAACCATAAAGACCAGGGAAGATCCTTCTCTTTCGAGATAAGATGGAAGCAAAGCAAGGATGTAATAGTCTTTAGGATTACCATAAAAATGCCGAAAGCCAGATAAAAAGCTTTCTTCATATAATAATGTATCAGTAAGCGCATGGCTGCTGGTTAAGGTTCCTGTAGTGCCGCTGCTTGTGAATGTTATTGCAGGAGTCCTGTCCCCAATAAATATTTTATGGGTTTTAAAGAATTGAATAGGGAGGAATGGGATTTTTAGTATATCATCAATACCATATGGGTCAATTCCTAAATGATTGATATATTCTTTATAAACAGAATTTTTCTTAGCCTGGAATTTGAATATTTCAAGCGCCAGGGAATTGAACTCTTCATCATTTCCCCCTTTGAAAATCCTTGATTTAAAGATTTGATCCACAGATGCCTTATGTATTGATTAATCCCTTTATTCAAGAGCACTCATTTACTTCCTTTGGTCGTGTCATTTCCCCATTATGCTTTTTTCTTTGCGGTTCTTTGCGTCTTCTCTGCGCCCCTTTGCGTAATAAATCTTATTTATTAAAAAAAGTGGATCCATCCGGCTGGTATACCCATTTAAACTCTACTTCAGTAAGCATATGGGAGTTTTTTTCATAATTTATAGTGTTCAGGATTAGGATTTTCCCGTAAGTACTACTTCTTGTTTTGAATATCCATATCTGATTTTTAAATACAGGTTGAGCCAATCCTACATAAGAGCTTACATCTACCTCTACATAGCTATTAAAAAATGCAAGTGCAGAATCTGCTGATGAAAAATCACCTGCCAGGGCAAATGATTCTTCAATATTTTCTGTGTCAAAATATGGAAGGGAGTCCTGATTCATCCCCACTCCAAAATCAGGGCGATCAGAACTGCTTGCATCATTGTATAATTTTACTGAAGCTTTACTGAATGAAAAACCATAATAGCTGTAAGTCTGTCCTTCCAGAATCTTTTCGGATGAAATGGAATGAGTGCCTGAAGTTTTTACGTCATTATCCTTTGAGCATGCTGAAGCAAGCAGGATAAACACGAGAATAAATACAGTTTTATATATTTTCATAATTGAACACTATTTAAAACGCACAAGATACTCCTGGTAGTATTTGTTTACTAATTGGTTTCTAATTTCTTCCTGCTTTTGTAATCGCAATTTGTATTCTGACTTTGACTCATTTTCTCTTTTGGAAAGGAAAACTTCATTTGAGGAAATTTCAGATTCCAATTCTGAAGCACAACAGAAATTTACAATAAGCTCAGGGGAGAATTCCCATATTCTTAGAGTTTCATCATAAGACCCACTGGCAAAGCTATTGCCGTCGGGATGAAAATGAATACTGCTTACAGGACCCTCATGACCTGTAAAAGTATGAATGCATTTACCTGTTGCAACTTCCCATAACTTAATATTTCCAGTAGCAGATCCACTTATGAGAAAATGCCCATTAAGGCTGAAACTCAGACAAAATACACTTTCGGTGTGCCCTTTCATTACCCTTATCAATTTACCTGTTTCAGTATCCCACAGCTTGATGCTTTTATCTCTTGAGGCACTGGCAAGTATTTTCCCGGCAGGATGAAATTCCAGGTCATAAATATTTTCACTATGGGCAGCAAAAGAATGTAATAATGTTTTTTCAGGCCATGACCAGATCTTAATACTTTCATCCAGAGACCCACTGGCAAACTCTGTGCCCATGGAATTGAAACAAACAGCAAGAACACTTTTTGAGTGTTGAGAATTTTCAAACAGGAGTTTTACTTCAGAAATATCCCACAACCTGAATGTTTTTGCAAAGCAACCGGATATAAGAAATTGTCCTTCAGGATCGGTGTCCATTGACCAGATTGCAGTTGCGTGCCCTTTCAGAGTATTAATGTATTCTCCTAAAGAATCATAAATAAGGATTTGATTTCCCCCGTTTACAAAAAAGAATTTCCCATTTGGCAGGTACTTCACTGAATAGATTTCTCTTGGAAGATCTGTCTCCCAGAGTATTTCATTTTCTTTAAAGTCCCATATTTTTGCCTTTCTGTCTCCTGATCCTAAAAGAATATTTTTTCCATCCGGACTAAAATCAAGACATGTAACACCAGCCCTGTTTTTATTCAGAATCTGCAATTGATATTCCGGCTTTTGCCCTGACATATCCGGCAAAAAGAGGACGAAATAAAACAAGAATAAAAATGGTTTAATAAGAGAAATTTGTTTCAATGATTTTAAATATTAGTTTTCAATTGCTTTAATTCCGGGAAGAATTTTACCTTCCATATATTCAAGCATAGCACCACCACCTGTGGAAACATAACTAACCCGGTCTTTCAGTTTATATTTGTTGATAGCAGCTACCGAATCTCCGCCTCCAATCAGGCTAAAAGCTCCTTTCGATGTAGCTTCTGCTATGGCTAATGCAATTTGTTTTGTGCCTTCCTGAAAGGAGTTCATCTCAAATACCCCCATCGGACCATTCCACAGAATGGTTTTTGAGTTTTGAATGATCCCGGTATATGTTTTAATGGCCTTTGGTCCAATATCAAGGCCCATCCATCCTTCTGGTATGTCTCCGGCACTGGAAACACTCTTATTTGCATTGTTGTCAAATCTATCGGCTACCACATCATCTTCCGGCAGGAAGACTTCGACATTTTTTTCACGTGCTTTTGTCAGTATCTTAACAGCCAGGTCTAATTTATCTTCCTCTACAATTGAAGAGCCTATACTTCCACCCTGAGCTTTCACAAAAGTATATGCCATTCCTCCACCAATTATCAGATTATCAACCTTGTCAAGCAAGTTTTCAATAATCAATATTTTATCTGAAACTTTTGCTCCTCCCATAATTGCAGTAAAGGGCTTTTCATGAGTTCCCAGAACCTGGTTCATGCTTTTCAGCTCGCTATTAATAAGGTAGCCAAAAGCCTTTTCCTTCGGAAAGAAATCAGCAACAATAGTAGTTGAAGCATGGGCACGATGGGCTGTACCAAAAGCATCATTTATATACACATCTGCAAGTGCAGCCAGTTTACCTGCAAAAATACGATCGCCATTTTTTTCTTCCTTATGAAAACGAAGGTTTTCCAATAACAGTACTTCACCCGGCTTTAGCTTATTTGCCAGTTCCTGTACCTTCTCCCCAATGCAGTCACTTGAGAAAATCACAGTTTTATTTAAAAGCATCTCCAGGCGATTCAGAATATGTTTAAGGGAAAATTTTTCTTCATAGCTGTCTTTTGGCCTACCCAAATGAGACATCAGGATGACAGATCCACCCGAAGAGATCACTTTATTTATGCTGGGTAAGGCAGCCTGTATTCTTGTATCATCGCTTACTTCAAGGTTCTTATCCAGGGGAACATTAAAATCCACTCTTATAAGTACTTTTTTCCCGGACAGGGATAAATCATCTATAGTTTTCATTTGTTTTTAATTATAGTAAATAATACTTAGTTTCTTGGATGCAAAGTTAGGAAGAAAAGAAAATCTATTTCAATGAAAAGCGGTTTATAAAAAATTGCATATTTGCAGTGTGCTTGAAAAAAAAGCGAGTAATAAAATTATACCTTTGCCAGTAACAAAATCATAACAGAGATGCTATTTTCGGAAGTTATCGGTCAAACAAGGATAAAGGAAAGGATTCTTCAGGCTGTTAAAGAAGAGAGAATCAGTCATGCTCAGATGTTTACAGGTGAAGAGGGCTTTGGAACCCTGCCTCTTGTGCTTGCATTTGCTCAATATGTTTTGTGTGAAAACAGAAATGAAAAGGACTCATGCGGGACCTGTAACTCCTGCCTTAAAGTTCAGAAATTAATACATCCTGATCTTCACCTTGTGTTTCCAGTTACTACCACAAATAACAACAAAAAGCCTAAAAGTGATGATTTTGTTGCGGAATGGAGGGAGGCAGTTCTGGAACAACCCTATTTAAGTGCAGCTCAATGGTACAGATATCTCGGGAATGAGAATAAACAAGGTATGATTTATAGCCATGAGAGTGATGAAATACTAAGGAAGTTGAATCTTAAAACATTTGAGGCGGAGTATAAGGTGATGATTATTTGGCAGGTAGAACGCATGAACATTAGTTGCGCCAATAAACTTTTAAAAATTTTAGAAGAGCCACCGCCAAAAACTCTTTTCCTGGTGGTTTCGGTTTCCCCCGATCAGTTGCTTCCAACAATGCTGTCAAGAGTACAAACTTTAAGAATTCCAGCATTAAAGGACGAAGAAATATACAATATGCTGGAAAAGAACTTTGATTTATCGGAAAAGGAAAGAAGAAATGTTACCAGGCTTTCACGAGGAAATTACACAAAATCTCTTGAATATATTCAGTCTTCAAGTGAACAAAATGAGTATTTGGAACTTTTTATGAGATGGATGAGGTTATGTTACAAGCAAGAAGTAGCAGAAATTTTGAACTGGGTTGATGAAGTATCCGGCAAGGGGAGGGAGAAAATTAAGCAGTTTCTAAATTATGCAATACGGATGACCCGGGAGAATTTTTTGCTGAGCCAGATGCCGGAGCAGAAAGACAGGCTTGTAAGAATGGGAGAAGAGGAGGATGAGTTTTCAGGGAAATTTTCCAAATTCATTAATGAGCAAAATATTTTTGAGCTAGCAGGAGAAATAAACCAGGCAATTTTGGATGTGGAGGCAAATGCTTATCAAAAAACCGTATTATTTGACCTCTCTATCAAAACTATGAAATTGATCAGGAAATAGCTATTTTTGTTTCTTAATTTCATATATCATCACCCTGAGTAATAAAATACGCAGGGTTTACTTAATTTTTGAGGAATGGACGAGCAGACTCTGAATCCTGAAAAGGAAACAAAAATATCTATCAATCATACAAGGTTTTCAATAGATTCTAACTTCAAGCTTCCTACTTTCGATTGGCTTCAAAATATCCCTGGTGGAAAATCTTCAAACAATTTGATAGAGGTCAGGTTTAAAAACACGCGCAAAGGAATTTATAACAACGTAAATCTCCTTAGATTGAAAAAAGGAGATGTAGTTGCAGTAGAAGCTTCTCCCGGTCACGATATTGGGATTATTTCATTGGCCGGAGAAATTGTTAATGAACAACTGCGGAAACTTAATCTGGATCCTTCAAAAAATGAATTTAAAAAGGTTTATCGCCTGGCAAAAGACGTTGATATTGAAAAATGGAAGGAGGGGCAGGAACTAGAGAACCTAACCATGCTTAAGGCCAGGAAAATTGCTGCAGATCTCGATCTAAACATGAAGATTGGTGATGTTGAATATCAGGGAGACAGGACCAAGGCTATCTTTTATTATATAGCAGAAGAGCGGGTTGATTTCAGAGAGCTGATCAAAGTTCTTGCCGATCAGTTTAAGGTTCGGATAGAAATGCGGCAAATTGGAGCACGCCAGGAAGCTGGAAGAATTGGAGGGATAGGATCATGTGGCAGAGAATTGTGTTGTTCCACCTGGATGACAAACTTCGTGTCTGTTTCAACTAATGCCGCCAGACACCAGGAATTATCTCTCAACCCCCAAAAACTTGCAGGGCAGTGTGGAAAATTAAAATGTTGTTTGAATTATGAACTAGATATCTATATTGAGGCCCAAAAGGGTTTTCCCAGTTCAGAAATTTATCTTGAGACCAATGATGGAACAATCTATCATAAAAAAACAGATATTTTTAAGCGTATCATGTGGTACTCTTTTGACAAAAAATCAAGCCTGAATCAATTCCCTGTTAGTGTGGACAGAGTTTTTAAGATTATTGAAGAAAACAAAAAAGGGAATAAACCGGAACTTATTCTCAGCCAAACCGGGAAGGAAATAAAAGATGAGCACGGATTCCAAAATGTGGTTGGTCAGGAAAGCCTTACTCGATTTGATAAAAAGGGGAAGAGAGAAAAAAGATCAAAAAGGTATAAAAAGCATAGAAGGTAAATACAATATACATGTTTCCTTTTCCCGGAAAAATACAAATGAAGAAAACAACAGCACTCCTCAGAGCATTCCCTTTTTTGATCCAGTTATTTATGATTATCGGCTTGATAAGCTGTGATATGAATCGCATTTTTGAGGAAAATTACGAAATTGAAAATCAGGTATGGAACCTTGATCAGTCGATAGAATTTACACCCATTATTCCTGATACTTTAGCGGTAAGTAATGTATATCTGAATATTCGAAACACAGATGAATATTCCTACAGCAACCTTTTTCTTTTTATTACAACAACAGCTCCTACAGGGTATTGGATTACAGATACAGTAGAAATAGTAATGGCAGATAAGAGGGGT
>JAUVKW010000159.1 GCA_030596025.1 Bacteroidota bacterium | reverse complement strand
GATTTTCCTTCCTGAAGTAGTTTGTAACTCAATTCCCTGGAATGCTGTTTGGCTTCTTTTGTGGTCTTTTCCTGAAGTTTCTTACCAGGTTTTCTTCCATTTTTTTTCATTTCAGAAGAACTTCTTTCACTGATCATACTCTTACGTTCTTTATCGAGAGCAGAGTTCAGTAGTGCTGTCTTTGATATCCCTGTATTGTGAATAGCTGAATTGATAAGAGCTTCAGACTTATAAATTAGCTGAACCTGCCTGAAGAAGATCTGTTCAATGTCGCGTAATTCATTAACATAGGCTTTTACCCTTTTCTGCTTGTTTAAATCATTTATGTGGTTAAAAATACCTTTTGAAAAACCATTAAGCAATGGCTCAAAATAATCTCGGGCTGCTATTACCCTTTTTTGCAGAACTGTTAAATATGCCGGAGTCTGAGTCCGGGTAATAATTCTAAGTTGATTGGTAAACTTGTTGGCCACCTCTTTCACAGGCTTTAAGTCGGATTGAAGTCCCTTTGCCCAGGCTTCATGCTGTTGTTTAACTGATTTTTTTCCTTTTTTATTGTAGCTGGCAACATGGTAGTTGAATATGTTAGATAAGGGACTGAAATTAAAAGATTTTAATACGGTTTCTACAATAAACGCATGTATTTCTTTTTCCAATACTTCTTTCAATACATCCGGGCTCTCCCTGGTTTCTATGAACTTATTAAGCGCACTATCTTGTTCCAGTACTGAAAATGGGATTGATCCTGTAAGAACCAGGCCATCAAGGGAAGTCAGACGCGAAAGGGCAACATATATCTGCCCCGGGGCAAATGCCCTGGAGACATCAATTATTGCTTTTTGAAAAGTTAATCCCTGACTTTTGTGGATAGTTATTGCCCATGCTAGTTTTAGTGGATAATGTGAAAATGTTCCCACTATATTTTCTTCAATCTCGTTTGTTTCTTTATTGAGTTTATATTTTTTGTTTTCCCAGGTATACTGCTCCACAAACACTGATGGTGTTCCGTCATTAAAGCTAATCTTTATTTGCTCTGGCGACAGTTTACTAACTAAACCAATTTTGCCATTAAAATAACGCTGTTCCCCGGAATAGTCATTCTTAATAAACATTACCTGTGCTCCGGTTTTAAGTTCCAGTCGGTACTCAATGGGGTAATGGTATTCACTGAAATCTCCTTCAGTCCCTGCATTGAAGAAATAGCTTTTTCCAGATAGTTTTCTCAGGGCCTGACTGTTTTTTTCATCAGCCTTACGATTATGCGTTGTAAGGTATACATAGCCGTCTTTTTCATCGTATTGGAAGGAAGGTTTATAATGCTTATTTAGCAATTCAATGTCTTCTTTATTGATAGTGTTATCCCGCAGGTTATTAAGTAAAGAGATAAAGCGATTATCAGACTGCCGATAGATTTTCTCTAATTCAATATACAAGGGTTTATTGCTTTGCAGGGCTTTTGCATTGAAAAAATATATTCCCTGATAAAAAGGAGCAAGATAATTCCATTCTTCTTCTTTAACTACAGGTGGAAGTTGTAACAAGTCGCCAATAAACAGTATCTGAACATTACCAAATGGAGAGTTTCTTTGCTTTTTTATATAGCGTAATATAACATCAATGGCATCAAGCAAATCGGCACGTAACATGCTGACTTCATCAATTATCAGCAATTCGAGCAACTCCAGCATCCTTCTCTTTGACTTGTTCATCTGAAGATTCTTGAGAAGAGACTGAGGTGTATTTACCTGTGTTGTGATATTACTATCATTTATTCCTGTATTGGAAGGGATAAATGTGCCGAAAGGCAACTGGAAAAGGGAATGAAGGGTTACCCCTCCGGCATTTATAGCAGCAATACCGGTGGGAGCAGCAACAATAGTGTTTTTATGGGTATATTCAGTAATATTCTTCAGGAAAGTTGTTTTACCTGTCCCTGCCTTACCGGTTAAAAACACATGGCGACTAGTGTGGTTAATTAACTTTAATGCAATTGCCTCTGCTGAATTATCACTTCCGGTAGTCATGCGTAAATAGTTAATATTTAATAAATTCGATGATCTGCTTCGCTTTCACTTTACCTATTCCTTCAATTTTATGCAAGTCAGACTGTGAAGCATTAATAAGGCGTTCAATAGATTTGAATCTATCCATGAGCCGGAGTGCCAGTACAGGACCTACTGCAGGGAGTCCCTGAATTAAAAACAGCTTTCTGCTGCCAGGCTTTTTCGGTTTAAAACCTTTTCGTACAAGTGGTATATTTTCCTGTATCATTTGTTTTCCTGCCATAACTAAAACATCTGCAGTTTCTTCCTTATTTATTGTGAAAAATACCGGGATCTGCCATGCAACAGAAACAGAGAGGATAGCACCTTTTATTGCCTGGGCGCTCATTTTGTGACGAGTTTCATATGGATTGCCTTCAATTATGAGCAGCGGGGACTCATTGCTCCTTTTCATTCTTTTACATTGACTGAACAAACGATTACTAACAATAGATTGGACAAAATCCTCTTTTGTTTTTCTTTCCACCAATATTTTCCTGTTGATAAAATAATCTCCGCTTTTTAATTCGCTTACTACAACATCAACACCCCTGGTGAGCAGTAAACCAGGAATTCCGGAAGCTTTTTCCCTGTAATCAGCTAATATATTGATTCTTTGAAGCATATTGATTTTGTCCGTCAATTATTTGAATAAATTGTCAAGGGGACTTCTCACATTATATTTGTCCCTGTTCATAATATGAGTGTAAACCATTGTAGTCTGGATATTTTTATGACCCAGGAGTTCCTGAACAATACGAATGTGATAACCGTCTTCCAAGAGGTGTGTGGCAAAAGAGTGCCTGAAGGTATGACAACTGGCGTTTTTAGTAATACCGGCATTTTTCACTGCTTTTTTCACTGCTTTCTGTAAAAAACTTTCATTGCGGTAATGTTGCTTAAGTTTTCCTGACCGGGGGTCTGTTCCTGGCTTTTTAGCCGGGAAAATATATTGCCAGCCATGTTCTTTTGGTGCCTTTGGATATTTACGTTCAAGGGCTTCGGGCATTGATGCTCCATGAAATTCATTAATTAACATGTTTTCTTCCAACTGCAAAAGGCTTTTTTTTATTTGCCTGCTCAAAGCTTCTTTAAGCCGTTCAGGAAATATGGTCTTTCTGTCTTTATTTCCTTTACCATCACGAATAACAATTTCATTCAATTCAAAATCAATATCTTTAATTCGTAATCTTAAACATTCCTTTAACCTTAAACCACAACCATATAATAAACTTGTCATCAGCCATACTTCACCCTGAAGGTGTGATAATATTCTATTCACTTCGTCAGGACTTAAAACTACAGGTACTCTTTTTTCCGATCTGGTATGTTTAAAATGAAAATCACTGAAGGACTTATTCAGCACGTTTTTAAACAGAAAAACTATAGCATTAAGGGCCTGATTTTGGGTAGCGGCTGATACTTTGCGTTCATTTGCCAGACTTGTAAGGAATTCCGAGATTTCCTTTTCGCCCATATCTTTCGGGTGTTTTTCATTGTTAAAGACAAGAAAACGATTGATCCAATCAACATAAGTCTTTTCAGTAGAGTATGCATAATGTTTGGCTCGAATTACCTGTCTTACCTGTTCTAATAGTTTTGATTTTTTAGGCATTACAATTAGAAATCAATTGAATATATTCCACATTATAATACAAATATAGTATATTATATGGAAATATCATTAAAATGTATTGAATAACAGAATTATATAGATTCAGGTTTTAAAAGTATTTTTAAATATTATATGGTAACTTGCAGTAGAATATATGTTAGACGATCAATAAATAGGATTAAATATGTGGCCTTTCAAAAGACAGAAAAACCCAATCATCAAGAATAGTGATGATATAAATATTGATGATTATACAGTGGAAATTCCATCAATGGGTTTCATTGGCACTTATGAAAAATCTTCAGATGGGAGTTTCCTTGTGGCTTGGTCTGATTTCGATACCTCCCATGGAGTTGGAGGTTATCGCAAAGCTGGTAAAGGACCGTTTGTATTGGTAAAAAATGGTAAAGTAGTATATAAAGGAAAGTTAGAACGCCCAAACGATGGGAAAGCGGCTAATACTGGCACATTTGTGTTGGCTGATTGGTTATTCGGAGATGATTTGAAAAGTATTTTCTATGCGTTCGCATCAGATGGTAGTGAACTTATCCGTCAGACCTTTTCTGCTAATATGCTAAATACAGGTCTAAGTGAAAGTGGGCAATTCGCAGTAGCCCAGCTTGCAAACTCGAATTCCGAAGATAGTGGGTGTCTTGCATTCTTTGACCTCCTTCATAAAAAACTACTTTGGAAACAAGTACCGATTCCAGGGTGGGCTGAAACATATATGTTTAATGATCAGGAAAAACGCCTTGGCTTAGTTTATCAAGATAAAGGTATTTATGAATACACCTATACAGGTGATTTCGTAGATTTTAATCGGTGGGAAAAGGATCGAATAAAATTTGCATCTGGCTTTGAGATAGTTTCAATAGTACAAGAGAAATTAGAAAAGTCTTCAATTGGAGGACTAAAGCAGGAAGATGCAGAAGATTTAATTAATATGTTGACCAATGCGTTAAAGAATAGTCTGAATGATTACCCCAATGAACAAGCTAAAGCGCATCGAATCATTGGAGAGATTTACGAGAAATTGGGTGATCTCCGTTTGGCAATTCAGGAATACGAATTGGCTATTAAGCTGAACCCAAAAGTTGGTCTTAAACGCCAACTTGAGAAGTTAAAGAAAATGCCAGATTAAATAATGTCTAACAAGCCGCTAAAGCAGACAGTTACGTGTGTCACGCACTTTGCAGAGAAAGCAAAGGTCGCGCCACGCTACGGCGGTTTAGTTCCACCGTTATGTGTAAAGAAATTAATATGGAAGATGTAAAAACGATTTGGAAAACAATGAAATCAAACAGTGAAATAATAATCTATCAATCCCCTACCGGCAACATAAAAATCGACGTCCGCATGGAGAACGAAACTGTCTGGCTGACCCAAAAACTGATGGCAGAGCTTTTCCAGACCACTGTACCCAATATAAACATGCACCTTAAAAGCATTTATGAAGAAGAGGAATTAGCGGAAGGGGCAACTATTAAGGATTTCTTAATAGTTCAAAAAGAGGGTAACCGAGAAGTAAATCGTAAACAGAAATTCTATAATCTGGATATCATTATATCTGTGGGATATAGAATAAAATCACAAGTTGCTACTCAATTCCGTATCTGGGCAACTAAAAGGCTAAAGGAATACATTGTTAAAGGTTTTGCCCTCAATGATGAAAGGTTTAAAACTGGCAATTCCATGAATTATTTCAATGAGTTGCAGGAACGCCTCCGAGAAATTCGCCTTTCAGAAAGATTTTTTTATCAGAAAATAAAAGATATCTATGCAACCAGCATAGACTATGATCCAAAAAATGAAGAAACGATTGAATTCTTTAAGGTAATACAAAACAAACTACTCTGGGCGATCAGTAGCCAAACAGCCGCAGAACTTATTTACAGGAGAGCAGACGCTTCTTTGCCCTTATTAGGCATGCTGTCTTATGACAAGGATAATGTTGGAAAAATTAGGAAAAGTGATATCAGCATTGCCAAAAACTATTTAAATGAAGAAGAAATAAAGCTTCTTGGATTATTGGTTGAACAATATCTTGCATTTGCCGAAACTATGGCGCAACAGCATACGCCAATGTATATGAAAGACTGGATGGGCAGGTTAGATAATATTTTGCAGATGAATGGCAGGGAACTACTCACCCATGCCGGGAAAATAAGTCATCAAATGGCTATTGAGAAATCAAATAAGGAATTAGAAAAATATAACGAAAAACAAAAAAAAATAATCCATGAACTAAATTTAAAAGAAATTGAAGAAGATATAAAGAGATTAAAAAATGATACAGACACATAACAAATCACTGCACTGGATTTTTACTCCGCTTCGCTACGTAAAAACCAGTGAATTCAATCGTTAGGCACTACGATTGTACGAATAAACTATAGGATAGAAATTATAAGAATTTAGAATTAACAACAATGATTTTTGATGATGCACCGCACGGAACTGCCTGTATACTGGCTGGAGTTAGAGGGATAAAGGCTGTGTTTTCGGATGATTAAACGACCGGAGTAAACATATGAATGGAAAAGAAAGAATACTAACAGCACTTGAGGTAAGAGAGCCGGATTGCGTGCCCTTGTATATCCATGGTATCAATGAGGCGCCTATTATCGGAATTGGAAAACATCTGACTGATAGTCTTCCTGAACCCCAGGACTTCAGACTTATGAATGACAGGGATAAATTCAAGCTTGTGGATACGCTTTTCATGATCCATGAGCACTTTGACATCGACGGCATCACGACCTTTGAAATCGGCCACGAAGAAAAAGTGGATGATCTGCATGTCAAAGATGGATTCGGAGTGGTCTATAAATTGTCAGAATACGGCATTCCCGTGCCTGTTGGCCACCCTGTAAAAAACCTTGCTGAATTAAAAAATTTCACTCCCCCGGTTCCCAGAAGAGAAGATTTGGGCCTTTTAGATCTTGCAGTTGAACGGTTCAATGGGCAGAAAGCGACTTTTTGGCTCATGCGGGGCGTTTTCGTCCGTTCCTGGCGGTTGATCGGTATGACAAACTACATGATGAATGTATATACTGATCCTGAATTTCTCCATTTGCTTGCGAAAATGATGATGGAATTCAGTCTTGTCCAATTGGACCTACTGGTTGAAGCTGGTCTTGATGTCCTGGTCATTGAAGATGATATCGCTATGGACAAGGGGCCCATGATATCCCTGGAACATTTCAAAATTTTTATAAATCACTACA
>JAUVKW010000225.1 GCA_030596025.1 Bacteroidota bacterium | reverse complement strand
CGGATTGGAGATTCAGTATGTACCCAAATCCTGCAGATGATTATGTTGAAATTACGGCAGAGAAAAAGGAATATGATACAAAAGATATTGTTAGTGATAGCTATGAAGTAAAAATATATAGTCTTCTAAAAAGCCTTGTATATGAATCGGCAAAAATCGATTTGCCTTTATTACGAATCAGCACAAAGCAATTTTTAAACGGCACCTATTTTGTTCATTTTACGGCGGGAGAGCAAAAGGAAGTAAAACAACTAATCGTAAATCATTAATTTGCTTCGCAAATTTCAATTTAGCTTAAGATATTCGTCAGACCACTTTGAGTGGTCAGACGAATAACTGCTTTCTTTCCATCATTCCATTTTTCCTATATTCCATCCTAACTCTTGGTTCTTTCTGTTCGACTTTCTATTTATTTCTTAACTTTGCAAACTGATTTTATTTGAGAAAATATGAGTGGAAATTTGATTTTAGAAAAGTTAGAAGGGGTAAAAGACCGGTTTGAGGAAATTACCCGCCAACTGGGTGAACCGGATACTATTTCTGATATGAAGAGGTACGTGAAGCTGAACAAGGAATATAAGGAAATTGAACCCGTTATTGAAGCATTTGAAGCCTATAAGGTAATATTAAACAATATTCAATCTGCCAGGGAAATGCTTAATACAGAAAAAAATGATACTGACTTAAGAGAAATGGCCAAGGAGGAGCTGGACGAGATGATCGCTAAACTGGCTCCAATGGAGGAAAAAATTAAGCTTCTTTTAATTCCTTCTGACCCGGAAGATTCAAAAAATGCAATGATGGAAATCAGGGCAGGAACAGGGGGAGATGAAGCAAGTATTTTTGCTGGTGAATTGATGAGAATGTATACTAAGTATTCTGAAGATAAGGGCTGGAAGATTGAAGTGAATAACTTCACTGAAGGAACCGTTGGTGGATACAAGGAGATTATTTTAAAAGTTAGTGGTACAGGAGTTTATGGAATATTAAAATATGAATCAGGGGTGCACCGGGTTCAGCGGGTTCCACAGACTGAAACCCAGGGGAGGGTTCATACCTCTGCTGCATCAGTGGCAGTGTTACCTGAAGCCGAAGAGTTTGATGTTGAGATTAAGACAGATGATGTGAGGAAAGACACCTATTGTTCTTCAGGACCTGGAGGCCAATCGGTAAATACTACCTATTCTGCAATTCGTTTAACCCATATTCCAACTGGGATAGTAGTAACCTGCCAGGATCAGAAATCTCAACTTAAAAACCTTGATAAAGCCATGGAAGAACTTCGTACCAGGCTTTATGACCTGGAATACCAAAAGTATCTGCAAGAAATTTCTTCCAAAAGGAAAACTATGGTTTCCAGCGGTGACCGCTCAGCAAAGATCAGGACTTATAACTACCCGCAGGGCAGGGTAACTGACCATAGAATTAACCTTACCATGTATAATCTTCAGGCAGTGTTGAATGGAGACATACAGGAATTAATTGATAAGTTAACAATGGCTGAAAATGCGGAAAGGCTAAAATCCAACGAAAGTTAAGCCGAATTATTCATGCTTCCAGCATAAATAATGACGAAACATAATTGGAATCTGGTGATTACCAATTATGTATGTCAGGCTCTGACGCTTACGGTCAGAATCTAAAGAGTTAACCCTGACAAAAGTCAAATTCAATAGGTTCAAATTTGGGTGTCGAGTATTTATCAGTTTTTTGACTATTAAAGTTATGATTTCTGTAGATAATTTTCATAACTTTATACTGAAGTTTTAAATAACTACGTTTTAAATACACTCCTTCCCCCAAAAGCATTAATCCATCTTTTATTTCTTACTGCATGTGCATGATCAGCAGTTTTATATAGATGTATTAAATACAAATGGATATAAACAAATATTTATTTCGTGATGAGGCCCTAAGGGGTGAAAAGCTGGCATTGAAGTTCAGGTGGATCCTGATTATTGTTGTTCTGGCCTTTGTAATCCTAACCTATTTAAGAGGAGACACTAAAGAAGCCTCTTTTGCCCTGATCCCTTCTGCCATTTTTTTATGCTACAATCTTATTAATAATGCTGTTAAATTCACTCCCGAAGAAGGAATAATAGAGATAGATGCAGTTGCCGGAAAAAGCAATGTATTGTTAAGTATAAAGGATACTGGCATTGGTATTCCTGAAGAGAGCTTAAAGGATGTGTTTTCTGTTGGTGCAAACATTCATTCAAAAGGCACAAACAATGAAAAGGGGAGTGGTTTTGGGCTCATTCTATGCAAAGAACTGATACGAAGAAATGGTGGGAATATATTCGTTAAAAGCAAACCTGGGGAGGGGAGTGTATTTTCCATAACACTACCACATTCATAAAATTTACATAAAACGTATAATATAAGATATGAATAAAAGTTCTAATGATATTACCTTACTCATCCTTCACCTACTCCGTGGCGGATATGGGTAATCACAGAAATATCAAGAAAAGTACGCTAAAGCGCACTGAAGAATCTTGATTGCATGTATTTAATACCATGCTGAAGCATGGTGCTATTTTTCTGTTTTTGTTTCTATTTATGAGGATTTTTATAACGATTTGATATTCAGCTTGAGTTATCTTTTTAGTCGAACATTTATTCTGTGGTAAGAACAATTTTAGTAATCATCAGGTTTGGGCCTGTTAGTGCTTGGGTTTTCAGAATCAGTTTGCCATCGTTACTGTCTTCACGCATAATATGAAATTTCACCCACTGTCCCTCACCATCATGCTTCCCTAGTTTTACTTTGCGTCCCTCAAAATTAAGTATGCCTGTACGGTTATTTTTATCCCAAT
>JAUVKW010000210.1 GCA_030596025.1 Bacteroidota bacterium | reverse complement strand
ATAATATTTTTAACTGAAACTTTTTCAGGCAGGGATATAAGACTTATGGTTTCATCTAATTTGGATAGATTTTCGTTCGTTTCGCTTTTTATTTCATTTTTCGAAATCGTTTCAAAAACAACTACCTCTTTTGGGGGATCCTTTTTTATGTTTGTATTCTCATTTTTTTGAACTTGTGATTCTGGATTTAAAGCAATCTGTGTATCTGGTAAGTTGAGTCTGTTCCCAATAAATATGCTTAAGAGGACCAGTACTGTACCTGAAAGAATAGTCAACAGTGATTTGCCATACCAGGTATTGGTAAAGGATGATTTTTGAGCAGCAACAATTCCTGCATCTAGTTCATGAGAAACATTATTCCACACCTGTACCACATCCAGCTGGTTTGAGATTTCAATCCAGCTATCTTCTATATCCAGTTGATTTGAAATATTTTCCCATAAGTCTTCAGGAGGAAGTTGCTTTCCTTTTTCAACAAGATCTCTATATGTTTTACTTAAATCAGCATTCATCCCTACATTCTTACTGTCTGTATTCGGCCAACCAGTGAGCGAGAAGTTTTCTTGCCCTGTTTACCTGTGATTTAGAGGTTCCCTCTGTGATGTTCAATCTTTCAGCAATCTCCTTATGGGTATAGCCCTCGATAGCATGGAGGTTAAAAATCATTCTTGCCCCGTTTGGAAGTCTCTTTACCTGTTTGTATATGTCTTTGTAATTTAAGGAATCTTGAGTTTTATTAAGGCTTTTCCCACTTATCTCCGCTTCTTCCAGGGTAATCATCTTCCTGCTGATTTGGTTTTTTCTGTAATGATCAATGGCAGTATTGGTTACAATCCTTCTAATCCATCCCTCAAGCGATCCGGTCTCTACAAATTTTGAAATGTTTTTGAATACCTTAATGAAACCTTCCTGCAAAAGGTCCATTGCTTCCGTACGATCTCCTGCATAAGCAAGACATATATTATACATGAGCATAGAGTATTTGCGATAGAGCTTTTCCTGCATTTTTCTATCGTTTCTTACACAGCCTTCTATCAAAACATTATTAGGCTCAGTTATCTGTTCCATAAATCCTACCTAAATACACAATTGATCAATCTTGAATCAGAATATAATTACTTTTGCTGAGATTTGTAAACGATATAAGATCATTTCATATAAGGATTCATAACTATCATCTGAAAATAAAATGGTTGGTTCATTATTAATAATTTCAGTTTCAGCCGATTCGAAAAAATCCCTGGGCACTGTTTGAAAAGCATAAGAAGGATCAAAAAAGATTTTCGCTTCACTGGATTTTTCAACCTGCAATACAATAACAGACCCTCCCTCCTGGTCTTCCGCAGTTATTTCAAATTCTATATCTTCGGTGTTGAACAGTACATGCGTCTGACCTCCATCAATTTTTGTATAGACAGAGGAAATCTGGAATGCAGTCTCCAGTTCATCATCTTTTAATGTAGATTTACTATCTTCCCCTGTTTCCTGTTCCATGTCCAGTAAAATATTTATTCTATTATAAATACCTTGTGGGATATCGAAATTTAGAGGCTGGTTAATGAAACCGGGATTCAGACTGAAAAATGAATGAGGATCAAATTCTTTTTCAAAAAAATAATCTTGTGCTGATTCCCTGTAACCTTCAAAATCAAATTCATTCAAATATAATTCTCCACCAGTAAAAGAAAGAAAATTGTCAGGGATTTCATCTTCCATGATATGAAATGAAAACGATACCTTGGAAGGCTTTGTAAAATCCTCTTTATCACAAGTACTAGTGATTATTACAAGGGATAACGCTATTATGAGTCGGATCATTTTTATATACATTGTTATAGATGTTAGATCTCTTATAAGAGAAACGAAAAATGGGAGGCAAAGGTTGGAAATTTTAAATAAAAAATGTTCTTGTGACTTTTATTCAACTGCATAAGAATATGGAGCTCGTTTATTAGAATAAAGCTAAAATTTATACTTTTGCAGGATTAGAAACTCTGTTATTGAAGAAGAATAAATTATATGGAAATCCCCTCAAAATACAATCCTGCGATTACAGAAGATAAATGGTATGAGTATTGGATGAAAAACAAACTTTTTAAATCCACCCCGGATGATAGAGAGCCTTATACAATTGTTATACCTCCCCCCAATGTTACCGGAGTTTTACATATGGGACATATGCTGAATAATACCATTCAGGACATACTGGTCAGGAGGGCACGTATGCAGGGGAAAAATGCATTGTGGGTTCCTGGTACCGATCATGCATCGATTGCTACAGAAGCCCGGGTTGTTGCCCGCTTAAAGGAGCAGGGGATTGATAAGTCGAAATTAACGAGAGATGAATTCCTTAAGCATGCCTGGGAGTGGAAAGAAAAGCATGGTGGCATTATTCTGGAGCAGCTAAAAAAACTGGGAGCTTCCTGCGATTGGGAAAGAACAAAGTTTACCATGGATGAGGAGATGTCAGAAAGTGTATTGAAGGTTTTTGTGGACTTGTATAGAAAGGGTCATATATACAGAGGAGTGAGAATGATAAACTGGGACCCACAGGCTAAAACAGCGGTTTCAGATGAGGAGGTAATTCATAAAGAGCTGCAATCGAGTTTGTATTATATCAAATATGCAGTTGAGGGGGAAGATAATTTTTTGACTGTGGCTACTACCAGGCCTGAAACTATCCTGGGAGATATGGCTGTTTGTGTTCATCCAGAAGATGACAGGTATAAAAAATTTCATGGGAAAAAAGTTATTATTCCTCTTATCAATCGCACGGTACCCATCATTACAGACACATATGTAGACAGGGAATTTGGAACAGGGGCCCTGAAAATTACTCCTGCCCATGACGTGAATGATTATGAAATTGGGATTCGTCACTCATTGGGAGAACCCATTAATATTTTTAATGATGACGGGACTTTAAGTGAAAGTGCACAGATATTTATTGGGAAAGATAGATTTGAAGCAAGAGAGCTTGTTTCAGAAGAATTGGAAAACAAGAAATATCTTGTAAAAGTTGAAGACTATGTAAATAAAATTGGTTTTTCAGAACGCACCGACGCTGTTATTGAACCAAAACTATCTATGCAGTGGTTTTTGAAGATGGAAGAATTAGCAAAGCCAGGGCTCGATAATGTAATGAATGATACCATTAAGCTGGTGCCGCCAAAATTCAAAAACACCTATCGTCACTGGATGGAAAATGTACGCGATTGGTGTATCTCCAGGCAACTCTGGTGGGGGCAGCAAATACCAGCCTGGTATCTTCCGGGATCAGCTGATTTTGTTGTGGCTGATAATGCAGATGAAGCCCTGCAATTGGGCAGGGAGAAAACCGGGAACAAGAATCTTAAAATAGAGGATCTAAAGCAGGATGAGGATGTATTGGATACATGGTTTTCATCATGGCTGTGGCCAATTTCTGTATTTGATGGCATACGAAATCCTAAAAACCCGGACTTTCAATATTACTATCCAACAAATGACCTGGTAACAGCCCCTGAAATTTTGTTTTTCTGGGTTGCCAGGATGATCATAGCCGGATATGAGTACATGGATGCGAGGCCATTTGAGAACGTTTATTTAACAGGCATTGTACGTGATAAATCAGGCCGCAAAATGTCAAAATCATTGGGTAATTCTCCCGATCCAATCAAGCTTATGGAGCAATACGGAGCAGATGGAGTGCGAGTTGGAATGCTTCTTTGCTCCCCCGCAGGCGGAGATTTGCTTTTTGATGAAAGTCTGACTGAACAGGGAAGGAATTTTGCAAATAAAATATGGAATGCTTTCCGACTGATCAAATCATGGAAGGTGGATAAATCTCTTGATCAACCAGAGGCCTCTAAAATGGCTGTTAAGTGGTTTGGAGAAAAATTAAATAAGTCACTTTACACACTGGATGATCAATTCTCAAAATACCGGTTGTCAGAAGCTTTAATGAATGTGTACAAATTATTTTGGGATGAATTTTCATCATGGTACCTCGAAATCATTAAACCTGCTTACCAGCAAGATATAGATGTTTCTACACTTTCCTCTACATATAATTTCCTAGACACATTACTTAAAATACTTCATCCATTTGTTCCCTTTATTAGCGAGGAGATATGGCAACTAATTGAGAAGAGGGAAGATGGAGATAGTATTATGACTTCTGAATTTCCGAAAGCCGGAGAGTTTGAAGAAGCATGCATTGCCAGGTTTGAGAAGGCTAAAGAAACTATTAGTTCCATACGCACAATCCGGAAGGAAAGAAATATACCAAATCGTAATTCATTGGAATTGATGATCAGGGAAGATGAGCAAAAATTTGATAATCGCTTTGGTCCGGTTTTAGAAAAACTATGTAATCTTTCCGGGCTCCGGTTCATTCAGGAAAAACCTTTAGGAGCTGTTTCTTTTATAGTTAAAACAACTGAGTATTTTATACCTCTTGGAGATAAGCTAAATGAAAAAGAAGAGCTTGAAAAATTGAATAAGGAACTGGATTACAACAGAGGCTTTTTATCTGCTGTGAACAGGAAACTTGAAAATGAA
>JAUVKW010000173.1 GCA_030596025.1 Bacteroidota bacterium | reverse complement strand
AGGCAAAGGTTCTATAGTATGTCAGCTCAGATCATGAAATCCAAAAAGGGGTATTATGATGTATTGGAATCCACCCAAAAGGGAAGTATGGACGTAAGCCAATGGCTAGTGTGGTACTTTGAACGCTTAACTGAGGCACTTAAGGCAACCGATGAAACATTATCGAAAATATTGGTAAAGGCAAAGTTCTGGGAGTTGCATAAAACCACCCTGTTCAATGAGAGACAAGTCGAAATGATAAATAAACTTCAAGGTGACTTCGTGGGCAAGTTGCATTCATCCAAATGGGCGAAAATGACAAAAGTGCATAGAGATACTGCCCGAAGAGATATTCAAGATTTGATCGAAAAAGGAGTCTTATCGGATTCCGGTGAAGGTGGAAGAAGCACAAATTACATTCTGAACCTTCCTGCTCTTAACCTGCAATCACTATTTGAAGAATGACTAACAAGTATATTCAGAGGCCGAAAAACTGTAAGAATCAGATGGATTAATCCTCCACTCTTGAACAGGAATCTACCTTAAATATAATTAAAGTTATGACTAAAGAAGAATTAGGTCAAAAAGTAAGGGCAAGAAGGAAGGTAATATCTATGCCACAAAGCCAACTTGCAGACTATACAGGATTGTCAGTTGTCACTTTATCACAGATAGAGAGAGGAAAAGCCAACCCATCATTTGAGACTCTAAATGAAATTTTCATTTCTTAAATCTTGCAATTTTAGTTGAAGTAAAAAAACGATAAATGAAGTTAAGTGTAATATATAAAAGGAAACACAATGCAGGAGTACTCTGGAGAGATGAATATGGATATCATTTTGAGTATGAAGATGAATTCATATCAAATGAAAAGACTTTTTCCATATCGGTGAATATGCCTAAATCCAAAAAAAGATTTAATTGGAATGATATTCAAGATAGGATTATGGGACAGCCTGCAGGATTTAGTATTTCAGGAGTACAACCTAAAGGGTTTATTGGAAAAGATAAAAATAATCTTTTAGCTCCAAACAGGGAGATTGAATCAATGTACATTATTAAGCCGTTTATAGATTCAAGGAGAAATTTATACAAAGATTCTCCAGCAAATGAACATTTGACCATGACTATGGCTGACCAACTATTCAATATCTCAACAGCAAAATGCGGGTTGGTGAAATTCGCTAATGGGGAGCCAGCTTACCTTACTAGAAGATTTGACAGGGATAAAGAAGGTAAGATGCTGGGTCAGGAAGATTTTGTCTCTGTATTAAATGCTACTCCAGGCACAAACAGCCATGGACTTTATAAGTATAATTCGTTCGCTTACGAAGATGTTGGGAATCGACTTAATCCTACTGACCAGATAAGTTTCATTAGAATTCTTGTTTTCAATTTCCTCACAGGCAATGGAGACGTTAACTTAAAAAACCTATCCCTTTTGGAATCAGCTGATGGTGATATGTTATTGTCTCCTTCATATGATTTAATGAACACAAAACTTCACATCAACGACCCGAAAATAGCAATGAACTTGTTCAAAGAAATGGAGAGAACAAAACAAGATTTGCTAACTACCACATATGAATATAAAATTAGAGACTTCCTTGAATTAGGAAAAAGAATAGGAGTAAAAGACAGGATATTAGTCTCAATAGGAAAAGAATTTCGTAAAGCTAAAGCGTATATGCTTATGCTTGTAGATAAATCATTTCTTTCTGATACTGGAAAACTAAAGTATAAGGAAGTGGTGGAGCTACATTATGGTCAATTATTCAATCCCTGACAAAAACTCTATGTAATCTTTCAAAATCGCAGCACAAACACGAATTACGATTTTCTACATGACCATACAAGTGAACTGGCTCCAAGAACTGCTGCATTATGTGTACTTAGCTCCGATTGCAGAAGTTTGACTTTCCCTTTGTAAATACTTAGAAGGTATTTCTCCATATATTCTTTTGCCGGTTTAAAAATCAGATCCCTGGCAAGTGCAAGTCCGCCAAAAAGAAAAATTGCCTCAGGATTGGTATGTGCCACTACATCAGCCAGTTTAAAGCCAAGCATCATTCCTGTGTGTAAAAAAGCTTCTTTTGCAATATGATCTCCTCTTTTTGCTGCCTCATGGATTATTTCAGCATCAAGCTCGTCAAAACTGTACTTTCTCAACTCACTGGGCTCGATACTGTCGGCCATAACCTTCAAAAGAGTTCTTTTCAGTCCTGTTGCTGAAACATATGTTTCGAGGCAGCCCTTTCTTCCACAGCCGCAATCACGATTTGATGTTCCTGGCCGTATGGCAGTATGTCCGATTTCACCGGCAAATCCATCATTCCCATATACAAGCTTTCCGTCAATAACAAAGCCACTGCCCAACCCGGTACCAAGAGTAATTACCACGAAGTTTTTCATCTCCCTGGCACCACCATATACCATCTCGCCCACTGCTGCTGCATTTGCATCATTTGTTACGATTACAGGAAGGCTTGTATGTCTTTTGAAAATATCCGAAAGAGGGACTATCCCCTTCCAGGGAAGTCCTGCAGCATGTTCAATTGTTCCTTTGTTTATGTTCCCCATGGGGGCACCAATTCCAAATCCAACCACTTCGATATCATTTCCAATCTTCTGACCGGCAACAATTATCTTTTCATACAATGCCGCTATAAAAACTTCAATTTCATCATAATGTGTTGTCCCTATCCTGCCCTTTCCGAGGATATTTCCTTCGCTGTCAACAAAACCAAAAACAGTATTTGTTCCTCCGATATCTATACCTACTGCTACCTCATTCTTTACCATACTATTAAAATAATAACATTTTATATCTGTAAATATAGCATTTACAAATTTATTTTATTCTCTTCGTGGGTCATTATGAGAATAAGAATATTACGGAATATGGTAGTATCAAGGTTATTCTAATTTTTTATTTATAATTTCAGGAACTATTCATTCTTAATATTCTGTATTATGGAGAATCAAAATACCAAACTGATGGTGGCTGCTGCACTGGGTACTGTGGGGGGTTTATTACTAGGGCTCTACCTCTGGGGACCTGAAGAGAAAAAAGGACAACTTTCCAGACACCTGTCCACCTTAAGTAGCGTAGTAAAAGAGCTTGAAGAGGTGAAATCGGAAGAAACCAAAGATCTGGTAGATAAGATATCAAAACTGATAAAAAGCGTTGAGAAAGGAATAGAAAATGGATAGTTTAAAAGACTTGTGGAACAGCCTGGCAAGCCTGTTTAAGGATGAATTACGGTTTTACACCTTAAAAGGTGTGGAAAAATCCTCCCTTCTCCTGGGCCTTATCGCTACTATTTTTATCATCTCCATATTCTGTCTCCTTATTTTTGTATTTGGTTCAGTGGCCCTTGCAAATTATATAAACTTCAAACTGGAAAGTGTTTTCCTTGGTTATCTTATCGTTTCAGGCGGGTACCTTATTATTCTAATCCTAATGTTAATATGGATGCGTCAAAGAAAAACCCCTCTCTTAACCGGTATTTTTGTTAAATCGCTTATTTCAATTTTCAATATCCCCGAAGATGAAGATAACTAGCCTGAAAAGCCTGAGAATGGAAACAGAACGCATGCGGTTCAAAATACGTATGGAAAAAGAGAAAATCGTAACCGAGGTAAAGTTGCTCAGATACCGCTTATTTGAGCACGTTGTAAAAGAGGTAGCCGGACTTTTTAAAGGAGAAAAGCGCAAAGAAGAATCCCAAAAACAAGTCAAAAGTCAGAAGTCGAAAGTTGAAAGTCAAAAGTGATACAGTTTATTCTTCCATCTGAAACTATTTGTCTATTAATGAAATAATAATTTTTTGTCTATGAAAAATATGAGCTCTTTTTTGTGGATTCTTCTTTTTATACTGATCCTGGTTTCTTGTGGTAAACAAGTTGATCCGCCGGCTGCTTATGGGCCTGTTCCCACTGAACGTCAAATGAACTGGCAAAAAATGGAGTTTCTTGCTTTCTTCCACTTCACCACTAATACATTTACTGGTTTGGAGTGGGGATATGGAGACGAATCACCTGAAATATTTAATCCAACAGACCTGGATTGCCGTCAGTGGGTACGCGTAGCTAAGGAGGCTGGAATGAATGGAGTGATACTTACAGCAAAACACCATGACGGGTTTTGTTTATGGCCCTCAGAGTATACCAGTCACTCGGTAAAAAGTTCTCCATGGAAAGATGGCAATGGTGATGTGATACGAGAATTAGCTGAAGCATGCAAGGAATATGATATGAAGATGGGACTGTATTTATCTCCATGGGATCGTAATAGTGCGGTGTATGGAGATACTGCCTATATTACATATTACCGAAATCAACTCCGTGAGATACTTACAAACTATGGTGATATTTATGAGGTATGGTTTGATGGAGCTAATGGAGGAGATGGTTACTATGGAGGAGCCCGGGAAGAACGTAAAATTGACAGGAAAACATATTATGACTGGCCGGCTACTCGAAAAATTGTCAGGGAACTCCAACCCAATGCTGTGATGTTCAGTGATGCCGGTCCGGATGTGAGATGGGTAGGAAATGAGCATGGTTTTGCAGGAGAAACCAACTGGTCTCATCTTAATGGTATTGAGTTCTACCCTGGATCCCCGAATTATAAAGAATTACCTTCAGGACAGGAGAATGGAGCTGACTGGATACCAGCTGAATGTGATGTATCTATTCGTCCCGGATGGTTCTATCATGAAAAAGAAGATAGTCTTGTAAAAACTGTTGGCGAATTAATGCAAATTTATTATAACTCAGTTGGAAGAAATGGCACATTTTTATTAAATCTGCCCCCTGATAAAACAGGCCGGATAAATGAACATGATGTGGTAGTACTAAAAGCATTTCGTAAAGCACTTGATAAAGAATTTGCCTGCAATCTTGCTGCCGGGAAAAAAGCATTTGCAGATTCATGGAGAGGCAAAAGCAAACAGTATTCAGCTTCAAATTTAACAGATGAAAATAAAGACACATATTGGTGTACGGATGATGATATTTTAACCGGATTACTAAGCATTGACCTTGGCGAAAAAACGGAAGTAAACAGGATTCTTATTCAGGAGCATATCGTACTCGGACAACGCATTAAGGCTTTTATCATAGAAGTTTTAGTTGATGGAGCCTGGAAAGAAGTGGCAAGCGGAACTACGATTGGCTATAAGCGTATTCTTAGCTTTCCGACAATAAAAACTGATAAAATAAAACTCTCTATTACAGAATCATATGCATGTCCTGTACTCAACAATATTGAATTATACAGGGCTCCGGAACAAAATTGGGAATAAGCTATTTCTTCTTTTTCCTGTTTTCCGAGCAAATCTCAATGTAATAATCTTAACTGGCACATAATCTGTCTTTTAATGCAAAATAGTATTGCTTTTTGGGTGTCTCGCCAAAACTAAAAGTAATAAAGTAAGCCCTGTTTCATGCGGTCCGGGAGGCGTTATCCCACTATTAAGCCAGACACTGCGGACCTCTTGTTTTTCGGTTTTGTCACAAATTTTGCAGCCTTCAATAAACCTTTCACCAGGGCATATCTATAGGTTTAGCACAAGGCAAAATTTGCGCCAAAACCTGACTCATACTTATGCCTTAACACCAGGCTGAAGCCTGGTGCTGTTTTTCCAACTCACCTCTCCTGCTTTCAATAGTTTTCGATATAATTAGGTTTTTGATATGGGTGACCAAATGGTAAAAACAGGAAGATAGTAGTAATTGCCCTGGAAGGTTTAAATATTAATAGCCCCGGGTAAGCCCATGGGTGTCTTTTTCGGAAAACAGGAGGATCTACCTTCTTCTTTTTTTGCGGTTATTTTTTCTGGCCCTGGAGTTTAAAGATTTTTGGTACTTTTTAGAAAAGAATTTTTTATTCTTTCCTAATTGGGTAGTTTCAATCAAAGCTTTTTTCTTCTTTCTCTTTTTGGGTTTCTTTGCATCAGCCGCTCCAGCTAAAAAGAGAAAAATCAATAATGAAAGAAATATTTTAAAAAAGTTATTTTTCATTTAATTGAAAAGTACTTTATCCTTTTTACGTTACTATAACGAAAAAGTTATTAGAAAAGTTTATTCGAAGATAAGAAATTTATATAACTCTGAAATACCAGGTTCAGGAGAAAATTTGTCTATCCGCTACGCGGAATTAATTGCCTTTTACAACGACTTTTCCTAATCGGGTAGGAAGCGGCTTACGCCGCTGTCCCCCCACACCACCCGGCATACGCTAATCGTACCAAGGCGGTTTCTATAACTGTAACCGTACAACTCATTGTAAAATAGATTGAAGCCCATGTAGGGCAAACCATTTAA